>JBIJDL010000019.1:0-27816 GCA_044344195.1 Candidatus Hydrogenedentales bacterium
CCGAGGAACTGGGCTGCTGAAGGGGCTTTGGGCCTTTTCTTCCCGACACAAGAGCAAAGAGTAAATGTCGCGCGTACTCGTAATCATTCCCGCCTACAATGAAGAGGCCACCATCGCCGCCGTGCTCGGTCAGATTCGCGCCGCCACGCCGGACTGCGATATTGTCGTGGTGGACGATGGCTCGCTTGATCACACGAGCGCATGTGTCCGCGATTCGGGCGACGCCACCTTGCTGTCCCTTCCCTTCAACCTCGGCATAGGCGGCGCCATGCAAACCGGATATAAGTACGCGCTGCGCAATGGCTATGACATCGCCGTGCAGTGCGACGCGGACGGCCAGCACCCCGCCGATGAGATCGTCCGGCTGGTGTCCCGACTCGAAGACGGCAGCGCGGACGTGGTCATCGGATCGCGCTACGTGGCAAATAGCGACTATACCCCGACCTTGAGCCGCCGAATTGGCAAGTCCCTCCTTTCCCGTTGGATTAATCTATTTATCGGCGGCGGAATTACGGACACTACAAGCGGCTTTCGGGCCATGAACCGGGCCGCCATCGCGGTCGTGGCGGAAAGTTATCCCGAAGACTACCCCGAGCCGGAGGTACTGGTGATATTACACAAGCACGGCCTGCGTGCGGTGGAGATACCGGTAACCATGCACCCCCGGCAGGGCGGCGTGACCTCTATCCGGGCCCACGGTGCCGCCTACTACATGGTCAAAGTTGGGTTGGCCATTCTCATCGATCAATTCCGCCACTATACCCCGGCGCGGAGGGCTGCGGAATGACTGATCCCAACCTCCCCTTTGTTGGATTCTATTGGTCCCATCGCGTAGGCCTGCTCCTCGTGAGCCTGGGCTTCATGATCCTCGTCCTTGAGCTGGTCCGGCGTGCACATCTCAAAGAGCGTTACGCCCTCTTATGGTTGGCGGCAGCGGCATGTGGGCTGGGTGTAGGCTTCTTTCCCAGTGTGATCACGTGGACATCGGCCGTTTTTGGATTCCAGTACCTGACCGTATTCTATGTGGGGTCGTTTCTGTTCCTGCTGTTGCTCGTTCTCGCCTTTACAGTAGTTATCTCCAAGTTGTCCGAACGAAATCGGATTCTGGCCCAGGAGATAGCACTTCTATCGCGCCGAATTGAAGCTATGGAGCATCGCCATGACTCCGGGGAATAGCACCGTGGCCGGGAGCCGGTTAATTGATTTCCTGTTGTTGCTTTGGATTGCTGGCACGGCCCTATTCTATTTTCTACGTTTCAGTGCCACTTTCTACTACGCGAATGCGGATGCGATCCGTTCCCTGGCCTGGTAACTGGGCTTCTGAGCCAATTCTCGTCTCTGCCAAACGCGAATACAGCGAAATAGCCCGCAGGGTGCCCGGAAGTGCGGATTGACGATCTGCAAATTTCCGTGACTTTTTCGGGTATCCGTGTTAGAGTTAAACTGGTTGTTTCAACCGCCCTCCGGCGCTCAGGTACGGCGGGCCTACGGTGAAATACGGAGGGCAATCCGGAATGAAGGAAACACGACGAGGTTCCAGCGACACCTCGGGGAGTGTTTCCGAGTGACCCGCCAGGAGGTGGCCAATCTGGCGGGCACTACACGCGAGATCACCACCTCGGTACTCCGGAGACTCCGCGAGGCGGGAGTGCTTGAAATCGAGAATCGCCAAGTAACCCTGTTGGACGTGGAAGCGTTGTGCCAGTTCGCGCAGCAGCATTAGCCACAAAGTGCCCGGCGGAAGGTATCCGTAAGGATGTTGACAGCGTCTCGCCCGCCCGACGGGGCAGGCCGGAGCGCATGGTAAGGAGCAATCGTGAATCGCGTACTCACCGTAATTCTAGCCGGGGGCGCAGGGGAACGGCTCTATCCCCTCACCCGCCACCGGGCCAAGCCCGCCGTCCCTTTCGGCGGCACCTACCGCATCATCGATTTTACCCTTGCGAACTGTATCAATTCGTTCTGTCGGCGTATTCATATTCTAACCCAGTACAAGTCCCAGTCGCTCTCGCGCCACATCCGCTACAGTTGGGATATGACCCGGCCGGAACTGGGCGAGTTCATCGAGATTATTCCGCCACAAATGCGGGTCAATGACAGTTGGTATCGGGGCACGGCAGACGCTCTGTACCACAACCTGTATTCCATAGACCGGGAGGCCCCGGAAGAGATTCTGGTGTTGTCGGGCGACCACATCTACAAGATGAATTACGAGAAGATGGTGCAATTTCACCGGCAGGCCGAGGCGGCCGCCACGGTGGCGACCATCCAGGTACCCATTCACGAGGCCCATCGCTTTGGCGTGGTGGCCGCGGATGCGGACCATCGGATCGTGGGCTTTGAAGAGAAGCCCGCCGAGCCGCGGCCCGATCCCCACCATCCCGAATCCGCCATGGTTTCCATGGGCGTCTACGTATTCAATCTCGAAGTGCTCCGCGACGCCCTGGTCGAAGATGCGGAAATGAACAGTTCCCACGATTTCGGCAAGGATATCATCCCTGGTCTTATCGACAAGGCGCTGGTTTACGCCTATCCCTTTGAGGACGAGAACAAGAAGGAGTCGAAATACTGGAGGGACGTGGGGACGATCGACAGCTACTGGGAGGCCAACATGGACCTGGCGCGGGTCGATCCGCAGTTCAATCTTTATGACAAGAGTTGGCCCATGCAGATCAAGCTTCCCTCCTATCCCCCGGCCAAGTTTGTATTCGCCAATCGCGACGAGCGTTTCGGCGTGGCCATGGACTCCATCGTCAGTCCGGGGTGCATCATCAGCGGCGGCCAGGTCATTCGGTCGGTGTTGTCGCCCGAGGTGCGGGTCAACAGCTATTCTCAGGTGGAAGAGTCGGTGCTCTTCCGCGGGGTGGACGTGGGACGTCACGCCCGCCTGCGTCGCGTGATCGTGGAAAAGGACGTTCGGATTCCGGCCTTCGCGGAGATCGGCTATGATCTGGAGCGAGACGCCCGGCTTTTTCGGGTAACGCCTTCGGGCGTTGTCGTGGTTGAATCCAGTGATGCCATCCATGTCGCGGCGGCCCGCTAGATCGGCTTCTTCGACCGCGAAAGTTTCCCTTGTGTGACCTTGAGTCGAGACCGTCTTGAATGGAATACTTAAGCCGCCATTGCAGAATCTACGCAACTTCTCTGTGATCGCGGGAATACTGAATCGTCTAATGGAGCGTTGCGCCTGTTTTCCTCTACCGTAAGGATTGTGCATGTTAATCCAAGTTACTCCCCGTCGCGGGCTCATGAACCTCCTCCTCGCGGTCACCCTCAGCGGCTTCGCTTTGGCCGCTTCCGCGCAGGAGCCGGTCGGAGAAGCGCCGCTGGACGCGCCGCCCGTGGCAGCACCCGCACCCGCACCGGTGGTGGACCCGGCCTATTTGGAGCCGTTGAAGGCGCTTTCGGGAGACGAGGAGGCTTTCCTGGACCAGATGTGGACCATGGGCAATGCGGCCTTCGAGCGCATAGCGGTTCTTCAGAGTGAGATGTCGCCGGAACTGACCGAAGCGGAGATCCAGGCGAAGAGCAACGAGATACAATTGTGCCTGGCGCAGTTGACCGCGCTTGGGGACCTTGGGCTGAAGACTTTTGATCACAGTGCCTCGGTCCACAATTTCCGGGGGACAGTGTATTACGACGGATTCGGCAAGCAAATGGAGGGGGTAAAGGAGTGGCTGGAAGCGGTTTCGCTGGATCCGAAATACAGCGATCCCCACAACAATCTGGGCATGCATTACTTCCATTCCGGTCTCTACGAGCTCGGTTTCCAGAACATGGACAAGGCCCTTGAACTTGACCCGAAGAATGCCGACTACTGCTTCAACATGGCGCAGAACTATCTGATCTATCGACCCCAGACGGAAAAGATTCGCGGGTGGGACGCGCCGAAAATCTATAAAGAGGCCATGAAGCTTTCAAAGAAGGCCACCAAGCTTGCTCCGGACGACTACGAGATCCTTGAAGACTATGCCGTGAACTTTATCGCCGCCGAGAACTTCGAGCTGAAACCCGACTGGAAAGAGTCCACAAAAGCCTGGCAGGCGGCGCGTGAACATGCCGAGAACAATGTTCAGACCTTTTTCACCTGGCTGAATGAGGGCCGCGCCTGGCGCAACCTGGAAAACAAGAAGGAAGCGCGGCGTTGCTTTGAGGCGGCTCTGGAGGTTATTCCGGGCAATGAAGTTGCGACACGTCTCTTGGACGACGTCAGCGCGGAAAACTGATGCCGGTGGACCCTGTGCCGATGATTGGAGAGCCAATTTGAATCTGGAACGCCTTCGACTCCTGTTGTCGAGCAAGCGCGTGGGAAACGTGGTCGTTGTCATCTTTCTCCTGCTCTGCGTCTATCTGTTCGGCTACCGTCACGTGCGTTTCTTCCGGGTGCCCTCGGGGTCCATGGAACCCACGTTACAGCCCGTGGACCAGCTCGTCACCATCGCCGAATCCTCCTACGACCGCGGTGATATCGTGGTCCTGCGGGACCCGGCGGAACCTGGAGCCTATCTGGTGAAGCGTATCGTCGGGCTAGGCGGGGACGCCATCAGCGTGCAACTCGGCACCCTCCAGATTAACGGCGAGTACGCGTCTGAACCCTACCTTATGGAGCCGCCTTTCTATCAGGTTGTGCCCCCGGTTTCCGTGCCGGAAGATCAGGTTTTTATTCTCGGGGACAATCGAAACAACAGCATGGACAGCCACGACGAGGGTGAGTGCTTCTCGGAGTCCCTCATCGTCGGTCGGGCTATCTTCATCTACTTTCCCTACGACCGCTGGGGCGCTGTTTCGTCCTATCCGCTGACGAACCGGCTTGGGGAGTGAAGGGGATCCGGTCTTGGTACTTGAGCAGGGGAATCGGGTACAATAGCCTCGGCAGAAGGCGGAGAGAGGCATCCTAAGCCCCGCCCGCGCCCTTCGAGCAAACCTAAGTCCAATCGTTGCGTCCTCTGACTGCGGGCGCGGTCCCGGAAGGCCCGTATAGAGCGCCGATGAGCCGATATTCGTACACAATGGAATCCAACACCTTTGGCAGTTCCCGGATCACCTGGGCCGTGCAACGGCTGATTCTGGTCAATATAATTGTTTTCGCGATCCAGCTCCTGTCCGACCCCTTAATGGTGTGGCTGAACCAGCGGCCCGGCTTCTATGGGGGCGCGTTCAGCACCTGGTTCGGCTTTCAGCAGCAGCGCTTTCTCTCCGGCTTTGTATGGACGCCCATAACCTATCAATTTCTCCACGGTGGGCTGATGCACCTCGCTGGAAACATGCTTTCCTTGTACTGGTTCGGTCCGGAAGTTGAGCGGGTGCTGGGTACCCGGGCCTTTTTTCGCTTTTACCTGACCTGCGGGGCTGGAGGCGTGCTCGCCACCCTGCTCCCCTATTTCCTCCAGGGGGAGGTGACCAATGTCGTCGGCGCCAGCGGCGCGGCCATGGGGGTGCTGGTAGCCTTTGCCATGGTGGAGCCGGATCGGGAATTTTTCCTTCTCTACTTTCCCTGGCCCATCAACGCCCGGGCACTGGTGCTGATTGCATTCTTGCTCAACGTCATCTCCAGTCTGGATGGCACCTCCGTGTCGTGGGTGACCCACTTCGGGGGCATGGGCGTCGGCTTCCTCTACATGAAGCTCCTCCCCATGTTCATCAGCTTCCAGCGGGAGCGGCGCCGCAAGGATACCAGAAGCAAGAAAGGCCCCAACGACAAGGTAGGGGAAGCCGTCGACAATATTTTCAAGTTTGACGACCGGAAGCGCCGTTAGGCCACGGGGGAACTTTTCGAATCATGCCCAGCCTTCAAGAAATCCTCGGGATCGTAATCATCATCGTTGTGCTTAGCGCAACCGGGCTCCTGCCCATCATCATACGGGCGATGCGGGAAATCCGGGGTGAGCGATTTGATGACGAGGCCCCGACCGGCGCGCCCGGCGATCTGGATATGTGCTTTCGCATGCTCGGTATCTCCCCTTCCTCCAACTGGGATGAGATCGAGCGGGCCTACAAGCGCAAGGCCAAGATTCACCATCCCGATCGTGGAGGCGATGATGACACGATGCGCGCCCTGAACGAAGCGTACAATCGCCTTAAGCGCACACGAAAGCGCTGAAATACCGCCTCCTGAAGGCTATTCCTGCAGCGCAAGGCCGAAATGGCGCGACGTGATCTCCATCCGCTTTCCAAGATAGAAACGGTGGGCCGCGAAGCGCTGCACGCCACTGTCGAGGTGCAGTGCGCTGCATCCTTCCCGACGCGCCTCTTCCACCAGCCAGTCAAAAAGCTGCCCCCCGAATCCCCGGCCCCGCTGCGCCTCGTCCGTAATCAGATCATCGACGTACAGGTGCGCTCCGTAGACGAGATTTTCGAGGTGTCGATAGCCCGCTACGGAAACGATGGCTCCTTCACTTTCAAGGGCCGCGAGATGATAGTGCTGCGTCTCAAACTGACGCTCCACCTGCTCGCAAAAGGCCGCCTCGTCGAGGTGGGGCCGGAGTTGCTCCATGACGGGATAACATCGGCGAAGGCTCTCTCGGTCTCGGATTCGTACTATGGTTAGCATCGGGTGCTCCTACTGGTTTCGCCGCGGCGTCTTCTTCGGCGCGTGCTCGTTCCTTATAGGTGGAAGATGCATACCCCGGGGCTTTCGCATTTAAAGACGCTTTGTAATCACGATCTAGCTGGCGAAAGTATGGCGAGGGGGCATTCCTGCCCCTTTTTATTTCATCGTTTTGCCCGTGCAACCGCGTTGCACGGACCGGGGGCTCGAAAGCCCCCGCTCCATGCTCCCGCAATTTCTGAGTTTCTAATGCGATTGCCCCCGGCGTGATGCCGTGCTATGGTATAGCGTTGACCGGGCGGTCTGGCACCGCCCGGCAAAGCGACCCATTCTGAGCGACCAACGAAGGAGAGAAGCATGTCGAAGGTATTTCGAGGGGCGATGCTGGCCCTGGTGACTGTGATCTGTTCATCCACCGCGCTTGCGGCCGGCGTGACCTATGAGGGCCAGGACGGCCCCGGCAAAGGTAAGCACATTGTATTTATTACGGGCGACGAAGAGTACCGCTCCGAGGAGGGCATGCCTCAACTCGCGAAGATTCTCGCCACCCACCACGGCTTCACCTGCACCGTGCTCTTTTCCATCAATAAGGAATCGGGCGAAATCGATCCGGTGACCTTGGACAATATCCCCGGTCTGGAGGTCCTCGAAAAGGCGGACCTCATGGTGCTGTTCACGCGCTTTCGCGAGCTGCCCGACGCCGACATGAAGCGGATTATCGACTACACCCATTCCGGGCGGCCCATTATTGCCCTGCGGACCGCCACCCACCCTTTCAACTACATCGTCAATACCGCCAGTCCCTATGCGAAGTACACTTGGAATAATGAGGACGAAGCCTTTAAAGGCGGCTATGGCCGGCAAATCCTCGGAGAAACCTGGGTCAGCCACTATGGCCACCATGGTCACGAGAGCACCCGGGGCGCCATCGTGCCGGAGATGAAGGACCATCCTATTGTGCAGGGCTGCGAGGACATCTGGGGCGACACGGACGTATATGGGATCAATTCCCTTACGGGCGATAGCCAGCCCCTGATCAACGGTGTCGTACTCACGGGCATGAATCCCACGGACCCGCCGAGCACGGAAAAGACGGCCGTTCAGCCCATCGCCTGGATCAAGACCTACACCGGCGAAAGCGGCAAGCCCTCCCGCGTCTTTACGACGACCATGGGCGCTTCGCGCGATCTATTGAGTGAAGGGCTACGCCGTTTGCTGGTGAATGCGGCCTATTGGGGCGTGGGGCTGGAAGACCAGATCCCGGCACGGAGCAACGTCGATATCGTCGGCGAATACAATCCAACGCCCTTCGGCTTCGGCAAGCACACCAAGGGACTCAAGCCGGAAGACCTGAAGAACTGAAGATCCAGTCGTTCAAAGTGAACCAGGAAGAATAAAAAAAAGCCGGGTGCAAGCCGCACCCGGCGTTTTTCAATTCATGCTGAGGGGACCGACCTATTCCGTCTTGGCGAGGTCTTCCGCAGGCGTGGTCTGGGGCAGATTATCGGCATAGTTGCGGTAGGCCCGGGGCAGATCTTCGAATATGTCCTTTGAGAGCCAGCGGTATTTTCCGGCCATCAGGGAATCGGCGACCTTATTGAAGGTGCGGTTGTGATTGTTCTTTACGGCCTGGAAATTGGCCTCGATACGCTTGCGCGCGTTCTCGCAGAAGAGGTCAGCGAGTTCCTGGGGGCTCTGGTCGCTCTTGTTCTGCGCCAGCAGATGCTCCGTGTTCGCCAGCACGCAACCCATGACAAAAAGGTCGACGCCGATGTCGACAAAATTGGCCAGGAGGAGCTGCTCGAATTCCAGCTTCTCCTTGTACTTGCCCATGGTGTGGAAGAGGCTTCGGGCCAGGCGTTTGCAGGTCTTGGCCGCGAAGGCCAGGTGCTCGCGATTCGCGGGACTTAGGTGATTGACGTTGAAGTCCAGCGTCTGCGGCATCCAGACTTTCGGGTACCAGCCGAGATAGAACTTCGCAGCGGCCGCGATGTAGGACCACTTCTTCCCTTTCTGATCGCCCTTGGGCATCAGGATTGGCATCACAAGCTTGAAGTGGGTGTCCATGGCCTCACGGGCCATGATCAGGTGCATGACCTCCGTGGAACCTTCAAAGATGCGGCCCACGCGCATATCGCGCAGGGTACGGTTTACCGACACGGGTTTCTCGCCACGCTGGTAAATGGAAGTATCATCTTCGAAGCCGCGTCCCCCGCGCACCTGAAGAAACTCGTCGAGGAGGCGCGAGGTGGTCTCGGTGCAAAAATACTTGGCGGCGGCAGCCTCAAGCCGGATATCGGCGTTCTTGCGATCCGCGAAGGAACTAACCATATATACGAGACTTTCCATGGCGAAAGTGTCCGACGCCATGTTGGCGATCTTCTTCGCGATGGACTGGTGCTTGCCGATGGGCACGCCCCACTGAATGCGATTGTTGACCCATTCCTGGCAGTCGAGCAGGTATTTCTTACAGGAGCCGGCGGAAGCGGCGGGAATGCCGAGGCGTCCCGCGTTTAAAGTGGTCAGGGCGATCTTCAGGCCTTGTCCAGGCTTGCCGATCATATTTTCGGCGGGTACCTTGACGTTGTTAAAAAGAAGCAGGCCGTTTCCGATGCCCTTAAGCCCCATGAACTGGCAACGATGGGCCACCGTCACGCCGGGGGAATTGGTTTCCACCACGAAGGTGGAGATCTGGGGGATTTCCCGACCGTTCTTCATGATCGACGGGGTTTTGGCCATCACGACCATGAGCGTGGCAGCCGTGCCGTTGGTGCACCACAGCTTTTCCCCGTTAATCAGATAGTAGCTGCCATCTTCCGACGGGGTTGCCGTCGTGGACATCTTTGCCGGATCCGAGCCTACGTCGGGCTCGGTCAGCGCGAAAGCCGAGATCTCGCCCTTGGCGAGACGGGGAAGGAATTTCTGCTTCTGCTCTTCCGTGCCGAAAAGCTTCAGGGGCTGGGGAACGCCAATGCTCTGGTGGGCGGAGACCCAGGTTACAGTGGACTGGCAGTAACTGCCTATGAAGCTTAGCACCCGGCCATAAGTCCACTGGGACAGGCCGAGTCCGCCGTATTTCTTGTCGATCTTCATGCCGAAGACGCCGATCTTGGCGAGTTCTTCCAGCACCTGCACGGGGTACTCCCCCGTGGCGTCCACGGCAATGGGATCGAGGTGCTCATCGAGGACCTTCCCGATTGCGTGGATGAGTTCGTCACCGATCTGCTGGTCCTCGGTTGTCTGCTTCGGATAGGGATGAAGGAGGTCCCAGCGGAAATTCCCGCGGAACATTTCCGCGGTGAAGCTGGGGAATTGCCACTCGGCTTCCCGTGCGGATTCTGCGAGTTCCATCGCCTGATCTTTGGCGTTCTGCTGTTCTGCCATGCCGGAGTCCTCTTTACCTAACGACCGGTAGGTCGTGGCGGGTTCAAAAACAAACAAGACGCAAGCGCTCCGTCAATTATGCGGAGTGATGTGGGATTCTTGCTTGACGATACACATGCGGACTGAGCATAACATAATTATTCGTTGGAGGCTAGCTTTGGAATCGCCGCAGGGCAATCGTATTAATTGAGCCTTAAATCGATCAATTAAGGGTAGCGAAAGCATGGAGAGGGGGCATTCCTGCCCCCTTTTACGTGGGACATCTCGTACAATGAAAAGGCCATTGTCTTGCCCGTGCCGGGGGCTGGAAAGCCCCCACTCCATGCCACCGCAAACTCTAAAGTCTTAATGCCATTGCCCGGAAATTGCGGCCTTCGGATGGTCCGCAAAGTAGAGGCCCGATCAGACGGATTGGACTGATCCCCATTCTGGGGAAACGCTTATCCGGAGAAGACTTGCGCGGGGCAGGACGGGCTGGCTATCATCCCCGAAACCACGATGGGGGCAAAAAGCGGCCTCGGGCCCCTCCGCTCCCTCCGGCGAAAGGATTAAAGATAGCAATGCAGGAAAGCGCGCCATCCCCCTGTGTCTTTGTGGTAGGGGATTACAACACGGGCAAATCCACGCTGCTCAACGCCCTCCTCCGGCAGGAAGTGCTCCACACGAGCCGCGAGGAAGGCCGTGCCTTCCCGACGTTTCTTTGCCGGATATCGGAGAACCATGACCGCTTCGCCGCCGTGAGCGCGAAAGATGGCAGCCTGCTTCCCAAGACCCACGATGAGTTTCTTCGCCTCCGGAAGGAGGAAGAGCAGCTTCCCGCTTTCCGCGCCCTGGCCGCCGGGTGCGTTCATGCCCCCTTCAATAACCTGATTCTGGAGGACACGGCGGGCATGTCCACGGACGCCTGCGAATCGCTGGAGATCGCCGATCTTAAGGATCAGGAAGACGGTCTCGTGCTGGTCGTGACGGATATAGAGTACTGGGCCGCAAAGCACACCATGGACTTCATCGCCTTTCATCAGGAACAGTTCGGCGATTCCATCATGGTGGTCGCCAACAAGGCCGACCACCTGAACGCCCAGGAGATCGAGCGAATCCACCAGAAGGCGGCCCAGCGGATGGAAGAGTATGGCATCAATCCCGCCCCCCGCTTCTTCACCCTTTCCGCGCGCCTGGAGCAATTCCGCCTGGAGCCGAAGAATGAATATCGCTGCCGGACGAAGGCCCGAGTGCGGGAGTTGTGCGATAGCGGCTTTGATGCCCTGCGCGTCGCGCTCTACGAATTCGAGGCCGCGCGAGGACGCCGTCTTCCCCGGCCCGCGTTGGATGAAGTGGTATCCACGCCCCTGGCCGCCTCCTTTCTGGCGTCTCACGAAGGAGTCCAAGTATGAAGTTCAAAGATATGGATGCGCACCGTGCGTGGGCCCTTTCCGCGCTGGATTCCCTTAGCGATTTCGTTGAACGGGACGAAGATTTCCACGGCAACCAGAAATTCGAGGCAAAGTCCCTGCTCTACCAGCGCCGCTGCGTTGAAGACGGCAAGTACCGCGTGGTCTTCCTCGGCACCTTTAACGTGGGCAAATCCACCGCGATCAACGCCTTTCTCGGCGGCGGTTATCTGCCCATGGACGTGGAGGAATGCACCTCGAAGCTCACCTTTATCCAGCGCGGCGAGCAGATGACCCTCTCCATGAATCTGAGCGAGACGGTCTCGGAAGAAGAGCAGGAGGCGCTCATTCTCGCCTTGCAGGGCGTGCCCGCCAGCATCGAAATCACGCCCGAGCGGCTTCGCATCGAGATCCGCTTTGCGGGCCATCACCCGGACTGGATGCGCAAGAGCCTGGAACCCCTGGTGACCGTGGCGGCGGATGAGTCCTTCCCCCACCTCGCGACGCTGCGTGAAAAGATCGAGGAACTGGATCTCTCCCTCCCCTCCGAGGTGCTGGAAGAAGACATTGTCTTCGTAGACACACCCGGTGTGCACAGCGTCTCGGAAACACGCCAGGAAATCACCTACGGCGTTATCGAACGGAGCCACCTGGTCATCTCTTTTGTGGACAGTGGTTTCGCGGGCAATATCCACGATCTGAACTTCATTAAGCGCATCATAAAATGGCGTGGACGACGCGTCTTTTTCGTGCTCAACAAGGCAGATAAGCTGGAGAGCAACGAGATCGATATTCGCGGTGCGCGCGGTCCGGCGAAGAGCCTGGTGCAGGCATTCGTGCGCCACGACATTCCCGAAGACTCGGAAATCTTCTACTTCTCCGGCTATCGCGCGCTGCGGGCGCAGGAGCTGGAGCAAGGCTACATCACGCTGGCGGAGGTGCAGGAAGACAACAAAATCTCCATCCCCACGAGCGTGGCGGAGCGGATCACCGACGCCGAAGAAGCAACCGCCGAGCTTTCGAGCTACCTCATGCTCCAGAGCCGTCTCCCGCACCTCAAAGAACGCCTCGTGGACTATCTGCTTAATGAAAACAAGGCCGGTGCGGTGCTGGAAACTGCGGTGCACTTTGTCGGAGAACGGGCGGATGTCTTCGCCGCCGGTCTCATCAACGAATTGAGCCTGGCCCGGGATCCCTCCATGTTCGACGAGCTTCGGGCGAACCGCGAGCGCCTCATGAGCCGGCTGGAAGAAATCCGCGCCAGCAGCGCCGACGTGCTGAATCGCTATCGGGTGCGCTGCAAAGGCGGCACGCTGGACAGCGAAGCCCTGGAAGGCTACGAGGCCCAGTTTCGCGGCGAAATGAATGAGAAGGCGATCAAGGAAAAGGTGATCGACCCAATTCTGGCCTGGCTACGGACCGACAATAACTTGAAGCAGGCGCGCCGACAGAAGTTTCAGCCCCTATCCGCCCAGACCGAACACCAGGTGGACGAATTTGTGTCCTCGATCATGGTCCGCCTGCAGACCACCATGGAAGCGGCGGAGCAGGAGGCCCGGGCCGCCATCGTGGAGAAGCTCGGCGAGATTCGAGAGCTCCGCGTGCAGATGATCCAGCCCGCGGGTATTGAAGATTTCACCCTCGAAACCTCCATGACCAAGAGCTATGTCGCCTTCGGCACCGGCGGCGCTCTGGTGGGCATTGCAACCGGGGCCGCCGTGGGTACCGCCGTGATTCCGATCGTTGGCACGGCCATTGGGGCGGGTCTCGGTGCACTGATTGGCGCCGTGGGCGGCTTCCTTACCCGGCTGGCCTGGAGCGAGGACAAGTGGATCAAGAAACTGGAACCGGTCATCCGCCAGAACGTCATGGGCATGCTCCTCCAGGGCGGGAAAGACAAGCAGGGCAACCGGGCCGCACCCGTGGCCGAGTCGGTCTCCGAGTACCTGAACCGGCGCGGTACGGCCTTCTTCGACGCCGTGCAGTCCGAGGTGGACAACGCCATCGGGGCCGTGCAACGGGAGTGTGACGACCTGCTGGCCAGGGAAGAGGAAATCCGACGCGAGCGGGAAGCCATCATCGCGCGGCTGGAGCCGAAGGTGGACCGGCTCCACGGCTTCCGCGCCGAGGCGCTGCGGCTGGTGGAGACCGTCTTCGCGACGGAAACCGTGCGCGCCTGAGATCTGAACCGCGAATGGACGCGAATTAACGCGAATTTTCGGGATTGCCTGGACCGTTGATTGTGGCGCCTTTAGCGCTGACATTGACCGCGATCACAGTTTTGGACCACGGAGCCACGGAGGCGCGGAGAAGAAAAAGAGCTTCAGAGGCACCGGATCTGCGTTACGGCACGTTTACGTTCAAGAAGGCATCTTTCCTTTTCTCCCTCGTTTTGTTTTCTCCGTGCCTTCGTGGGCTCCGTGGTCGATGCATTCTTCCAGCGACCCTGTAGAGACATGCTGTTATGAAATTCGCGTTTATTCGCGTTCATTCGCGTTCATTCGCGGTTCAGATCCCCTTTTCCTGTCCCCAACCAAAATTTGCGCCCATTTGCGAGAATTTGCGGTTCCAATTTTTGAATATTCCCTCGGCTTTCCGCGTCCAATTTACCGGATGAACCGGGGCGGGATGATTTGCTACACTATCCGCAGGTGCATTCCCGTGATTCTGTTTAACCAACAAGTTCCCACTTGTTACGACCCTGGCTGTAGTAAAAGGAGAATGTAATGAACAAAATGCGTGTTGTGGTGTGTGCCGGTGTGGCGATGGCGGCCCTCGGCGGCCTGGTGATGCCCACTGTGGTGGCCCAGGAAACCGAAGCCATCAAGATCGAGCTTCCCGAAGCCTTCTTCGGCGGCACGCCCCTCGATTACTGGGGCCCGAACCTTGAAGCGGAAGACTACAAGGACCGCGCGCCCTTCATGGCGCCCAAGGGTGCCGCCGTGATTTCCAAGGGCAAGCCCGTGAAGGCCAGCGGCGATCCGACCGTGGGCGAGCTGAAGCAGCTTACTGATGGCGACAAGGACTACGCCAAGACCAGCCTTATCGAACTGCCCGAAGGCCTCCAGTGGGTGCAGGTTGACCTGGAAAAGTCCAGCGAGATCTACGCCGTGCTGGTGTGGCACTTCCACGAAGGCAAACGGGTGTATTTCGACCTCGTGGCGCAGGTTTCCGACGACCCCGAATTCAAGACGGGCGTGACCACGATCTACAACAATGACTTCGACAACTCCGCCGGCCTGGGCGTGGGCGAAGACAAGGAATACATCGAGAGCAACAAAGGCCGCCTCATCGATGCCAAGGGCGCCAAGGGCCAGTACGTCCGCGTCTACGGCAAGGGCAGCACCGCCAGCGACTTCAACCACTTCATCGAAGTGGAAGTCTGGGGCAAGTAATCCCCTCTATTCCGATTCCCTCGGCGCCACCGGCTCTTGCCCGGTGGTGCCGTTTTTGTTAGAGTGGAAACCACGCGGTATTGCGGCAAACAACTATCAGGAGGCACCATGAACTTTCACTCCCCCATCCGAATTCTCATTCTGGCGGCACTGCTCTTTCCCGGCACAGGGGCGGCGGGAGCCGCTGGTCATTCCACGGCCGCTTTTGGCGAAATGCCCATAGCGGTCGATAAAGTCGCTGAACGTGCAGCGCTGCAGATTCGTATAAACGAATACAAGGCGCGACCGCAAGTTCCCTTAATCGGGGTGCCCATAGTGAGTCTATCGGAGTGTGTACAGGGATTGGATACGGAGCGGTTTATAAATTTTGATCCCACTTGCACGAAAGATTGGATGAATTGGGACCTGGCGAGAAAGATCCTGCACCAGCCGCGAGTCGCACAAGTGCTACTTGAAACATTCAACGGGAATCCTGACGTTCGCGAAGAAGTTCTGAGCGAAGTCATTCCCCTTGTAAGACGCCATGTGGAGGATTTTGAGAAGCGATTGGCAGGGCAGGAGGCAAGCGGAGTGCGCTCTGCAAATCAGGGGCTCGCATTTCCAATCGTACTTGCGGAAGTAGATTCTTCGGGTTCCTCACTACCGCTACTCCTTGCGTGGTACGAACTGGAGGGCACCGGTGCGCGAGGCTTAATCGATGCGCTTATAGCCCGTGGAACGGTTATCCCCGATGTTCCTGACTTTGAAGCACGAAGTGAGGTGATGGAGATCATTGCGCCTGCGGCGTTAGTTATCTTGAACAGTATTCGGACAAGCGCATCTAACGCGGCCGGAACCACTACTAGAGTCCCTGCTTGGGATCGAGAGCTCGAAGATTTGTTGGATACTCGACCTTCTTTCAATCCATGGCGGGAGGCATTTGGCCCTTCTGTGGTATTGGCTGGGTATGAACAGCTCCCACGCCTGGATCCCAAGCAGTGCAATGCCGTCATGCAGATCGTTAGGGAGTACCTTGAGGGGCTGTAGGCTGCGCTTCTTCGTGTTAGTCGGCAGCGCTCGTGTTCGAGGAAAACAAGGGGGACATGACGCGCAACGTAGGATTGGGACTCGTACTTCGGTTTATCTGGTTTGACCATACTTCTCTTCCTTTCGAGAAGTTACGACGTATTCGGGGGCGTTTTTTATTTTTCTGCTGATTTCCTCTTCGGTGTCGCTATAGGGATAATACAGCCTGGAGGATTCATGGACATTTCCGACGCCACCCTGTTGCAACGATGGCAACAAAGCTCCGATAGCGAAGCGTTTGCCACGATTGTCGCGCGCCATTCGGCCATGGTATTCACCACGTGCAATCGCATTCTGCGCAATAGCGCCGACGCGGAGGATGTGACCCAGGAGTGTTTCATGGAGCTGGGCGGCGTCCGAACCCTTTACGGCAATTCGTTGGGGGGACTGCTCCACACGCTGGCGACCCACCGCTCGTTGGACCGCATTAAGCGCGAATCCCGCCGACGGGAGCGGGAAATCCGATACGCTATGGGTCGTCCCGCGAGTTACACGGTCAGGTGGGACGATGTTTACCCCCACATCGACGAGGCTATCGCAAGTCTACCAACTAAGTACCGCGATTCAATCATCCGACATTTTCTCCAAGGACAGACTCACGCCGAAATTGCCTGCGCGGCGGGTATAGCCGATTCGACCGTCCGGTACCGAATAGACAAGGGAATCAAACGTGTGCGCACGGACCTCAGTCGCCGCGGCGTGATCGTATCCGCCGACGCCATGGGCACGATGCTCGGTGAGAACAATGTCGACGCCTTTAGTGCCAACCTGAACGCCAGCCTGGGCAAACTCTCCCTGGCGGGCGCGGGAAATACCCCTTCCACGCCTTGCGCCGTACCATCCCCAAGAAGAACCTTTGCCGCAACGAAAGTTCTCGGCATCATCGTCCTCGCGGCGCTCGCTGGCTTTATTGCCTGGACGCTTAAGACGGGGGTTCCGCCCGTCGAATCCCCCACCAGCCAGGTCACTTCCGCAGTACCTGTTGAATCACCCAAAATCGGGAATACGGTGCCTGCGCATGTACCGTCCGTTGAGTCTCCGTTGGTCGAGGAGTCTGCGCCAGAAGACGACCTTGTTACTTCGAATGAACAACTGCACAATCCAATGCCGAAACCCGCAACCGACGTGGCGTCCACGGTGCCACCAGTTAAATCGTCCGAGACCGAGGATTCTGTGCTCGAAAAAGGCGTGGTAGCCTCACATGAACAACCGCTGCGTCCAATGCCCGAGGCCGAAACTGAATTGCCCACGCCTGTGCCACCGGTTGCATCGCCGGAGACCAGGGATTCAGTTTCCAGGGACGACTTGCTTGCGGTGGCTGAGCCACCGTTGGAGCCCAAACCCACGCCCGACCAGACCAGGAAGATGCCTTCGGCTGAGCCTCCCGTAGTTGAGAGGCCCGGGCATGAAACGGCTCCAGCCACTTCCGAGGTAGATCCGGACCTATCTACACCGGAGACTGAACCTTTCACGGTAGCCAGTGCGATGGAACCCATCAAGATAGAGCTTCCTGAAGCCTTTTTCGGCGGAACGCCCCTCGACTATTGGGGCCCGAACCTTGAAGCGGAAGATTATAAGGAGCGTCCCCCGTTCCTGGCTCCCAGTGGGACGACGGTTATTTCCGCTGGTAAACCTGTTAAGGCGAGTGCCGAGCCAACGGTAGGCGCCGTGAAGCAGCTTACCGACGGAGACAAGGACTATGCCAAGACCAGCCTCATCGAGCTTCCCGAAGGCCTTCAATGGGTGCAGATCGATTTGGAAAAGACCAGCGAGATCTACGCTGTGCTGGTGTGGCATTTCCACGAAGGCAAACGGGTGTACTTCGATCTCGTTGTGCAGGTTTCGGACGATTCTGGCTTCAACCAGGGTGTGACCACCATTTACAACAACGACTTCGACAACTCCGGCGGCCTGGGCGTGGGCGAAGACAAGGAGTACATCGAGAGCAACAAGGGCCGCCTCATCGACGCCAAGGGCGCCAAGGGCCGTTACCTTCGCGTCTACGGCAAGGGCAGCATCGCCAGCGACTTCAACCACTTCATCGAGGTGGAGGTCTGGGGCAGGTAAGCTTTCGTCCGGCGACTCTAATATTACTATCGTAGCGCAATACTGTGGCAACAACCTTAATTGGAGGTACCCATGACTACCCAATCCATCCCTCGCGTCTTGATAGTCCTTTCATCCGTTCTCACGATGCTGTCAGGCGCGACTCACGGAGAAGAAAACGAGGCCATCAAGATCGAACTACCAAAAGAGTTCTTTGGAGGCACGCCGATCGATTATTGGAGCCCGAAGCTTGAGGAGAAGAGCACTTCGCCCCGATCTCCATTCTTCGCCCCCAAGGGCGCGACGGTCCTATCGAAAGGCAAACCGGTCACGGCCAGTGCCGATCCCACCATTGGCGAACTTAAACAGCTCACGGACGGCGACAAAGATTACGCAAAGACGAGTCTCATAGAACTTCCGGAGGGGCTCCAGTGGGCCCAGATCGATCTGGAAACCACGCGCTCGCTCTATGCCGTGCTGATCTGGCACTTCCACGAGGGACAGCGGGTCTACTTTGATCTTGTGCTCCAGCTATCCGATGACCCCGAATTTAAGTCGGGTGTAATCACGCTGTACAACAATGATTATGATAATTCCGCTGGTTTGGGCGTCGGGGAAGACAACGAGTACCAGGAAAGCTATCAAGGGCGTCTGATCGATGCCAGGGGCGCCAAGGGCCGATACGTCCGCGTCTACGGCAAAGGCAGCACCGCCAGCGACTTCAACCACTTCATCGAAATGGAAGTCTGGGGCAAGTAGTCCCGTCGTACCCGCACATAGCCACGCCACCGGACTTTCTCCCATGGCGCACATTTTGCTATTCTAACCACGAGCTTTTTGTGGCAAGCATCAACACTCAGGAGGCACTATGACCATTCAAATTTCCATTCGCCTGATTGGTTCCCTTGGTTTGGTATTGTTTTGGGGCGCATGTTTTGCCTGCGCCGAGGAGCTTGAACCGATCAACATCGAACTGCCGGAAGCCAGTTTCGGCGGCACGCCCATATCTTATTTCAGCCCCAACCTCGAAGAAGAAAGCTACAAGGATCGCGAGCCATTCCTGGCACCAAAAGGCACTGCGATTCTTTCGAAGGGCATGCCCGTGACGGCCAGCGCCAAGCCCCAGGCTGGCGAGCTCCCACGCGTTACCGATGGGGACAAAGCCTTTGATAAGACGAGCATCGTCGAACTGCCGGAGGGGCTGCAATGGATTCAAATCGACCTGGAGAAGTCCAGCCAGATCTTCGCGGTGCTGGTGTGGCACCACCACGCGGAAAAGCGTGTCTATTTCGACTTCGTGGCCCAGCTCTCGGACGATCCCGAGTTCAAGACGGGCGTGACGACGATTTACAATAACGACTTCGACAACTCCACCGGCCTGGGCAAAGGTGAGGACAAGGAATACGTCGAGAACAACAAGGGGCGTCTGATCGACGCGAAAGGGACCAAGGGCCGCTATGTCCGAATCTATGGTAAGGGCAATACAAACAACGACTTCACCGACTTCATCGAAGTGGAAGTCTGGGGAAAGTGACGCAGTTGATAGATGATAGTGGATAACGAAATTTGGACGGCTCAGGTGTCCTGGCGCGTGCCTCATGTTTCGATACTGCGAAAGCAAACGAGCACGGCTGGGAGCGCAGTGCCAAGTTACAGCGCGAGCACAGAGGCCCTTATTCGTTCTTACCCTCATGAAAGGTTTCGAAGTTCGAATGAAATACCCGTTCCTTATCGTTTTGACCGTCGCAGCCCTGCTGCTATCCCCCGCTTTTGCCGAGGAGCAGGAGGCACTGAAGTTTGATCTGCCCAAACCCTTCTATGGCGGCACCGTGATCTCCTATTGGAGTCCGAAGTTGGAACCGGCGGTATATCCTGATCGCAAGCCGGTTCTCGCCCCCAAAGGCACCGCCGTGGTGTCGTTGGGCATGCCGGTGACCGCCAGTGCCGCCCCCACCATCGGCGAGCTCAAGCAGATCAACGACGGCAACAAGGAATTCGGCAAGACGAGCCTGGTCGAATTGCCCGAGGGCACCCAGTGGGTCCAGATTGACCTCGAAGCCCCCCACGCCATCCACGCGATCCTCCTCTGGCACTTTCACGAAGGCGCCCGGGTCTATTTCGACGTGATCGGCCAGATCTCCGACGATCCGGAGTTCAAAACCGGCGTGACGACCTTCTACAACAACGATTTCGACAACTCCAGCGGCCTGGGCCAGGGCGAGGACAAGGAATACATCGACATCAGCGATGGACGTTTGTTCGAACTCAAGGGGAAGCCGGGGCGCTATGTAAGGTTTTCGAGTCGGGGAAACACGGCGAATGATTTTAACAATTATGTTGAAATTGAGATTTGGGGCAAGAAAGCGAATGTGGGATAGCGAATTCAGAATAGGGAATTGGGGAGCCTCTATGCTCGTCGGGTTGGCTGTGGCCACGGTGCTTACCTCCGTCGAGACTGTTATTGCTAAGAGCGACGTCCCTGAACTCGCCGAGCTGAAGTTTGAACTGCCCGAGGCGTTCTTCGGAGGAACGCCGATCGATGGTTATTTCCCCAACCTTGAACCCGAACTCTTTAAAGACCGCCCTGCATTCCTGGCACCAGTGGGCACCTGCATCATTTCACGGGGTAAACCCGTATCGTCAAGTGCGGCTCCGAATCGAGGCAAACTTGAACAAGTTACCGACGGGAGAAAAAACTACGAACAAGAGTACGCTGTTGAACTTCCCGGGGGGCTGCAATGGGTGCAGATCGATCTCCAAGAAGAGCACGAACTGTACGCCATCCTCCTGTGGCATACCTACAACGGTAAACTCGTCTACTTCGATGTGATCGGTCAAGTCTCAAATGACCCCACATTCAACGAGGGCGTCACCCAAGTTTATAACAACGATCTGGACAATTCTTCTGGACTTGGCGTGGGGAAGGACAAAGAATACGTGGAGACGAACAAAGGGCGTTTGTTCGATCTCAAGGGATTGCGGGGCCGCTTCGTTCGGTTTTATAGCCATGGAAACATCTATACGGAAACGAATCCTGTTGTCGAGGTAGAAGTGTGGGGCAAGAAATCTGGAGCGGAATCGGCCCTGTCACTGGTCCCCCTCGATATTGGGCTACCCGAACCCTTTTTCGGTGGCACGCCATTCGATTGGGGGCATCCAAACATGGAATGGCCGGATTTCAAGGAGCGCGAACCAACACTGGCGCCGCCCGGAACCTGCGTGGTTTCGCAGGAGAAGCCGGTAACGTCCAGCGCAACTCCGCTTGTAGGGAAGTTGGACCAGGTTACGGATGGAAACAAGAACCATGAAGACGAAAACGTAGTCGAACTTCCAGAGGGTTTACAGTGGGTGCAGGTGGACCTGGAGGAAGAGTGTCAGCTATACGCCGTGCTGCTCTGGCACTATCACCACGGGATGCGTGTATATTTCGATGTAATTGGCCAGCTATCCAACGATCCCGAGTTCAACGTCGGGGTTACGACAATCTACAACAATGACGACGACAACTCCGCAGGTTTCGGTGCCGGTCCCGATAAACTGTATTTGGATCGAAGTCCAGGCCGCCTAATTGCGTTGGATGGCCTTTCCGGTCGCTACGTGCGGTTTTATAGCGATGGCAATACCAGTACGAATACGAACCACGTGATAGAAATCGAAGTATGGGGCAAGAAATCGGATAAGTAAGATCACCTCCAGCGCGCCGGACTTGACGGAAGATCTCGAACAGAGACCTATGTGCTCTTTGCGTTCTTTGCGGTTCCCAAAAGATGAAACCGCAAAGAACGCAAAGAACTCAAAGGCTTTCGTTGGCGACCGCCGCGTCGTCCTGGAAAGTACAACAACGCGGTCAGGCTTGAGCGACATAGCATCTGATACGATTTCTGCACTCGCATGGTCAGGCGTGGACGCCTAACCTCCGTTGATCGCGAGCGTTTCAATGTCTTGCTGATAATCTCACACGATTGAACTTGAACCACTAGAAAGCGCACTTGAAGAAGTTTTCTGTTTTATACCTGGTCGCCCTCGCCCTCATCCTCCTCAGCGCCGCCGTGCTTCGCTTCTACGACCTCGGCTACCGCCCCATGCATGGCGACGAGGCGAATCAGGCGATCAAGACATCCAAGTTGTTGGAGAAGGGCGAATACGCCTATGACCCCGTGGAGCATCACGGGCCGACGTTGTATTACCTGACCCTGCCGGTCCTGTGGCTTGCTGGGGCGCACGATGCGGCGGAGATGACGGAGCCCATGATCCGCGTCGTCCCCGCCTTTTTCGGCTTGGGGCTGGTGCTGCTGTCGTGGCTGATTGTCGCCCCCATCGACCGCAGGGCGGGGCTGTGGGCGGCGCTGCTGACGGCGGTCTCCCACGGGCTGGTGTATTACAGCCGCTACTACGTGCAGGAGATTTCTTTTGTCTTTTTCGCGGCGGGGCTGATCGGGTGCGCCCACCACTACCTGACCTCGCGCCGCCTCGGCTGGGCGCTGGGGGCCGGGCTTTTTCTGGGCCTGCTCCATGCCACGAAGGAAACAAGCGTGCTCGTGGTCTTCGCCATGGTCGTGGCGCTGGCCTGTGTCGTGGCGTGGGAGAAGGTCGTCGCGCGGCGGGCGATACCACTTAACCTGAACTGGAGGCACATCGGCGCCGGATTGGGGCTCGCCCTCGCCATTTCGGTGGTGTTCTTTTCGTCCTTCTTTACCCATTGGCGTGGTCCGCTGGATTCGCTCCTGACTTATACAACCTATCTCAATCGCGCGGAGGGCCATGGCAGCAGTGCCCTGCACGATCAGCCGTGGTATTACTACGTATCGCTGCTGGCCTGGACCTACCGCGAGGCCGGGCCGAAGTGGAGCGAAGGGTTGATATTGGGCTTGGGGTTCGCGGGGGGCTTGTGGTCACTGGCGCGGCCTTCAACCTTTGGCAATAGGACGGATTCGACGGATAGGACGGATTTGCATAATGAGGAAAATCAGTCATATCTGTCCTATCCGTCCTATTCGGAAGCCCCACTTCTTCCGCGTTTCCTGGCGCTTTACACCCTCTTCCTCATTGTGGGCTTCTCCCTCATTCCCTACAAGACGCCTTGGAACCTCCTCATTTTCCTCCATCCCCTTTGCCTACTGGCGGGGTTGGGCGCGCAGCGGGTCACCGGTCTATTTCGGCCACGCGCCGTGCAGGTCTTTGTCGCGGCATTACTTCTGGCGGGCGCCCTCCAGCTCGCGGGCCAGGCGTGGCGCGGGTCTTTCACCTATGGCGCGGATGTGCGTAATCCTTATGTTTACGCCCACACGAGTTCCGCCATCCGCCGCCTGACCGAGCGTGTGACCGATCTGGCCGCGGTCCATCCCCGCGGTGATCAGATTCACATCAACGTCTTCCGCTTCGACGGGGACTACTGGCCCCTGCCCTGGTATCTGCGGCACTATCCGAATGTGGGTTATTGGCCAGACTTTCCAGAGTCGCCCGACGCCGATGTCATTCTGACCGCGCCCGAGATCGCCGGCGCCCTCCAGCCCCGGCTGAAACAGGAGTACCAGGTGGAAATGAACGGACTTCGCCCCGGCGTACTCATGCCCACCTTCATCCGAAAGGAACTCTGGGACGCGTTCATGGCGAAGCGGAGCGCCCTGGCGAAGACAGTCCCATGAATACACTACGATCCCTTATCTTCACCGCCCTGCTCCTCCTCGGCATGGCCGACGTTACCGCTGACGAAATCTCCCCCGAAACCGTCGCGGCGTGGTCGGCACCCTGGCGCGGCTGGCACTACTACCCCGAACTTGTGATATCCGCCGCGCCCGAAATTCCAGGCCACGAAGGCATCGAGAAGACGGACGTCCCCACCGTGTTTCAGCTTCCCGACGATCCCCGCTGGTTCATGTCCTTCATCGGTTTCGATGGCCGGGGCTACCAGTCTTTCATCGCCGAAAGCACCGATCTGGTTCACTGGAGCCAACCCCGCCTGGCCATGGGCTTCGGCGAAGCGGGCCGCTTCGACCATGGCGGCGTGGTGCTTGGGGCTTATCTCTATGAAGGCTACGGCGTGGATGATCGGCGGACGCTGAAGAAGCACGACGGGAAATACTGGTCGCTCTACGGCGCCTATCCCCGGCAGGGCGGCTATGAGCTCCGGCCCGGTTATGAAGGCGTGGCGGTGAGTGACGATGGCCTTGCCTGGCGGCGGGCCGTGGACCGCCCCATCCTTTCCATTTTTCAGGAGGACGTGGGAACCTGGGAAAAGGATTGCATCTATCAGCCCTGGCTCGTGGAGCATGAGGGGCGCTATTACAACTTTTACAATGCCGCCGAGGGCGGCGTGGAGCAGTCGGGGGTTGCTTTTTCGGAGAACCTCCTCGACTGGCGTCGCCATCCACAGAATCCCGTCATCCCCGTGGGGCCGAAGGGCAGCTTCAATGAGGCTTTCTCCTCCGATCCCAAGGTCTACCGGGACGGCGATCACTGGACCATGATTTTCTTCGGTGTCGGCCAGGGCCATGCCAACATCATGGCGGCCTTCTCGCGTGATCTGCTTACGTGGACGGTGGACCCGGAGCCCTTGTACAAGTCCGGTGGACACCCTGGTGGCCTGGACGCGGAACATGCCCATAAGGTGTCGCTGGTGTACAATCCGGCGAACGACACCCGCTACCTCTTCTACAACGCGGTCGGTGCCGGGGGCCGGGGCATCGGGTTGCTGACGAGCAAGCCTTTGACGACGCAGTGAACTCTGGAATCGCCCATGGATCGGGTGCTATATTCACTTCGCGCAAGACAGCCCCGAATTGTTTGTATCCATTCCCCGACACCCTCCCCGTGTGTCCGTGGTCCAATTCAGCAGTTTGACGGGCTGGCGCCGGCGTGCGGCGCATGCGCGGAGAGAACGGCCATCACAGGAGAAACCCCATGAAGCATGCAATGTTGACCGGCTGCCTTGCCTTGAGCCTTTCGCTCACCGCAATGGCCGCCAGTGTAAAAGAAATCGAACTCCAGGGCAATTTTGACGGATCCGTTACGGCACCGACGGGCGAGTCGATGCCCCTGACGGCCCAGATTGTGGCCCTCGGCAAGGGTGAGCATGTCGCCAAGATCAGCGTGGCCGATGCGCTCATTGAAGTCAAAGGCATGACCAAGGGTAAGGCGGAAGACGGCCTCTGCCTCTATGAGCAGACTATCGACCTCGGCCCCGAAATGGGCAGCTTCAAGATTTCCGGCAAGGTGGAGAACCGAGTGTTCTCCGGAACGGCCGAAGGTTCGGACGGCGTACACAAGTTCTCGCTGAACCGCGTGGAAAAGGGTTCCCCCACCCTCGGCCAGAAAGCGCCCGAAGGGGCGATTGTGCTGCAGGATGGCACGAACATGAACGCGTGGATCCAGGAGCCCTTCTGGGACGTACGCAATGGCGCGATGAATATGAGCGGCCACTCCATCCGCACGAAGGAAGAGTTCCCGAGCATGCAGCTTCACCTGGAATTCAAAACCCCCTTCATGCCCAATGAAGCGCCGGGCAGCCAGGCGCGGGGCAACAGCGGCGTCTATGTATTTGGCCGCTACGAAGTGCAGGTGCTGGACAGCTTCACCGATGCGCCCAAGGACAACCTCTGCGGCGGCATCTACCAGAAGGCCGTTCCATTGACCAAGGCCTGCCTCCCGCCCGAAGAGTGGCAGACCTACGATATGGAGTTCCATGCGCCGAAGTTTGACGCCAGCGGTGCCAAGACGGCCGACGCAGTTATAACGGTGAAACATAACGGCATCACGATCCACGACAAGGTCGTCCTTCCCAGCGCCACCCCCGGCGGCGTCAGCGATCAGGAAGCGGCCAAGGGTGTTCTGATGCTTCAGGATCACCATGATCGCGTGGAATATCGCAACATCTGGTTGAAGCCCATCGACTGATAAGACTTTTGCTGGCCGCTCCTTCCCCTTGGGCTGGGGCGCGGCCAGCATCATTTTTTGCATCCCTGGAAAAATCCTGAATGAACCCACGCACGTCGGTCCAAACCCAATCGGATCCTCCCCCCCGACTCTCGATCGTGATCCCGGCCTACAACGAGGCCACGCGCATCGAATCGACCCTGGTTCACGTGCTGCGCTATCTGGAGAGTCAGGACTATCCCTCCGAGATCATCATCGTGGACGACGGGAGCACCGACGCAACCTTTGGTGTCGTGCGCAACATGCGCACGCCAAACCGCACGCCCATTCGGGTTCACCAGCTCAAGACCAACCAGGGAAAAGGCGCCTCGGTCAAGGTGGGCATGTCCCAGTTGGCCCGCGGGGCCTATCGCCTCTTTTACGACGCGGACGCGTCCACCCCCATCGAAGAGGTGGGCCAGATCTGGCCAGCCTTTGAGGCAGGCGCGGATATCGTCATCGGCTCCCGCTCCCTGCCCGAGTCCCGCGTGGAAGTGCATCAGGCCCCCTACCGCGAGTTCATGGGGCGAACCTACAACCGCATTCTCAAGGCCCTGCGCCTTTCGGGATTTGTCGACACCCAGTGTGGATTCAAGGCCTTTACCGCCGCGGCGGCGGACTGTGTCTTTGCGCGGCAGACCGTGGAGCGCTTCAGCTTCGATGTGGAGCTGCTCTTTATCGCCGAGAAGCACGGCCTTGCCGTTCGGGAGATTCCCGTTCGCTGGATCAACAGCCGCGATTCGCGGGTGAACCCCGTGCGGGATTCGACCCGCATGTTCTGGGACCTCCTCCTGATACACTACCGGAACTGGCAAGGTCGCTATCGCTGAAAGGAGCAGGGCCATGGACCACCCCATCACCATCAAGCTTTCGGAACAAGTGATACACGTGCCTCGGGGCATGACCCTCTTCGACCTCAGGGAGGAGCACAAACCGGGGGCCGACGTCCTTATCTTAAACGGAGCGCCCGTGGCCGAAAACGCGCATCTCCAGGAAGGCGACGCGGTGGTGATGATCCGGCGTGGGGAAATCCCGGCCAAGCACGAGCTGGAGTCCCTTATGGCCTCGCGCCATACGCCGGGCGTCCACGAAAAGCTCAAAGTGGCCACGGTGGGCATCGCCGGTGCCGGGGGCCTTGGCTCCGCCGTGGCGGTCGCCCTCGCGCGCAGCGGGGTCGGTACCCTCATTCTCGCGGACTTCGATGTAGTGGAACCCAGCAACTTGAACCGGCAGCAGTTCTTCGTCGATCAGATCGGACAGCCCAAGGTCGCAGCGCTCACCGCGAATCTCCGTCGCATCAATCCCTACGTAAACGTGGAGCCCCATCTGGTGAGGGTGACGCCGGACAACATAGCCGAACTCTTCGGGCGCGTGGACGTCATGGTAGAAGCCTTCGACCGAGCGGATCAAAAGGCCATGCTGGCGGAGTCCTACGGAATGCTCTATCCAGAGAAGCCTATTGTTCTTGCGACGGGGCTGGCGGGCCATATGCCGAGCAACACGATTCGTACTCAGAAGATGGGCCGGTCGATGGTCATTGTCGGCGATCTGGTGACTGCTGCCCAGCCGGGCACGGGATTGATGGCGCCCCGCGTCGGTGTGGCGGCCCACCACCAGGCCAATGCCGTGCTGCGCCTCCTCCTCGGGGAAGATCCGGAATGTTGAGCGTTGTATTTACGAAAATCGTGGCGTTGACCTTTAAATGGTCTCGTGACCCAGCGTTGGCGACTGAATTCCTTCACTTTCTTGCGGGCCCTGATAGTTGGCGTATTCTGGTCGCTCATGGTTTTGGCGCACCCACAGGCGGCCAACCCACAAATTGATCTTTCCCTCGGCGCTCGTTACCATGGCGGAAACGGCCCTGTGGGGCCTTTAACCCGGCGGTTCACGTCTTCATGGAGAAACCCATCATGCGATTGCTTTCGATTCTCACCACCCTGGTCTGTTTTTCCGGCGCCCTGGCCTCCCCCGCAGCCGAGCAGACGTTCGCCGAGCGCCTGGGCTACCCGGCGGGTTCCCGGGTGCTGATCATCAACAGCGACGACGTGGGCATGTGCCTGGCGTCCACACAGGGCTCCAT
>JBIJDL010000260.1:0-8669 GCA_044344195.1 Candidatus Hydrogenedentales bacterium
CGACGGTAGAGCCCTCTTCCTGGATCGAGTAGAACCAGCGGCCATTGGGGTGAAAATGGAAGTGTCGCGGGCCGTCCCCAGGCGGCATTGAGACGGCGGGCGGATCGTTGGCCGTCAAGATACCTGTGTCCCCATCAAACTTCCAGACGAAGATCCGATCCAGACCCAGATCAACATGCAGCACGAAGCGGCCCGAAGGATCGGCCTGAATCATATGCGCATGGGTCCGATCATGGCCGCTGAAGGCAAAGCTGCCCTCGGGGGCGTTGGTCGCCCGTGTGGGGCCAATCTCGCCGGCGTCAACCTGGATGCACGCCGCTTCTCCCAGGCGACCGTCGTCGAGAATCGGCAGCACCGCCACGGAACCACCGAAATAATTGGCCACCAGCAGGAAGCGTCCCGAGGGGTGGATGCTCACATAGGTCGGGCCCCGGCCGCCCGAGGGAAGGGTATTGAGCAGCGTCAACTGCCCGTCCGCCGGATTGACCGAGAACGCGCTCACCGTGCCCTCCTTGTTCTCGCCCACGCGATCCGTTTCATTCGCGGAGTACATGCGCGTTCCGTCGCCATTCAACACCAGGCAACTGGGGCTCGTGCCCATCTCATGCACACCAATGGGTGTCATCGCCCCACTGGCGCGATCCACGTGAAACAGATGTATTCCGCGCCCGTTGCCGGGAGGTAGATCCACCTGGGTCGGCAACATGTCGCGAAGGGGGGCGCTGAAGGTGCCGACATAGGCGATCAGCGGCGGGGCGGTCTCCACCGATTTGGCCTGTGGCGCTGCTGCGGCCAATGCTGTTGCCCCCGAAAGCAGGGCGGAACTCTTGATGAATGAACGCCGGGAATGGTCACGGAAGGTCATGGCAGTAAGGATCCTAAGTACACCACAACACAAATGCGGTGCCTGTTCTTCAATATTTCGAAAAGTAGGGAGCGGGGGCTTTCCAGCCCCCGATAGTCTTTACCGTACTTGAACAGACTTCAGGGGCAAATCTCAACTGCGGGGCGGGCAAAAAATGGGGGGGAAGTTCTTGTAAGACTTTAGCTGACTGAAGTAGTCATAAATGTTGGATTCAGTCTATCGTCCAGCGAAGAATACTTCGAAGTTGTATCGTGACTTCAAATAAAATCGTGCGCCAACGTGGCTTAGCCTTCCAGGCTGAGGCAAGGCGTATTTTAAATGCCGACGGGCCTTGCGATTCATTGGGGGACCAAAGTCAAAAGACAAAAAAATTTAGATCTTGGTACTATTCCTCCAACGAAAGAAGGCCACGGCACATGAGGATGCAAAGAATTTTCAGCGAAATGCCGCCTTGCGTTGAATTATCCGTGGATAGGTCGAGGAGGCCCCGACGGACACGAGTATATCCGCGATGCCGGATGAAGTCGCAAAGCCCAGGGCAGGCTGCGAGGGAACCGCACCGGCCGCAGAGTAGTTGATTGGGCGATTGCACGCATTCAGGATGGAATTGCGCGCTCCCGCCAGGCAAGGAGCCGCAGGGCGTTGAGGACCACCACGATGGTGTTCACTTCGCGATGGCCTCATCCAGGGCTTTGTGATTGGAGCGACTGCGAATCATACCGTCTTCCACATCCAGTATACGGTCAAAAACATCAAGGGTGCGTTGATCGTGGGTGACGACGAGCACGCCCGCGCCTCGCTCGTGGGCAATTTGGGCAAAGAGCTCCATCACCTGCCGGCCGAGCTCGCTGTCGAGGGAGGCAGTAGGTTCATCCGCGAGGACAAGGCCGGGTTCATTGGCCAGAGCGCGGGCAACGGCGACGCGCTGCTGCTCACCGCCAGAGAGGGCCACCGGCAGATTGTTTGCCCGTTCCCCAATGCCGACGGACTCCAGCAAGGCCATCGCACGATCCCGGGCCTGGCGGGGAGGGATATCATTGACTTCCAGCGCGATCTGGACGTTTTCCAATGCGGTAAGAAAGGGGATTAGGTTGGCCTTCTGAAAAACGAAGCCAAGATGTTGTCGGCGAAAGGCCCGGAGGTCTACGAGCGCCTTCGGGCCGTCCAGAAC
Organism: Candidatus Hydrogenedentales bacterium; assembly: GCA_044344195.1. Classification (GTDB taxonomy): domain Bacteria; phylum Hydrogenedentota; class Hydrogenedentia; order Hydrogenedentales; family JAEUWI01; genus JAEUWI01. Next base: position 2,037 of record JBIJDL010000260.1, read on the forward strand.
GAGCGTCCCGCGAATGGTAACCTGGCCGGAGGTGGGCGGATTGATGAGTGCCATGCCCGTAAGGAGTGTGGATTTGCCGGAGCCACTGGGTCCGAACATGCCGACAATTTCACCGTGCGCGATGCTCAGTGTGGCATCCCTAATGGCGACAATCTCCGTGTGACCGCTGCCATAGACTTTGCGGAGGTGCGTCACCTCGATGGAGGGGGTCTTGTTGTCGGTGGGTGTAGTCATGCCGAGAGAACCGTGTTGGGCTCGACGCGCATCGCCTTCCAGATGCCCAGGAGGCTGGCCAGGGTGGAAATGGCGGCGACGATGATGGCGAGGCTGATCAGGTCCATCGTTTCGACGATGACCCGACGCGGAAAGAACGGAAAGAGATAGATGCCCATCCACCACGCCATCCCGTATCCCACCGCACCCATAAGCAAGGCCTGTTGGAGAATGAGGCCCATGATGACCGTGTTGCGCGCACCGATGAGCTTGAGCAGTGCGATATCGCGGATTTTGTCGAGGGTAAGGGTGTAAATGATGAGCGCGATGATGATGGTGGAAATAATGATCAGCAGGACACGGAAGAGACCAAGCTGGCGGCGGGCTTTGTCCACCATCCCGGCCAGGAGGAGGTCCTTCTGTTCCTGGGTAGAGTAAACGGTAACATCGGTCCAGGTGCCCAGCACGCGGCGGACCGTGGCCTCATCGGCGCCGGGTAGGAGCGTGACCAGTACCGCGCTTACCTGAGGGTCCGCAAAGACGGGAATACCGCTCGATAGCCCGGCGGCGCGGTCGAGGAGAAGCGGCTGAAGCCGGCCGAGATCCAGGTTTTCTACCCGGTCTCGGCGCGCGGCACGTTCGAGCCGAAGGGCTTCGCCGGGCTGGTCGAATTGAATAGCCATGGCATCGCTGACGGAAAAAAAGGTCAGCCCATCGCCACCGGTACCGACCATGCCTTGCGTGAGTCCAACCACTTCATAGAGGTCTTTACCCAAACGGATCCGGCTTCCCAGCGGGAGCTCCAACGATTGGTCGGCAATCATTTCATAGTGGGCCTGCCGCAATGCACGGCCCGCGACGAGCGGCACCCAGCCGCCCTGGTCATCGGGCCACGAGAGGCCCTGCACTACCATACGCAACGGCCTTCCATTGTGTACCCGTTGTATCGTGTGGGAGACAAAGCGGCGCGCCGCCGCGACGCCAGGTACGGCCCGAACGCGGTCTTCCAGATTGGCGGGAACACGGGACACTTCCGCGAAGGGTCCGCGCGTGTTGCCTTGCACAACCCACAGGTCCGCACCGATCCGGTCCACCAGCAGTGTTGCGTCAGAGATGAGACCACGATAGATGCCGCCCATGCCCATAACGATCATGAGCAGCATCCCGATTCCCACACTTGTAAAGGCGAAGCGGCCCGCATTGTGGCGGATGTCACGGACGGCGAGGTTCATGGCAAGCGGACCCTTTGTCCATCGGCAATGGTGCCTTTCTGGCCATCCGGCAGCCTGAGAATTTGTTCTCCGGCCTCCAATCCTTCGGCGATCGCGAAGTCCTCCCTGCCTTGCAAGCCAGGGGTGACACCCCGCCAACGCGCTCTACCGTCCATATGTACGAAGACGCCCGGCTGCTCCGCTTGCCATACGAGAAAGGCCCGGGGTAACAGCAGCGCGTCGGCCTGTCGAGCGGTCTCGATAAACACCTCTGCGCGCTGCCCAATCGTCCAGTTCTTTGGTAGCTCGCTGGCGAGAACTTCGACGAGAAACTCGCGCGTCTCCCGGTCCATCTCTCGCCCCAACCGAGCCACTTTCCCGGCATAACTGCTGTCTGGCTCCGACCGAAACACCAGGCGCGCGGGTTGATCCGCCGCGAGTTCACGCATGGCCGTTTCATCAATCCAGGCGCTTACCCACAGTTCATCAAGCGAGATCAATTCCATCAAGGATGCGCCCGGAACCAGCACATCGCCAACATCACGGTCTCGCCGAATAATAAGCCCGTCATAAGGGCTATGGATCTCGGTGAACGCGAGCTGCTCCTCGCGGAAGAGCAGACTTTTCTCCGCGACGATTATCTGCCCCTCCGCTTCCAAAATAGCCGCGTTCGAGCGCTTCAGGTCGGCCTCGGCAACGCGAAGGGCTTCCGTAGCGGTTTCCGCTTCAAGCTCGGATACGGCATGGGTGGGTAGCAGGCCGGCCATTCGCGCCTGTTGCACGCGTGCCTGTGCGAGTACGGCCTCAGCGCGTGCGAGGTCCGCGCCAACCCGCGTCTTAGTTTGCCGGGCCGCCTCCAACGTAGCGACTGCAATTGCAACCTGTTGCTTCGATTCCGCATCATCGAGCCGGGCAAGAAGCTGGCCTTCGGTGACCAAATCCCCTTGATCCACCAAAACCTCCACCAGTCGCTCCTGAATGCGCGCGCTGACCGTCGTCTTGATTCTCGCCTCCAGCGTGCCCGTGCCCATGACCTCTGCGGCGATCTCACCCCGTACCACGGTGTACGCCACCATCGGCGTAGGCGCGAACTTGAGTTTGTAAACGGCGAGAGAAGCGATCGAGATTACGGCAAGCCCGACAAGGAGGCTCCGGGTGGAGGGTCGTTTCATGCCTCTACCTCCTTTTGGCGGAGTACGCCTGGTTAGACCGCCACGTGAAGGGGTGTAGTCTGCACGCACCAGCCGGAATGGGATAGTGGCTATTGTGTTCGCAAAGGGAATACTAACATATTCGGCTGGGGTCCCACCTATGGTGGTTTTCTCAAAACGTCCGATGCGGTTCTCGCAGCGTGAGTACGTTCTGGCGAAGTCGGGGCAAAGATTCAGACACGCAGGAGAAGGACGAGGTTGCGGTGAAATACACGAAGTCCACAACCTGTCGGCCACCTACCGGGTGGGCATGCACATCCGCCCCGGAAGCAAGCATAATCGGTTCATTCAGCGCTTACACCATCGCCGAAGGCTTTCTGCAAAAGCGTGTTGTTTTGGATAGGCACTTGAATCCGTAGTCTCGTGAAGCGCCTGCACCGCGACACGCTGATCGTCCGTCATATGTCCTGGAATCTCTACTATCACGCGCACCAACTGATCACCGACGCGACCTCCGTTGAACGGCGGGAATCCTTGACCGCGCATGCGCAGTACGGCGCCCGGTTGCGTGCCCGCTGGAATCTTGAGCCGGGCTTTGCCTATAAGCGTCGGAACCTCTACGTTGCCGCCCAACACCGCCTGGCTGAATGTAATAGGCACATCGCAGATAAGATCGTTTCGCTTGCGCTGGAAGAGCGCGTCCTCCTCGACGTTTATGACGACGATTAAATCGCCGTTGAGCGCGCCTTTTTCCCCAGGTTCGCCCTGACCTGCGAGTCGAAGGCGCGTGCCGGTTCTGACTCCGGCTGGAATCACCACGGAGACCGTGCGGGTTTCAGCTCTTACGCCGGAACCGCCGCAGGCGGGACAGGGCGTGGCAATGATGGTTCCACGACCCCGGCAGCGCGGACAGGGCTGGGACATTTCAAAAAGCGAGCCCTGCCCGGCGGAAATGTGACCCGCCCCCTGGCACTGCGGGCACGTATGAGCACTTGTTCCGCGCGCAGCACCGGTACCCGTGCAGGACTCACACGTCACCGTCGAAGGCAATCGAAACATTCTACTGGCGCCGGTTGCCGATTCCTTCAACGAAATGGACGCATCCGATTCGAGGTCCCGTCCAGGCTGTGGCCTCCGTTGCCGCCCGTTCTCCGCATGACCGAACAGGCTGCTGAAAATATCGGCATAGTCGCCGTCAAACTCGAAATGTCCGGCCTTGCTCGAACCATTCGATCGTGCCCTTCCATCCGATGTGCCCATGTTGTGTGAGGCATCAGACTGGAAGGGCACGGCGAGCGACTCGTCGTATTGCCGACGCTTCTCAGGTCTCTTCAGGGTGTCGTAGGCTTCGTTGACCGCCTTCAATTTAGCCTCGGAGCCCTTGTGTCCCCCGGTCCTGTCGGGATGGTGCTTCCGGGCGAGGGCAAGCCACGCTTTTCGCAAGTCGTCTTGCGAAACGTCTTTGGCGACACCGAGCGTATCGTAGAAATTTTGCGTCGCACTTTTTACCATGGCCAGAAACACCTGATCGTCGGCTCACCACACATTGCGGCCTCCGAACTTGGTTCCACTTTCTTCGGGTAAGTTTTCATTTGCTGCCGTAGCGCATCACTCCTTGTTACCATCGTCCACGAACGCGTATTCCGCATCGACCGGGGCATCCTCATCCACTTCGTTGTCACGCCCATTGGGACCGCCGTTGTCCCTGGGTTCAACGTACTCCGGTCCGGCAGGTCCGGGAGTCGGCTGCGCCGCCGAGCCTGCCGCATGCAAACCCTCGCTCAGACGGCGGGTGGCCTGCGTCAGCTTCTCCGCTGCGGCTTCGATAACCGCACCGTCGTTGCCCTCCAGGCTCGTACGCAGTTCGGTGGCGGTGGCCTCGATCGCTTTCACATCCGCCGCGCCAATCTTTCCAGCGTTTTCACGCAACATCTTTTCTGTGGTGTAGAGCAGCGAGTCGGCTCCGTTGCGGGCTTCGACGACCTTGCGCGTTGCCTTGTCCTCCGCAGCGTGGAGTTCGGCCTCCCGGACCATGCGCTGAATCTCGTCCTTGGCGAGGCCGCTGGATGATTCGACCTGGATGGTCTGCTCGTTGCCGGTGGCGAGATCCTTTGCGGACACATGGACGATGCCGTTCACGTCGATATCGAATGACACCTCGATCTGGGGAATGCCCCTCGGCGCGGGGGAGATCCCAAGGAGATCGAATCGCCCAAGGGTCCGGTTGTCACGCGCAAGTTCGCGCTCGCCCTGTAACACGTGAATCGTGACCGCCGCCTGGCCGTCGGCCGCGGTGGAGAAGGTCTGTCGTTTTGTAACGGGGATGGTGGTGTTTCGCTCGATCAGCTTGCTGCAGATACCACCGAGGGTCTCGATGCCCAGTGCGAGGGGGGCAACATCCAGCAGAAGAATGTCTTTGACCTCACCCGAAAGCACGCCCCCCTGGATGGCCGCGCCGATAGCCACGATTTCGTCGGGATTCACGCCGCGGTGCGGCTCCTTGCCAAACAGCTCCTTCGCGATGTGGCCGATGGCGGGCATTCGGGTCATACCGCCGACCAGGATCACCTCATTAATCTCTGCGGCGGTGATGCCCGCATCCTCTAGAGCGCGGGAACAGGGGGCCTTTGTGCGCTGGATCAACAGGTCGCAAAGCTGCTCCAGCTTGGCCCGCGTGATCGTGCAGTTCATATGCTTCGGGCCCGAAGCGTCGGCGGTCACAAACGGCAGATTCACATCCGTACTCGTGGTCGTGGAAAGTTCACATTTTGCTTTCTCTGCCGCCTCCTTAAGTCGCTGAAGGGCCATGGCATCCTTGCGGAGGTCGATGCCGCTGCTCTTAATAAACTCCTCCGCCAGAAAGTCAATGAGGCACTGGTCGAAATCATCGCCGCCCAGATGCGTGTCGCCGTTGGTGCTGAGTACCTCAAAACTTGCGTCGCCGATGGCCAGAATGGAGATATCGAAGGTTCCACCCCCGAGGTCGTACACGGCGATCTTCTCATTCTTTTTCGTGTCCAGGCCATAGGCGAGGGCGGCCGCCGTGGGCTCGTTGATAATGCGCAACACCTCGAGTCCCGCGATGCGCCCCGCATCCTTCGTGGCCTGCCGCTGGGCATCGTTGAAATAGGCTGGAACGGTGATGATCGCCTGGCCAACGGGTTCGCCGAGATAGGCTTCGGCGGTCTCCTTCAGCTTGCGGAGGATCAAGGCCGAGATTTCGGGGGGGCGATGCGTTTTCCCTTGAACATCAATCTGGCAGTCGCCCGTGGCGCTTTCCGTGATTTTGTAGGGCACCAGCTTCTCCTCTGCAAGCACCTCGGAATGGCGTCGCCCCATGAAACGCTTTATGGAGAATATTGTGTTCTGCGGGTTGGTAACGGCCTGACGTTTCGCTGCGGCACCGACAAGGCGCTGTCCGTCCTTGGTGAACGCAACCACCGAAGGGGTGGTGCGGCTTCCTTCCGCATTGGTTATAACGACGGGTTCACCACCCTCCATGACAGCAACACAAGAGTTGGTCGTGCCCAGGTCAATTCCGATAACCTTGCTCATTGTGAACTCCTTTCAGGGGTTCAAGAACCCGGTCGGATCGGCGAAGTGCATGTCGTGACCACCCGGATTTTACTTTTCAGGTTGATCCTGTCAGAAGCTGGTGTTGTTTCGGCATGGGAATGGCAATCCCTTAGCAAATAGTTCCGGAGGTTATGAGCCGAGATGGGTGTTTCCGCTTCGCGGTCGGGTGATACCCCGATCCGGCGGGAGCACCAGCACAACAGGAGGGCACGGAGGCCCGGCGATTTTTCGGCGCAGACTTGCCGTAGTCTCGCTCACGATTGTTCCGCCGACTCCGGTGGGGATGGAGCAGGGTCTGTTCTGTGACTCTCTTGATGGCGCTGCCGTCCGAGGAGGTGCTCGATCATGCTGGCCAACCTTTCCGCGGCGCCTTCGACGGTTTCGTTCATGTCCGTTGCATGGTGTGTCACTGCGATCGGTTGGCGACCTTCAATGCGGGCTTCCATCACGCAACGCAGGGCGTCGTGCCCGCCCTTCTTGTC
>JBIJDL010000259.1:0-8669 GCA_044344195.1 Candidatus Hydrogenedentales bacterium
GACCTGGCGCGACTGGAGGTCCATGACGGAGTGGATCATTTCCTTTTCTTCTTCCATGATCGCGCCGCGATCCGCACCTTCGTCCACGAGCACGCGCATGTCTTCGGCGGTGCTCATGATCACGGCCTCGCCCTTGCGAAGGCCCTCGGCCAGGCGGTCGAGACGACCAGAAAACCAGGTGAAGGGCAGAACCACCGGTGCCAGCACGACATCAAAGAAGCGCATCACCGGGAGCAGTTGCAGGGCAAGCCGGGTGGGGTGAATGCGGAAAATACTCTTGGGGGCCACCTCGCCGAACATGAGAAACAGGGGCGTGGCAATGGCCATGCTCCAGAGCGGGCCCGCCTCGATGGTGAGGGCCATGGTGCCCGCCACGAGGGCCAGGTTGGTGCCGACAAGCACGAGGGCCATCATCCGCGCGGGGCGCTTCAGATAGGCGTTCAGACACTGTGCACGGCGGTTCTTTTCTTCGTCCGCCATGTGGCGGATGCGGATGCGGTTCACCCCCGCAAAGCCGGTCTGATAGCCCGCGAAAAAAGCGCTGAGGGCAATCCCGAGAAGGAATACGATAATCGTCGTGTTCATCCGCGGGCCTCTTCCTGGGCGGCGGGGCTCTGCAGGATCTGAATTTTCAGCCGGGCAACCCGCTTGCCGTCCACCTCTTCCACGGTATAGCGCACGCCCTCGTGTTCGATACGATCGCCCACTTCCAGCACCTTGTCACTCTGCTCCATGAGGAAACCCGCCACGGTCGTATGCTCGTCATCATTGACGGGGACGCCCGTTAGGGCCTCCAGCTCGTCCAGGGGCAGGCTGCCATCGACCTGATAGACGTTCTGCCGCAACTCGGTGTAGAGAGGCGGTTCATCGCGCCAGTCGTCCTCCAGCTCGCCCACCACCTCACGGAGGGCATCCTGGAGGGTCACCAGGCCCTCGGTGCCGCCGTATTCGTCCACCACGATGGCGAGGTGAGAACGGAGATGCTGAACGGATTTCATGAATTCCAGCACGGTCATGGTTTCGGGTACGTAGTTGGCCTTGCGCAGCATGGGCTTGATGGGCGCGCTTAACTCGCCGCGATCCACGAGGGAGAGCAAGTCTTTGGCATAGAGAATACCCACGATGTTGTCCAGATTCTCGCGGTAGGCCGGCATGCGGGAAAACTCGTGGGTACAGATCAGTTCCAGGGCCTCGGCGACGGTCGCCTCTTCATTCAGAGCCACGATATCGGGCCGGGGCACGAGAATTTCCCAGAGCATGACGTCGTTTACGTTGAGGATGCCCTGGATCATCTCGGCTTCCTCTTTTTCGATGGCACCGGTGGCCTCGCCCTCGGATAGGATGGAGGCAAAATCGGCGTCGGTCATGAAGGGGGCCGGTTGCACGCGGCTGAAGCCGGTGACCCGGAAGAGGAGCCCCACGAGCCAGACGACGGCCACGCGCAGGGGCACGAGGAGGACGCAGGCCAGGTGTAGCGGGAGCGCCGCGCTGCGGGCGAAGCCTTCGCTGTTCCGGACGATGGCCAGCTTGGGCACGACATCGCCAAAGAAGGCCAGAAAGATGGTGCATAATGCGGCTGCGGCCACATAGTGGAAGGGCTGGGGCAGGAACTGGCCCGTTGCCTGCAAGGCCGGCTGGACCAGCACGATGCTGAGGAGCACCTTGGCGATGGAATTGCCCATGAGCACGGAGGTGAGCAGCTCGTGGGGCCGGAGCATAAGCCGGCCCACCAACTGGTTGAGCACGCCTTCGTCTTCCCGCAGCGCACGAATACGCGCAGGGCTCAGAGAGAAATAAGCGATTTCACAGGCCGAGAAGAAGGCCGACAGACACAGCAGCACCAAGGCGAGCGCACCCATGGCCGGGAGCCCGGAGGCGCCTTCCCAGTCGGGCCACCCGAGGGACGCGGGAATAAAGGGGCTGCTATCGCCTTCCGGGCCCTGTCCGACACCACTCAAGATGAGGGCGAGGCACACCCATACCGCTGCAACCAGAAGGCTTCTTCGCCATGTTCCAGAACCACTACTGCCATCTTCCAATGCGCTACCGCGCTCCACCTCATGGGAACGTACAACCCGGCGAATTAATCGCTTACGGGTCCATCCGCCATGCGGCATCGTAATTCACGCCCAGATAAAGGGCCTGTTTCTCCGTCATGCACCGGCGCTCGGCGGCGGTGGCATGGTCATAGCCCAGCAAATGAAGCATCCCGTGGCAGAACAGCAGCCGTACATCGGCCCGCATGGCCTCGGCGCTGCCTTCGCCACGTTCTTCCACGGTCTCCAGGGAAATGACAATATCGCCCAATACCCGCACACCAGGTACCGGGCCGTTTTCCTGCTCGAAAGAGAGGACGTCGGTCGCCTTGTTCTTACCACGGTAGGCCTTGTTAAGGGCCTTGATCTCCGCGTCGTCGCAGAAGAGCACACTGACTTCCACTTCGGCGGCGTCCACCGCTTCACCAGCACAAATCTTTTCGGCCAGGCGCTCCAGCGCATCCCTGCGGTACAGGCGCTTGCGCGTAGAGTTCTGCTGGACGGCGAGGTTCACCTTCATTCCATCTTCCCGGCCATGGGAATGACATTGTCCACTTTCTTCTCCTCCCGCATCGAGGGATAGGCCACCCGCGTGTGCAGGTTGGAGAGGATGCGCTGCGCAACCACCTCGGCGATGGTATCCAATTGTTTCAGGGTCAGGTTGCAATCATCAAACTGGCGATCGGCCGAGCGGGCGGCCACGATCTTGTCCACGAAATCCCGCACCCGCTCCTCGTTGGGATTCTTGATGGAGCGCACGCCTGATTCCACGGCATCGCAGATCATCAGGATGGCCGTTTCGGGGCGCTGGGGCTTGGGACCGGGATAGCGGAAATCGTCTTCGAGCACATCGCCGTGCTTCTGCTGCTTCAGGGCCTGCTGGTAGAAATAGCCGATGAGGCAGGTGCCGTGGTGCTCAAAGATGCCGTCGATAATGGGCTTGGGAAGGTGGTACTCCCGCGCCAGTTCCGCGCCCTGTATCACGTGGGCCGCAATGGCCCGGGCGCTCATGCGGGGCGACAGCTCGTCGTGGATGTTGAAGCCGTTCTGGTTCTCGGAGAAATACTCCGAGCGGCGCATCTTACCAATGTCGTGGTAAAGGGCGCACACGCGCGCCAGCAGGCCATTGGCCCCGATGGCATCGGCCGCGGCTTCGGCCAGATCGCCGAGCATGCGGCTGTGGGCGCTCGTGCCCGGCGCCTCCACGGCGAGCTGGGCCAGCAATTCATTGTTAAAATCGGAATACTCCAGCAACTGGATATCCGTCGTGATGCCGAAGAGCCGCTCCAGCGGCGACAAGACGGCCGGCACGGCGAGGAGGCAGATACTTCCGTTCAGGCCGATGAGCACGAGACGCCGGAAGGTGTTTTCATCGGCGACTTTATCCATGGCGAGGATGACGGCCATCATGGCCAGGACGCCCACGACGGTCGCCGCGATGGAGGCCGATGCCATATCGCTGCGGCGGCGCACCCTAACGATACTGAAGGCGCCTGCGAGAGACATGGCCGCGCCGACGACCATGAGGCGCCAGTCGTAGCCATACTGGGCGGAAACCAGGCCGGCGGTCACGAAGCTGACCATGACGGCGAGGCCCACATTGGCCAGAATGGCGTAGAGAATGCCGCAGGCCGCAATGGGCACCATGAAGCCCGTGGGCTCGAAGTAGTAAGCGATACGGCTGAGAATAAGGAGGCCGCAGACAAGCAAAAGGGCGAGCTGAAACAGCGTCGTCTCGCTGGCGGTACTCTCGCCCCGGAAGAGGACGATGGCGCGGTAGAGACAGGCGAGGGCCAGCGCCACGAGGATCACGTTGGACAGGATGCTGGTGATGAATTGGGTCAGGGGGTGGGCATCACCCCGGATCATGTCCAGGTAGACCTTTGCATCGGAGCGGGACTGGGCGGTCCAGCGGCTTCCTCCATCCTGGATCTTTTCGGACGCAAGAATTTTCTTTTTTACGGGCTCCACCGTGGCCCGCACCCGTTCGCGCGCGCCTTCGGTATAGGTGCCGTCAAACTGGAGGGTATCGGTGATGAAGGCCGCCGCCAGGGGCAGGGTGGCGTCGGAAAGTGTGCCCCATTCGGTGCCCCCGGCCACATTCTTGGAAAGCTCGGACAGACACGTTTCCAGGTACTCCCGGGCCCCTGCGGGATCAATAATATCTTCGAAACGCGTTTCGGAGGTGGCGCGGCCTTCTTCCGTGGGGGTATCCCGCAACACGGCGATGGCCTTTTCGCCTTCGTTCCTCTGAAGGTTTTCCGGGCGCACGCCGCTCCGCAGCACGGCACTCAGGCCTTCCTCGGCCAGCTTGCCCAGGACATCGCTGTGGTGGAAGGTGAGCACGAGGGGCATCGCGGCTTCAGGGGCACTTATTTCCTGGCTTATGCCGCCCTCTTCATTGGCCGCGTCGGTGTTATCCGCGGAATCATCCTCGGCGGGCTTCGGGGCTACGGGGCGGGGCAGGGAGTCCTTGTCGGGCATCAGCCACTGGGCGAGGGCGTGCTCGTCCATCAGAAATTTGGAGCCCGGATCACTCTGAAGGGTGCGCGCAAACTGGTGGATCGCTTTGGTAACGGCGTCCTCCGGGGTCTGGGCGGCTTCTACCGAGGCGATGGCCTCGGTGACCAGCGCCTCCACCAGGGGCCGCTGTTTCTTCAGCGCGTCGATCTGATCCCGCAGGGCGCGGATCTGGGCGTTGACCCGGGATCCGTCCACGCGGTAGTAATCGGGGACCTTGGCCATGGCCTCTTCCTGGGCGCGCTGGGTGGGCTCCAGGTCGACGGTCTCAAAATCGAATGCGGCTCGGATTTCCCGGCTGGAGAGCTGGGTGTCGATCTCGTTTTCCAGCACCTCGATCATGGGATCGCGGTGGGAGAAACGAGTAACGGCGGCCACAATGCAGATAAAGGCGGCGGCGGTCACCGCACCGTTGATCCAGCGGGTTCGCGCGGCGACCCGGCGTTTGCCTTTCTGGGAGAATGGAAACAGCCGGGAACGGCGTTTCTTCTGCGGTGTTCGTACGGCCATCAGGTGCCGCGGACCTCTTCGCGCTCGTCGCGCTCGGTTTCATAGGCGCTGATAATGCGTTCCACCAGCGGATGGCGCACCACGTCGCGGCGCGACAGGTGAACGATACCGATTTCGGGCACCGATTTGAGGATGCGCGCCGCTTCGGCCAGGCCGGACTTCGTGCCCCGGGGCAGATCGCATTGGGTCACATCGCCGGTAATAATGGCTCGGGAGCCCTGACCCAGGCGGGTGAGAAACATCTTCATTTGCTCGGAGGTGGTGTTCTGGGCCTCGTCGAGCAGGATAAAGGAATGGTCCAGGGTACGGCCTCGCATGAAGGCCAGGGGGGCCACTTCAATACGCTGTTCTTCGATCATGCGCTGCACTTTCGTGAGGTCCACCATCGCGTAGAGGGCGTCGTAAAGCGGGCGCAGGTACGGGCTGATTTTTTCCTCCAAATCGCCGGGGAGGAAACCCAGGTTTTCACCCGCTTCCACGGCGGGCCGCGTGAGGATGAGGCGTTTCACTTTTTTGTTCATCAGATGAGAAACGGCGACGGCCATGGCCAGGTAGGTCTTGCCCGTGCCCGCGGGGCCGATGGCAAAGGTCATCTCGTGGCGCGCGATGGCCTCCAGGTACTCCTGCTGGCCCTGGGTGCGCGGGCGGACACGGAGATCCGGCCGGATCAGGCCAGGGGTGTCCACACCATGGCGGACACGGGGCCGCCCACCCAGTTCACCGGCATCGGCGAGCACGGCGCGGATATCGTCGAGGGTGGGGGTGTGGCCCTGACGGACCAGTTCGAGGAGTTCGCCGAGGAGCTCCGCAATGAAGCGGGCGTTTTCATCGTCGCCGATGATGGCCACATGGGCACCTCGGTCCACGATGCGCACCTGCTTGGCATCCTGCAGGTGCTTTCGGAGTTCACCATTTTGACCCAGAAGCTTGAGGGCTTCTTCCTGATTCTCTAACTGTATTTCGTGGCTCAGGTGTGGCGTGTCCTATGTTTGCCCCGCTGGGCGGATGCCGGGAAACCTCTTCCCCGCCGTGCCGGTTACCTTCCGGGCTGCGGCTCAATGCGGTAGATGATTTCCCCTTCACGCACCAGGCGCTTGATGCGCCGGATGGTGGCTTCCTGTTCCAGGGGGTCGGAATCCATGCCTTTCAGTCGGTGCTGGGCGTCGTTTACGGCAGCCTTCAGGGCGTCGACTTCCGTACGTTGCACCTCAACCGTTTCCATGGTCTTCTGGTACGCTTCGTACCGGCCCTTGAGATCGCGCTTCTCAATATAGGCCAGCGCCAGCGCACAAATGAGCGCCAGCGCCAGCCAATACCACGTGTAGTCTGTTTTCTTCATAAGCTCCAGCACGCCCTGGGGCGGCCCGGTAGCCGCGCTCAGCGCAGGTTGTAGAAGGCATCCATGCCGAGGTAGGCCGAGCGGCTGCCCAGTTCTTCCTCGATACGGAGAAGCTGATTATACTTTGCAATACGGTCGCTGCGCGAAGCGGAGCCCGTCTTGATCTGGCCCGCGTTCAGCGCCACCGCGATATCCGCGATCGTGCTGTCTTCGGTCTCGCCGCTCCGGTGGGAAATCACCGTCGTGTAGCCGGCGCGGTGGGCCATCTGGCAGGCGTCCAGCGTCTCGGTCAGCGACCCGATCTGGTTTACCTTGACAAGTATAGCATTTCCCACGCCCTCTTTGATCCCGCGGCCCAGATAATCCACGTTGGTCACGAAAAGGTCGTCGCCCACGAGCTGGACGCTCTTGCCCAGCTTGTCTGAAAGGGTCTTCCAGCCGGTCCAGTCGTTTTCGTCCAGGCCGTCTTCGATGGAGATGATGGGATACTTTGCGCACAGGTCGGACCAGAAGTCAATCATATCGCTGGCAGACTTTTTCGGCTTGGCCTCGGCGCCCATGGTGTAGGTGCCGTCCTTGTGGAACTCGCTGGCGGCGGCGTCGATGGCCAGCTTGATGTCTTTACCGGCCTCAAAGCCCGCCGCCTTGATGGCTTCCAGGATCACTTCGATGGCTTCCACGTTGGAGCCCAGGTTCGGCGCGAAGCCGCCCTCGTCGCCCACGGACGTGTTCAGGCCCTTGTCCTTCAGCACCTTCTTGAGGGCGTGGAACACTTCGGTGCCCATGCGGAGGCCTTCCTTGAAGGTCGGCGCGCCCACGGGCATGACCATGAATTCCTGAATGTCCACGTTGTTGTCGGCGTGGGAGCCGCCATTGAGGATGTTCATCATGGGCACGGGCAGCGTGTGGGCATTGGCGCCGCCGATGTAGCGGTAGAGGGGGATTTCCAGGGCTTCGGCCGCAGCCTTCGCCGTGGCCAGGGACACGCCCAGGATGGCGTTGGCGCCCAGCTTGCTCTTGGTCTTCGTGCCGTCCAGCGCGATCATCGTCTGGTCGACCTCGCGCTGGTTCAGCGCGTCCATGCCCAGAAGCTCTTCGGCGATGGTGTTGTTCACGTTGTCCACGGCCTTGCTGACGCCCTTGCCGAGGTAGCGCGACTTGTCGCCATCCCGCAGCTCAACGGCTTCGTGTTCGCCGGTGGAGGCGCCGGAGGGGACGGCGGCGCGGCCCATGATGCCGGAGCTGAGGAAAACGTCGACTTCGACGGTGGGATTGCCCCGGGAGTCTAGAATTTCGCGTGCCTGAATACCCGTGATGCGTGTCATAGTTCTGGTCTTTCTTTCTTCGCGTTGTGTGGCGGGATCCGGGCCCGACCGCGTGCGGCGCGGCCCCGTTTCATCCCTTCCAGGGAAACAAAATGTCTTTGAACCCGCGGTTCAAAAAGATGTCTTCTTCATCCGGCGCCGGCCCGGCTTCACCCGGGGCACCGCCTTCGTTCGCAGCGTGATGCCGCGCCAGCAACTCGTAGGCGCAGCAGGCCAGGGCGACCAGGGGCATGGTGGACAGGAGCAGCATTCCCGGCGGCGTCGCCAGGAGGAGGCCCTGCGCCAACATCAACACCAACAGGCCCGGTGTCAGCACCGGGTGCCTGCCTGCCAGCACGAAGCTGGTGCGCAGCGCCCGGAGCGCCGTACCCCGCTGGTTCACGAGGGCCGGCAGCGCATAAACACTGGACAAAAGCAGGGCCACGGCTCCCGACATGCAGAGGCCACTGAGTAACAGACCGACCGTCGGCCGGGCGGGCACGACCTGGTTTGCGTAGAACCAAGCCGCCAGCATCGCGACGAAGAGGGCCAGCGCGAAGAGCGCGGCCAGGCCGAGAGCTTGGGGCCCGTGGGCCACCACACCGGAAATCACGCGCCGGAACGAGAACTCTTCCCCGTCAAGCAGCGCGGCGATCAAGGTTGCCTGACCCGCCACCGCCACCACCCCCAAGAGGGCCGCCAGCAGTGCCGCGGCCGTGGCGTTTCCGCCGGTCATCATGAAGAGCAACCAGGGAGGTCCGAAAACCGCCGCCAAGCATAGCAAATTCAATACAATCAGGTAACCCGCATAATCATACAGTACCCAGAAGGCCATTTTCTGCACGCGCCACAAAATCTGGCGGTGCTGGCGGGCGAGGCGGGCCCGGTGCTCCGAGTTGGGGACGCACCCGCCTTCACCGGAAGTCCTACTGGAACTTCCGCACACGGCTCCGCTTCCGC
>JBIJDL010000261.1:0-8662 GCA_044344195.1 Candidatus Hydrogenedentales bacterium
TCCAGGCTGTCCGGATTGATATTGGTCGTCCAGTGGGCGCCCTTCTTGCCCCGGTTCGGGTTTTCCTTGGTGAAGAGCAGATTGTAGTTGCGCACTTCGGCGGGTTTCGCGTGTACGGCGGAAACCCAGTGCAGCGTCGACTTCACCTTGCGGCCATCGGGCGCATCGCCGCCCCGTGTCGCTGGGTCATAGGTGCAGCGCAGCGCCGTGATCTCGCCCGTCGCCGGGTCTTTGTCCACCCCCGTGCAGGTAATGAAAAATGCGTAGCGCAGGCGCACCTCGCGGCCCGGCGCCAGGCGGAAAAACTGCTTCGGCGGGTTCTCCATGAAGTCGTCCCGCTCGATATAGAGCACCCGTGAAAAGGGCACGGCTCTTGACCCCGCGGTGGGGTCCTCTGGATTGTTCACGGCATCCAGATCTTCCTCCTGCTCTTCGGGGTAGTTCTCGACGATCACTTTCAGCGGGTTCACCACCGCCATGAAGCGCGGCGCGGTCTTGTTCAGCTCATCGCGCACAAAATGCTCCAGCCACGCAAAATCCACCGTGCTGTCGGCTTTGGCCACGCCCACGGCCTCGCAGAAGGCGCGCACGGCCTGGGGCGGGTAGCCCCGGCGGCGCATGCCGGAGATGGTGGGCATGCGGGGGTCGTCCCAGCCATTCACGTGCTTGTCCTGCACCAGCGTGAGCAAGTTGCGCTTGCTCATCATGGTGAAGCTCAGGTTCAGGCGCGCAAACTCGATCTGCTGGGGATGGTGGATGCCCAGCGCGCGGATGTACCAGTCATAGAGCGGGCGGTGATCTTCAAATTCCAGCGTGCAGATCGAGTGGGTGATTCCTTCCAGCGAGTCCGACTCCCCGTGGGTGTAGTCGTACATCGGGTAGATCTTCCACTTGCTGCCCGTCCGATGATGCTCCGCTTTCAGAATTCGATACATGACCGGATCGCGCAAATTCAGGTTCGCCGCCGCCATGTCGATTTTCGCCCGGAGTACCCTAGTGCCCTCGTCGAACTCACCGGCGGCCATGCGCGCAAACAGGTCAAGATTCTCTTCGGGAGTGCGATCACGGTAAGGGCTGTTCTTCCCCGGCTCGGTCAGCGTGCCGCGATATTCCTTCATCTCTTCAAAGGTCAGGTCGCAGACGTAGGCCTTGCCCTCTTCAATGAGCTGGATCGCCCAGGCGTGGAGCTTGTCGAAGTAATCAGAGGCGTAGTACTCGTGCTCGCCCCATTCGAAGCCCAGCCAGCGCACGTCTTCCTTGATAGACTGGACGTACTCGTCCTCCTCTTTTGAGGGGTTCGTGTCGTCGAAGCGAAGGTGGCAGCGGCCCTGGTAACGCTCGGCAAGCCCGAAATTGAGGCAGATCGACTTGGCATGGCCAATGTGGAGGTAGCCATTGGGCTCCGGAGGGAAGCGCGTCACCACCTGACCTCCATTTTTCCCGGCCGCGATATCCTCTTCGATGATATTGCGGATGAAATTGGAGACTTTGCGCTCTTCACTGGGTTCCGGGGTCTGGGGCGACGTCATCGGGGCACTTTCATGGAAAAATAGGACTACAGCATCTATCGGGGGCGCGGGCAGCCGCCAAAAGGGACTGGCTGGGCAGGAATCGCCGAAAAACACCCGCTGCGTAAGGCCTGTATTATCAGGGAGCAGCAAATACACAATCAAGTTGCGGGGACGGGACCGTCGATTGTCCGTTGCAGGGACGGCAGCGAGAGTGAATGCCCGTCATCATCAATCGCCCTCGATAAGCGGCAGTCCGATTTTCCGGACAGTCCCCGTCCCCAAAAAGGCAACCGGAGCAGCCAGGGGGCGCTGCTCCGGTCTTGGCCGACTGGTGTCACTCAGTTGGCGCTGGATGGGCAAGACTTACTGAACGGGTGCTGGCGGCGCAACCGGGGGTGCCTCGGGAGCCACGACCGGCGGGGCCGGGGGCGCGTCTACCGGGGCATTCTCAGGCAGCGGCGGCGCGGCGGGCGCTCCAGGTCCTTCGGGACCCCGGGGAGGACGATTCGCAAAACGCTTCTCATGGAAGGCCTTGAACTCGGCTTCCGTTATGCTGCCATCGCCATCCGCGTCGAAGTCTTTGAAGGCCGGGGGACCACCCGCGCCACGGGGACCGCGCGGTCCTTCCATGCCTTCCGAACCTGGGCCGAAATCACCACGGGGCGGAGGACCCTGGCGGAATCCACGGTCGCCGCCTTCACCACCACGGGGCGGGCCATAACCTTCACGGTCGCCGTTAAACTCGCCACGGGGCGGAGGGCCCTGACGGAATCCACCGTCGTCACCCTGCGGGCCTCGTTTCATGCCGTAGCCTTCGGGGCCGCCGTCGAAATCGCCGCGGGGCGGGGGCCCCTGGCGGAAGCCACCCTTGCGACCTTCGCCGCCTCGGGGCGGGCCATAGCCTTCGGGGCCGCCGTCAAAATCACCACGAGGCGGAGGGCCCTGGCGGAAGTCACCATCGCGACCTTCGCCGCCACGCTTCATGCCATGGCCTTCGGGGCCGCGATCAAACTCGCCGCGGGGCGGAGGGCCTTGGCGATCACCGCGATCACGGCCTTCGCCGCCACGGGGCGGACCGTAACCTTCACGGTCGCCGTTGAACTCGCCACGGGGCGGGGGCCCGTGGCGATCACCGCGACCGCGGCCTTCGGGCCCACGATCTTCAGGTCGGGCGAATTCCGCGTGACCATAGCCACCGCCGGGACGTTCCGCTTCCCGCCGCACTTCCGGGCGCGGGCCCGAAGCCGCATCCGGTCCCGGACCTTCCTGCGCTCCGACCACGCCGCCCAGACCAACCAGGCCAAGCGCGCCGAGACCGCAAGCAAGGAACACCGCCGTCCGGACACCGCTCTTTTCAAAAACTCGTTTGCTGCTCATCTCGATATCCTCCTGACTGTCAGACGCGCCGTGTCGGGCGTCCTGGGTTTCGATTCCGGTGGACCTGCCCCAATCGGGCGAGTCATCCGTCCTTCGTCTTGCCCAACTGTAGCGCCCGAACATAACGGTTCCCGGCACGTCCAGATTACAAGTTCGTAATCTTGCCCGGGTTTGAGTCGGAGACGCCAATTCAGTAGACTGGGAGCAAGAGCAGGTAGTGTTCGGGTTGCCGGTCCGCCATTTTGTGCGCGGTCTGGCGGGAGACGGCATGATTGCGGGAATGATTCTCCCGCGGGAATGGAGAGGGAATTTTCCATGAAAATCGCATCGATGTTCAGCGTGCTTGCACGCTTCGGTCTCGGGATGGGCAAATGCTCGGCAATGTTACTCCTCGCTATGGCTTCCATGGCCGGGTGCGGCAGTGAAACGGCGCCCGCCACGCCGGAGGCCACTTCTCCGGATGCGCCCGCCGCGACCAACCCCACGCCTGAAGCACCCGCCGAAGAAATCAAAGTCGCCTACGTAACCAACGGCATCGATCCCTTCTGGACCATCGCGGCGGCGGGCGTCAAAGCGGCCGCCAAGGACTTCAACGTCAGCGCGGAAGTACTTATGCCCCCAAAGGGTATCGTGGACCAGAAGCGCATGATTGAAACCGCCGTTTCCAACGGCATCGACGGCGTGGCCATCAGCCCCATCGATGCGGCCAATCAGGTGGGCTTCATCGACCAGATCTGCGGGGCCACCAATGTCATCACCCAGGATTCCGACGCACCCGATTCCAAGCGTCTCTGCTTCGTGGGTATGGACAACTACAAGGCCGGTCGCGAAGCGGGCAAGCTGATCAAGGAGGTTATTCCCGACGGCGGCAAGCTCATGATCTTTGTGGGCCGCCTGGAGCAGTTGAACTCCCAGCAGCGCCGCCAGGGCATCATCGACGAACTGCTGGACGCGCCCATGCAGGACGGCGCCAATCTTACCGTTAGCCCCGCCGCCGAAGTCATCACCGGCGGGAAGTACACCATCCTGGGCACGCTGACCGACAACTTCGATTATGCCAAAGCAAAATCGAACGCGGAAGACACCATCGCCAGCAACGCGGACCTCGCGTGCATGGTGGGCCTCTTCGCCTACAACATCCCCAACTGCCTCAAGGCGGTCGAGGGCGCGGGAAAACTCGGCCAGATCAAGCTGGTAAGCTTTGACGAAGCCGACGACACCCTCGCGGGCATCGCGGCGGGCACGGTCCACGGCACGGTGAGCCAGCAGCCCTTCAAGTACGGTTACGAGTCTGTGCGGATTCTCGCGGCCCTGGCCCGCGGCGATCGGACCGTGATTCCGGAAAACGGCGTGCTCGAAGTGCCCACTGTGATCGTGCGCAAGGACAACGTGGAAGATTTCAAGACGAAGCTGGAAGAGATGAAGGCCCAGGGCGCGTAAGCAACGCGGGCCCCGCACCACCACGTTGGAGTGTCAAATCAGCATGCTGGAGTTCCTCGTGACATGCACCGACGCCGAGGGCAAACGGGAAACCATCCGGATTCAGGCGGGTTCTTCCCGCGAGGCCATCGAGAAGTGTGGCTTGCGGGGCTACACGGATATTACCCTGCACACGGATGACGCCGCCGCTGTGGCGGTGGCCGCGATGCCCGCCGTGGATGACGAGGTGATGAAACCCGCGGATCTGGTCCAGTTGCGATCGCTCTCCAGCCTGGGATTCTTCTGGATGCTCTACGGAAAATCCTGGAGTTTCCTCTGGTGGGCCCAGGGGCCCGCGCTGGCCTGGCTGGCCTACGGCGCCTGGCGCGGCTACCCCATGAACTGGCTGGGTTGGCTCGCGAGCGCCATGCTCCTCCTCCCGCCCGCCGTCGCGGCCTGGCTCGCCTTCTTTGGACCCGCGCGTAAGTACGACGCCATGCTTGAGGCCATGTGCTGGGGCCGCTGGCAGGAAGTGCTTGATCGCATTCCCGCACTGCGCGGCTCGGTGCCCGATTTCGAGTTGGACATGCGCTGCGCCTGCGCACTGGTGGGCCTGGGCCGCTTTGATGAAGGTATGGCACAGGTCCGAAACCACGGAAACGACCCCGCCATACCCTTGTGGATGTATCTGGGGCGCATGTCGGAACTTTATGACCTGGCACACCGATACGACGAGGCCCTGCAATGCCATCGCGATGCCTGGGAAGACGCGCCGGACAATCCGACTGTGGTGCTGGATTATGCCCTGGCCCTGCTCAAGCAGGAGCGCGACACCGAACTGGCCCTCCGGCTCATCGGTGAAATCGAAAACCAGCCTAAGGCCGACTTGCTCGTCATGGTGCTCCCCCTGCTCCACGGCATGGCCGCGCTGAACACGGGTCGCGATAACGATGCCGCCAACCGGCTGAAGGAGGCCGAAAAAAACCTGCGGCCCATGGCGAAAGGATCGGCGCTCGTCCGCTTTCTCGTTGACGTGGCACGCACCTACCGCGCCATTGCCCTGGCGAAACTGGGGCGAAATGCCGAGGCCGACCGGCTCTTTGGGGTCGTCCGGCCCAGGCTGGAAGCCCTGAACTATACGCGCCTGCTCGAACGCTTTCAAAGCGCGCGGGGCCCGGAAGGCAGATACACATGACAGAGACCAAGCCCCTGTTGCGCGTTGCGAATCTCAGCAAGCAGTTCCCCGGCGTCAAAGCCCTCGACGGCGTCTCTCTCGATCTCTATCCCGGCGAGGTGCTGGCGGTCATTGGCGAGAATGGCGCGGGCAAGAGCACGCTGATGAAAATCCTGGCCGGTATACAGCGACCGGACAGCGGCACGATCCATCTGGACGGCAAGGCGGTGGAAATTAACTCCATCCGTGATGCTTCGGCACTGGGCATTTCCCTGATTCACCAGGAACTGAACCTGGCGGATAACTTGGATGTGGGCTCCAATATTTTCCTCGGACGAGAGCCCCATCGCTGGGGGGTTGTGCAGCGCGCCGCGATCAACCGGGACGCGGCGGAGTATCTGCGGCGCGTGGGGTTGAACTGCTCGCCGCGCACGCTGGTCAGCCGCCTCTCCGTGGGCCAGCAGCAAATGGTGGAAATCGCCAAAGCCCTCTCGGTCCAGAGCCGTATCCTCATCATGGACGAGCCGACCTCCAGCCTTTCCCAGCACGAGACTGATCACTTGTACAAGGTCATTCGAGATCTGCGCGCACAAGGCGCGAGTATCATCTATATTTCTCACCGCCTGGGCGAAGTCACGGAACTTGCCGACCGCGTGGAAGTGCTCCGCGACGGCAAGAATGCGGGCACCCTCACCCGAGAAGAGATTTGTCACGACCGCATGGTCAAGCTCATGGTGGGCCGGGAGTTCTCCACGGATCGCGAATACAAGACGCGCGCGCTTGGCGAAGAAGTACTCCGTGTTAGCGATCTTGCCACACCAGCCTATCCCGCGCGCCGCGTGTCCTTCACCGTGCGCGCGGGCGAGATTGTGGGCATAGGCGGGCTCGTGGGCGCGGGCCGCACGGAACTGCTCCAGACCCTTTTCGGCGTCACGCCATCTCTCGCGGGCCAAGTGATGGTGGCGGGTAAGGCGGTGAATTTGAATTGTCCCATCGACGCCATCCGCGAGGGCATCGCTCTGGTCCCGGAGGATCGGAAACAGCAGGGGCTCATCCTGGAGATGGCGGTGCGCGCCAATTGCAGCCTGGCCAGTCTCAAGCGCGATCAGCGCCGGGGCCTGCTGAATCGTGCAAAAGAGTGCGCCATCAGTCGCGAGATGGTGGAGGCCCTTCGCATCAAGACGCCCAATGACCGGCAAATCGTGCAGTTGCTCTCGGGCGGCAACCAGCAGAAGGTCGTGCTGGGCAAATGGCTCGCCATGAAGCCCCGCATCCTCCTGCTGGACGAACCGACACGGGGCATCGATGTGGGGGCGAAGCGCGAGATTTACCAGCTCATTGAGCGCCTCGCCGAAGAGGGCGTGGCGATTATTTTCGTGTCCAGCGAGATGGAGGAAATTCTCCACCTGCCCGACCGCGCCCTGATCATGCACGAAGGGCAATTGACGGGCGAACTCGCCCACGGGGAGTTGAACGAAGAAGCCGTAATGCACCTGGCCACGGGAAGCCCGAAAGTTGCGTGATGCGGTTCCGTGAGATTTCGTGCAATCCGGGGCCAGCAAAAAGAATCTGGCCACGGAGAACACTGAGGCACGGAGAGTTTACAATGAGAGAGACGCACGAAGACAAAGACATTCTTCTTCCGAATACTAGTGTCTCGGAAGCTCTTTCTTCTCCGTGCCTCCGTGGGTTCCGTGGTTCATAATCCTGGTTGCGGCCCATGGCGCGCATAAATAGCACATATATTACGATTCCGGAGTACATATGAAAAAAACACTGGGCATCCTCGGCCTGTTGATTGTCGTCTGCCTGTTCACGGCGGCCAACAGTCCCAACTTTCTGTCCGCCTACAATATGCAGAACACCTTCCGCTGGATCGGCCTCTTCGGCATCATCGGTGTGGGCGTATCCCTCGTTATCGTAACCGGCGGCATCGATCTTTCCATCGGCTCCGTGGTCGGCCTCTCCGGTTCGCTCCTGGCCTTTCTGCTGACGACCAAAGGGCTCTCCCCCTGGCTGGTCATCCCCCTGATCCTCATCGGCTCCGCCGGTATTGGGCTGATTCACGGACTCCTGATCACCAAGGTGAAGCTCCAGCCTTTTGTCGTGACGCTCTGTAGCCTGCTGTTTTGCCGGGGCATCGCACGCTACATCACCGGCGACCAGAGCGTGGGCTTCGGCTCCGATTTCAAGAGCCTGCGCTTCCTCTCCGACGGCGCACTCCCCCTCACTGACAGTTTCTCCCTCCCCGTGCCTTTTATCAACATGATTATCGTGGCGCTGATCGCGGGCTTCCTGCTTCAATACACAATCTATGGACGCTATCTCTTCGCCCTCGGTCGCAATGAGGAAGCCGCGCGCTACAGCGGCATCAACACGAGCTGGGTGACCATCGGCGCTTACGTCGCCTGCTCCCTCTGCGCGGGCTTCAGCGGCATCGTTTTCGCCCTCGACCTGAACACGGTACAGCCCGCCGGCATGGGCGAGTTCTACGAGCTCTACGCCATCGCCGCCGCCGTGCTCGGCGGATTCAGCCTCCGCGGCGGCGAGGGCGCGATCATCGGCGTGATTATCGGCACCGCCGTGCTCCGCGTACTCCAGAATGCCATCACGATCCTCGGGCTTCCCTCGGAGTTGGAATTCGCCATTATCGGTGCGGTGCTCCTCGCCGGCGTGATTGCGGATGAACTCTTTAAGCGATTTATGGCTAAAAAAAGGGCAAGAGTCGCGATTTGATGGGACCATTGAATTAATTCTAATCAACGTGGGACGAGTATTTTTGCACTCGCGCTATAGACATGCATGGAACAACCCGTTGTTTGCCCATGAGGGTCGTGACGCTGTTCTCTTCGGCCTGAAAGGCCAATGCAGCTTCCAGCCCTGGGCAACGCCCAGGGAAAAGCGGGACCCAAGCGTTCTTCGCCCTGTAAGGGCAGGGCAGTTGCCCACTGAGAGGCAGGTCGCCAACCCGCTGCGCTGCCCTTTCAGGGCGAAATAAATTGGTTTGCCTTTTACCCTGGGCGTTGCCCAGGGCTGAAAGCTGCACTGCCCCTTCGGGGCGGAAACGGTATACTGATCGCGCCAGACCCATATGACCCATATGACCCGTAGTCCTGCAGGCCACAGCCCGTTCAGAACCCAGGGAGACTCATCACCATGGATCGAACCCACAACCGCCGCG
>JBIJDL010000262.1:0-8660 GCA_044344195.1 Candidatus Hydrogenedentales bacterium
AGAAACCTGCGGGTGGTGCCGCGCCGAAGCCACCGAAAGACCCGAATGTCGCCCAGTTGGAAGACGACCTGCGCCGCCGCCTCGGCACGAAGGTCCACCTGAAGACGCAGGACGGCGGCAAGGGCCGAATCGAGATCGAGTATTTTTCGCTGGACGAACTGGACCGCCTGCTGGGCATGCTGCGCGGGTAGGGCGCATGCGCATGATGGTGGTTAAACAAAGCGCGAGGACCTGATCACTCGTTCCCAAGCTCCGCTTGGGAATGCAGGCCCCGAAGCTCCGTTTCGCAACCCAGCGAAAACGTACTGGGCAACGAATAGTGAAACACCGATTCGCGCCACGAATTTAAGGCGGACATCCACGCCGACGCGCCTTCGGAGCAGAGCTCCGGAAATGCATTCCCAAGCGGAGCTTGGGAACGAGTGCCAACATAAATTTCGCTTGGAATCACACTAAGCCACGTTAAAGGCCCCATACCATGCTCGACATCAAACTTCTCCGCCAGGACCCCGAAGCCGTTACCGCCGCACTGGCGAAACGGGGGGGCTCCTTTGCTATCGACCAGGTGCTCGAAGAAGACGGCAAGCGCCGCACGCTGGTCTATGAGATGGAACAGCTCCGCGCAGAGCAGAACGTGGCCAGCGACGCCATCGGCGCGGCGAAGAAAGCCAAGCAGGATGCGAGCGAAGCCATCGCCGCGATGAAGACGATCAAGGATCGGATTGCTGTGCTGGAGGAGCAGGTGCGTGAGGTGGACACCACGCTGGCCGACCTGCTGCTTGGCATCCCCAATCTGCCCGACGAGAGCCTGCCCGTGGGCAAGGACGAGGCCAGCAACCGCGAAGAGCGGAAGTGGGGCGAGATTCCAACATTCGACTTCGAGCCGAAGGACCACGTGGCGCTGGGCGAGAGCCTGGGGATTCTCGATTTTGAATGTGCCGCCAAATTGACCGGCGCACGCTTCTGCCTGAGCCGGGGTGCGGGCGCGCGGCTGGAGCGGGCGCTCATCAATTTCATGATCGACACCCACACGGAAAAACACGGCTACACCGAGATCCTGCCGCCTTTCATGGTGAATTCCCAGAGCATGCAGGGCACGGGGCAGTTGCCGAAATTTGCCGCGGACGGCTTTCGCATTACCGATACAGACTACTGGCTTATCCCCACGGCGGAAGTGCCCGTGACCAACATCCATCGCGACGAGATTCTGAGCGACGCGGACCTGCCGATTTACTATGCGGCCTACACGCCCTGCTTCCGCAGCGAAGCGGGTGCCTATGGCAAAGACACGCGCGGCATGATCCGCCAGCACCAGTTCAACAAGGTGGAGATGGTGAAGTTTACCCGCCCCGAAGATAGCTGGGACGAACTGGAAAAGTTGACGAACAACGCCGAAGCGATCCTGCAGGCGCTGGGGCTCCCCTACCGCGTGATGACCCTGTGTACCGGCGATCTCGGCTTCTCCGCCGCGAAGACCTACGACCTGGAAGTCTGGCTCCCCGGCCAGAGCGCCTATCGCGAGATCAGCTCCTGCTCGAACTTCACCGACTACCAGGCGCGCCGCGCAAACATCCGCTTCAAACGCGACAAGAAGCCCGAATTCGTCCACACGATCAACGGATCGGGCCTGGCGGTCGGACGGACCCTCGTGGCCGTACTGGAGAACTATCAGCAGGCCGATGGCTCGGTGATCGTGCCGGAGGTGCTGCGCGGATACATGGGCGGCCTGGAGCGGATCGCGAAGGCGTAAAAGCTGGCCTGGAGTGTTCTATGGACAAAGTGGACGTAGTGGACTGGGTGGACCAAGTGGACTTTTTCATACGGTCCACTAAGTCCACATTGTCCACTAAGTCCACGCTGTCCATGATCGCCCCAGCCCCCCGAGACTTCGTCCAATGACCGACCCCCTCCAACAAGCCGCGCAGGCCGTCGCCAGAGGCCGCCACGTCATCGCCGTGACCGGCGCGGGCATCTCGGTGGAAAGCGGCATCCCCGACTTCCGGAGTCCCGGCGGGATCTGGGATACCTATCCCCCGGAAGACTACGCCACCATCGAGGCCTTCCTGGCGGCCCCGGATCGCGTCTGGCAACTGTGGTACGACCTCGGCGCGATGTTGGGTGATGTGCAACCGAATCCGGGCCACCATGCGCTGACCGCTCTGCAGGAAATGGGCCGACTCGACGCCATTATCACGCAGAACATCGACAACCTGCACCAGGAATCGGGCTCGGTGCGGGTGATTGAATACCACGGCAATGGGCGACACATGCGTTGTGTGATCTGCGCTGGCGACACGCCGCTCGATCTAACTCAGCGTAGTGCGCTCGCACCGCGATGCGCCTGCGGCGGGGTGATGAAACCCGACGTGGTGCTCTTCGGCGAGGCCATCCCCCGCGACGCGATGGATGCCGCCAACCGCGCGGCGGCATTGGCGGATGTGGTAATTATCGTCGGCACTTCGGCAACCGTCTACCCGGCGGCGGAATTGCCGGTGATCGCGAAGCGAAACGGGGCCTACATCATCGAGTGCAATCTGGAACCTACGGATTTCACGGGGACGATTACCGACGCCTTTCTGCAGGGGCCAGCGGGGACGGTGTTGCCGAGGCTGGTGGAATCGGTGCGGGGATTACTACGGTAAGTTGCGAACTGATCTTGACGTAGTTCAAATTCTGAATGCGCGCCAAGTTTCGCTTCAATAGATCCTTTCTGTACAGATGCAGGGGGCCAGAACCTACTACACTTCACATACACTCCTTAAGGTGTTTCGCAAGGCAGAGCTAAATTGCGCGAGGGTATGGGAATCCGACTCGAAACCACAAATCAATCGCCCGATGTCCTGCATAGACTTAGAGAGTTCTACGTGTAAGTTCACTGTTCCTCGCACACTAGTTTGAACCTCTATGCCAAAATTGCCTTCTTCATTCAAAAAGACGACTTTACCATCTGGCTCTCGATGTGTTTGTGCAAGTTCGTCAGCCAGATTCTCCAATTTCAACCGAGAGCAACGCACTAAAACACGAGCAGCACACCAGTCCGCATGCACGTCTACCCAGAATACAACACAATCATCCTGATCGGTGCGGAAATCTAGAAACTCCAAACGTCCCCCGGATTCTCCTTTCAATACAACTTTTGCGTCCATCGTATATTTTCCTTACGCATTATAGGAATCTCAAGACAAACGGGCACCCAGCATGCCTTAATCTTGCTGCCCATTTAAAGATGGACTAATTTTCGATGAAGTACCGAACCGTCATGAACTGACCGATATTGCAAGTTCAACGTTACTCCAACGCGAGTGGCCGAGCCTACTTCGCAGGATCAAGATAAACGGCGTAGAGCCCGGTCTTTTCACCCTTAAGTCCCAGCTTCAATCTCACGGTTTTTCCCGCGAGGGCAGTAAGGCCCTCACCTTTCCACTTCACTTGGCTGACGTTCGCCTTGGACCCTTTCACTTCGCCGCTGTTTTCTCCGCTGAAGTCGGGCAGCAATGTGCCGCTCTCGTCCGCCAACTCGACGGTGATGTTTTTGGCTCCATCGGCATTGAGTGAAAGTTCGACTGCCTCTGTCGGCAACGTAATGGGTGCGGACCAGACCGTGCCGTTTCCCGAACCTTCGGCGACGCTCAGGCTGCCCCAGCGATCCCGCGGGAGCGTGGCCAGGCCGATTTCCCCATAGTAGTTCTTCGCGGTGTCGGTTGCGTTGCGCCAGCGGCCGTGGTAGATGAGGGTTTCGTCGTCCACGTTCAGGATGCCGTTGGCCTGGCACAGGATGGTGGGGTCGCTGGTTCCGGGCGCGGGGATGGCGGGTGATTCCTGCTGGGCGATGAAGACATGGTTGGTGACGGGTTCGCGGAAGGCGACGCCGTCGTTGCTGACGACGAGGCCGAAGTCGCAGGTGATCAGGCCCGCGCCGTACCAGCCGGTCTTGTTCTGCTTGTCCAGGGCGGGATTGTGCCAGGCACCGTAGAGACCCACGGCCACGTTGCCGAAGCTGGCGGCCCCGACGCCGAGGTGCACCTGGGGGTAGTCGGCAAGCAGGCCGCGCATCGCGACGTCCTCGGGTTCCGGGAGGCGGAAGGCCTGGTGGTAAGGGACGTCCCAGGTTTTGAAATCGGGTGATGTGGAGGCGTAGCCCTGACGGCCCTCTTCCACGCCCTGATCATTTCTGCCGATGCCCTGTCCGTGGACGATCCAGCGGTCACCGAACTTGAAGAGGCTGCCACTCTCCATGAACTTGTCGGTGGGATACCCCTCGGGCACGGTCCACTCAATTCCGTCGGCGCTGAAGGCGGGCCGGAAAACCCAGGTATGGGTCTTCGCCGTGTAGAGCATCTTGTAGCGACGGGCGGGATCGGGCTCTTCTTCGTCGATGATGACCATGGCGACCTGGGTGATGGGATCGGGCAGGTAGATGCCGTTGTTTTCCTTGCTGCCGTTGATCTCGACCTGGCCGAGCTTGGGCTTGGTCCAGTGGAGTCCATCATCGCTTTCCGCATAACAGACGGGGCCCTGCTTCAAGTCTTGTTCATGGCCTTCCACGTGGCTCACGGCGTAGTACCACATCTGGAACTTGCCCTTGTTGTGGAGGACGGTGCCGTAGAAATGGGCCGCCATGGAGTCGGGCGCATTCGGATTGCCCTGCTCGGGTGTAAGCACGGGCTCCTTGCGCACCTTGGGCTTCGAAAGGGTGAGGGTGAGATTCTCGCGATCCCGCAGGCCCTGATCATCGATGGCGAGGAGGGTTACGCGACCTTCCACGGAGAGATTGGACTCTGGAAAACTAAACGCGGACTCGGCAGCGAAAACCGGAGCCAGCAACACAAGTCCAACGACCAATCCAGCCAGCACAATTATGTGATTTTTCATTGTTACGTTTTCCTTGTGAGTAGCACCCAAAAACGAAAATAACTCCTTTGTGCTCTTTGCGTTCTTTGTGGTTGCCCTTTTCAATTCTTAATCACAAAGAACGCAAAGAGCACAAAGGCGAACGATTACAATCTCATTTTAACCGCTCCGCGATCCATGCGGCGGCCAATTCCGGGGCGCCCTGGGGTGTCGTATGGCCCTTGGCCTCGGGAACTACCAGGAGTGTCACATCGGCGGCCTCGGTCTTCTCCAGTGATACCACCGTAGCGCGCCGTGCGAAGGCTATGGCGTCGTCGGTGCTTACGCGATCGTCGCGATCACCGATGATGACCCACACCGCGCGGCCTGCGAACTTCTCGGCATTGGCCAGAAGCGATAGCGTGGCAACATGCTCGGTATTCTTCGCGCCACTGAACTCGCGCAGCGCCATGAGATTGGTGACGGGCGCGAAGGCCGCGACGGCCTTGATTCGCGGATCCGCGGCCGCCACCTGCAGCGCCATGAAGCCGCCGCGCGAGGTACCGCAGGCGGCAATGCGTGCGGGGTCCGATGCGCCCGTGGCAATGAGGTGATCGAGGACGGCCCGCACGCGCGCCGTGAAGGGAGCAATAAAATCTTCGCCCTCGTCACTGCGCGTGCGCCAGGTGCCCAGCGCGCCGGGCTCGCCCTCGCGCTGGTCCGAGCCGTGGCCCGGCAAGTCGAGCGAGACGCAGAGATAGCCCCGTTCCGCGAGGGCATCGCCGCACTGGCGGAAATAAGGATTATCGAGAGTGCCCTTGATGTCGGACGCGAAGATGAAGAGCGTCGGCGCGGGGTAGGTGACCTTGGTGCCCCAGAGGCCGTATTCGATGCCGTCAGGGGTCTTCGCGGTGACGACTTCGCCGTTGAGCGTGGGCAGCGTCATTTCCTGGGCTTTGACATGGACGGAAAGAAATGCGAAGGTCACGATAGCAATTTCAGCAATCCATCTACTCATCCTCAGCCTTTCGCCATCGAAAAATTCACACAACGGGCAGCGCGGCCTTTCAACAAGCCAATAAAACATTTCCCACAGATCTACACAGATCCGCACAGATAAAACGGAAAATCCGTTCTCGTGCTGTTTACCAAATCTTAGCCTGAATACCCATCACCTCCGCACCGCAACTAACCGCCCTGTCATCTCCTCCTCTTATCTGTGCAGATCTGTGAAAATCTGTGGGAAAATTCTTCCCAAGTCCTGAAGAAGTCTCTCCTACTCGTCGAGCGTCTTTTCTTATTCGTGTGGATTCGTATTCATTCGTGGTTCAGCCTTTTGCTCACCCCAAACGATGACCTGTTCACATATTCAAACCACTCAATTCGCATTTTTTCGGCGTGAGCGCGTCCGTAGCCAATTCATTCAGCGGCGCATCGCCCCGCAACACACGCTCTACATTCTGCACAAACAAATCCCACACCCGCTCGGGAAAGCGCGTGCTCTTCGTCGAGCCGGAGATGTGGGGCGTCATGATCACGTTGGGCATCTTCCAAAGGGGATGCTCCGGCGGCATGGGGTAGTAGTAGTGGGTGTCGAGCGCAGCGCCCGCGATCCAGCCTTCATTCAGGGCCTGGAGGAACGCCTCTTCCTGGATGATGGGACCGCGCGCGGGATTGAGTAGCAGGGCGCTCTTCGGGAGTGCGCGCAGCTCCTCCGCCGTAACCAGTCCGCGGGTGCTGGCGTTCAAAGGCAATGCGATGATGAGAAAATCGAGACCGGACAAGAATTCGCTCTTGTGCTTGAGATCGAAGACTTCGTCGGGCAACACACCGTCGGGATCGCCCGTGCCGGGCACGCGATACAGCTGGTGCTGGGGCCCAACGCCGTTGCGCGCAAGTACGTGAACTTTCAATCCCGCGAACTTTGCGATGCGCGCGGTTTCGCGGGCGAGTCCGCCGTAGCCCCAGAAGCCCACGGTACGCCCGCGTATTTCGGCCTGGAACTGGGCCCCGCGATCCCAGTGGCCCGCCTGCTGGTTGCGGTACATCTGGGGCAGATCGCGGGCGAGATTCACCATCATGGCGAAGCACCACTCGGCGATGGGCACGTCGAAGACGCCGCGCGCGTTGGAAGCACGCACGCCCCGTGATGGAAAATTGTGGGGAATGATGTGCTCGAAGCCGGAGGACGTAATCTGTATCCACTTGAGCGCCTTCATGTCGCTCAGGTTTTCCGGTACGTCGGCGCAGAAGAGCGCGTCGATATCCCGGAGTTGCTCCGCCGGACGCACCACCCGCTCGTCGGTGATGGGATCGGCGACAATCACGTTGACGCCCGGCAGGGACTTAAGGCGGTCGAGGCCGGGCTCATAAATCGGCGTGTCGATAAAGATATTCATCGGGTGAGCAATTCGTCCATCTCTTCCAAGCTTTTGCCCGGCACGCTGTTGAATTCACCACTGCCCCGCTTGAAGGGGTATCGTGCCTTGGTCGCCTCGCTCAATACAATGCCGAGGCCTGCCGCTTCCGGCGGCAACACGAAGCCGTCCTTCATCTGGAAGGAGTCCCCCACCACCTCGCTGTGGAGCGGGCCGTAGTCCGGCGGCACTTCCACGATGCACGTGTTCGCGCAGGCGAAGGCCGCGTGGACGTTTTGCATGAGGGAGCCGCCCGCGCCCCAGGCGTGGGTGGCGATGGTGCGATTGCGCGCGGCGAGCATCTCCGCCACCTCCACCACCACCGACAGGCCGCCCGTGAAAGAGGCATCGGGCTGGCCGATGTCGAAGCAGTCCATGTCGATGAAGGTGCGCCACTCCGCCGCGCCGGTGAGACATTCGCCGCCCGCGATGGGGAGGGTGGTTGCCGCGCAGAGCTCCGCATAGCCCCAGGGATTCGTGTAGTGGAGCGGCTCTTCGAAAAACACCAGGTTGTACGGCTCCAGCGCCTGGCACACCGCAATGGCCGTCGCCACGCTCCAGTGGCCCGTCGGCGCATTGCCCATGTGGGCATCCATCATCACGCCGATGTCCGGCCCCACGTGTCTGCGGATGTGCTCCAGCTTCTCGACTTCAAAGGCCGCGGCCGCGGCAGGCTCGCTTTCGATCGCGAAGCCGTGATCGGCGTGAAAACTGCCCGCGCCCACCTTGAAGCCGTGAAAGCCGAGGCCCAGATAGTGGTCGATCTTGCGCGAAAGTTTGTCCAAGGGATAGTTGCTCGAACCGCCGGTCGCGTAGGCCGCCAGACGCGTGTGCTTCGCGCCGCCGAGGAGCGCGTGAACCGGCTTGCCTTCCAGCTTGCCCTTGAGGTCCCAGAGGGCCGCCTCGATCCCGTTGAGCACGATGAGGCCCAGTCCCACGCGGCACCAGAAGTTCCCGCAGTGATACATGCGCCCCCAGAGCTCGGGGATGTCGTCCACGTTCTGTCCGACGAGGATGGGCTTAAAAAACTCCACGATGGAGGGCACGGATTCCGGTGCGAAGTATCCGCCGTAGGTCTCCCCCACGCCGATGTACTCCGTATCCGTGTGGATCTCGATGAATGCGGCGCTGCGGAGTTTGCGCGTCTCACTCAGGAAAGGATCGTGCGTGCAGGGCCCCGTGAGGAGGATGGTTTTTACGTCGGTGATCGTCATGGGATCCTCGGGCCGGGGCTGGGGTGCTGCGCGATTGGTTATAACAACATACACCATCGCGCAGGTCGGATCAAACATGTTCTGATTCTATCGTCACCACTTTTCTATTCAAAGAGAATGCGCAAGGCTGGGAGCGCAGGCGTCCCCGCCTGCATCATGCACCGCAGGTGCATGGAAGATTGAGTACATCCTGACCGTG
>JBIJDL010000065.1:0-18816 GCA_044344195.1 Candidatus Hydrogenedentales bacterium
ATGCCGTGATTCCGCTTGGCTCATGGTGCAGATTCTGCGAAATCTCGGACTTGCGGCCCGTTTTGTAAGCGGCTACCTGATCCAGTTGGTGCCGGATGAAAAGCCACTGGAAGGCCCGGCCGGTGCTACCCAGGATTTCACCGATCTCCATGCCTGGGCCGAGGTTTACCTCCCCGGCGCGGGCTGGGTCGGCCTCGATCCTACCTCCGGGTTGCTCGCTGGCGAGGGGCACCTGCCCCTGGCCTCCACCCCGGACCCGGTCTCCGCCGCGCCCATTACCGGCAGTACGGGCATCGCCGAAACGACCTTTTCCTTTGACATGTCCGTCCGGCGGGTCTACGAATCCCCCCGCGTGACCAAGCCCTTCTCGCCGGAGCAATGGATCCACATTGACACCCTGGGCCGCACGGTCGATCAGAAGCTGGAGCGCCTCGGCGTTGGCCTCACCATGGGCGGGGAACCAACCTTCGTCGCGGCGGAAGACCGCGAGAGTCCCATGTGGCATGGCGAGGCCTTGGGCGAAGGCAAGTACAACCTGGCCTTCCAGCTTTTCGAGCGCCTCTGCAAACGCTTCGCCCAGAACCCGGTCCAGCACCTCGGCCAGGGGAAATGGTACCCCGGCGAGCCCCTGCCCCGGTGGTCGATGGATTGCTACTGGCTCGATGACGGCACGCCGCTCTGGCGCACCCCGCGCTGGATGGCCAATCCCCTTCGGGACTATGGTATTACTGCGGATCACGCGGAACTTTTCGGCGAACACCTCGCCCGCGTGCTCGGCGTGGATTCGTCCTATCTAATTCCCGGCTATGAAGACGCCTTCTACTATCTTTGGAAAGAGCGGCGCCTGCCGGTCAATACCGATCCCTTCGACAGCAAGCTGGAGGACCCGGTCGAGCGCAACCGCCTGGCCCAGGTATACGAGCAGGGCCTCGACAGCGTAACCGGTCTGGTGCTACCGATCCGCATGGAAAAACGCGAGGGCGGCCTGGCCTGGAAGAGCGGCACCTGGCACCTTCGATCGGAGCGGCTCTACCTGCTGCCGGGTGATTCCCCCATGGGGTTCCGTCTCCCGCTGGACGCCCTGCCCTATGAGCCTGAACTCGCGCGGCACCACATCTTCGACCGCGATCCGATGGGCGCACCGCCACTCAGCATGGCCGCGCCTCTGCGGGTGGAAAGCCCTCCGGGACGCGCGAACGCGCGCATGGAGCAGAACATCTTCCTCGAAGGCGCGGAGCAGGGGGAACCCGTGATTCGCACGGCCCTGTGCGTCGAGCCGCGCAAGGGACGACTCCACATTTTCATGCCGCCGGTGGAAACGGCCGAGGCCTACTTCGCCCTGGTCCGCGCGGTGGAAGATACCGCAGCAGCGCTCGAAATGCCGGTCCTCATCGAAGGCTACTCGCCCCCTTTCGATCCGCGACTTTCCCACTTCAGCGTGCAGCCGGATCCCGGCGTGGTCGAGGTAAATATTCATCCCGCCCGCAACTGGGGCGAGTTGAGCGAGTTTTCCACGACGCTGTATGAGGAAGCGCGCCAGTGCCGGCTCAGTGCGGAAAAATACGGTATAGACGGGCGCGCCATGGGCACCGGCGGCGGCTGCCACATCGTACTGGGTGGATCAACCCCTGCGGAAAGCCCTTTCCTGCGCCGGCCAGACGTGCTCAAGAGCATGTTAAATTTCTGGAACAACCACCCCAGTCTTTCCTATCTCTTCAGCGGTAACTTTATCGGACCGACCTGCCAGGCGCCGCGTATCGACGAGGCGCGCAATGATCTCGTTTCGGAGCTTGAAGTTGCTTTCGATCACTTGCGCGGCGTCGAGAATCCGCCGCCCTGGCTGGTTGATCGGGCCTTCCGCAATATCCTGGTGGATGTTACCGGCAATACGCACCGGACCGAATTCTGCATCGATAAGCTTTTCTCCCCCGATTCTTCCCGGGGGCGGTTGGGGTTATTGGAACTTCGCGCCTTCGAGATGCCGCCCCATCCCCAGATGAATCTTCTGCAGCAACTGCTCATCCGCAGTCTCGTGGCGACCTTCTGGGAGCGCCCCTACGATTTTCCGTTGGTCCGCTGGAATAGCGCCCTGCACGACCGGAACGTACTCCCCTATTTTGTGTGGGAAGATTTCAAGGACGTGCTGCTGAACCTGCGTCGGCAGGAGATGCCCTTCGAGGACGAATGGTTCTCGCCCCAGTTCGAGTTTCGCTTTCCCCTCTATGGCGAAGTGGCCAAGGCCGGCGTGCACCTTGAATTGCGTGGCGCGCTCGAACCCTGGCACGTCCTCGGCGAACAGCCCGGACCCGGCGGAACCTCGCGTTTTGTGGACAACTCCCTGGAGCGCGTCCAGCTCCGGGTGCGCGGCCTGATCGACAGCCGGCATAAGGTGGCCTGCAATGGCGTGGAAGTGCCGTTGCACCCGACCGGCACGGCCGGCGAGTTCGTGGCGGGCATTCGCTTCAAGGCGTGGTCCCTGCCGAACGGTATGCACCCCACGGTGCCCACCCACGCTCCCCTGGTTTTCGACCTGCTGGACACTTGGAACGAGCGGTCGCTGGGTGGCTGCACCTATTGGCCGGCCCACCCCGGGGGTCGAAACTACGAGACCCACCCCGTGAACGCCTATGAGGCCGAGGCCCGCCGTGAGGCCCGTTTCAGCCCCATCGGTCATACGCCGGGCCACATGAAGCTCAGGCGCACTGATTGCTGTGCCGAGTACCCCTGGACGCTGGATCTTCGGAGGGACCTCCCGCTGGCCTGATGGCCCCCCGAAACGCAAAGAAGAATTGAACCCAATTTTATCTATGTGCGAAACCAGATTCCTTTATTTCACCAAGAGAAGGATACACCCCATGAAAATTCTCGATGTCTATGAGACCGAGGGCTTTTTCGACGAGATGCTGGACAATACGGGCGCGCCGCGCTCGGGCATGAAGAATATTGTTGAGAAGCTCGTTTCCATCAGCAAGGAAGATTTTGTGAAGCGCCAGCGCAGTGCGGAGCGCACCCTGCGCGAGCTGGGCATCACGTTTACGCTGAAGACGGAAGACGGAAACACCGAACGGATCTTTCCCTTTGACCTGATCCCACGGATTATTCCGGCCACGGAGTGGAACTGGATCGAACAGGGCCTCAAACAGCGCATCTTCGCCCTGAACGCCTTTCTGCAGGACATTTACAACGAGCAGAAGATTCTCAAGGATAGGGCCATTCCCGAAGCGTTGGTGAAATCGTCCATCGGGTTCCGGCGCGAGTGCATCGGACTCAAGCCACCCCGGGGTATCTGGGCCCACGTCACCGGCACCGATCTGGTCCGGGACAAGGATGGCCAGATATACGTGCTCGAAGATAACCTGCGCTGCCCCTCGGGCGTGTCCTACGTGCTGGAGAACCGCGACATCATGAAGCGGACCCTGCCGAATTTCTTCGGTGTCGGCAAGGTGCGTTCCGTGGAAGAGTACCCGAGCAAGCTCCTGGAGATGCTCCTGCATCTCGTACCCGAAGGGGTGGAGCGCCCGACGGTGGCCGTGCTGACCCCCGGCATCTACAACAGCGCCTACTACGAGCATTCCTTCCTGGCCCACCAGATGGGCGTGGAACTGGTTGAAGGTCGCGATCTGGTCGTCATGGATGGTTATGTGAAGACCCGCACGACCCGCGGCTTCCGGCGCGTGGACGTTATTTACCGCCGCATAGACGATGATTTCATCGATCCCCTGTGCTTCCGTCCCGACTCCTGCCTGGGAGTTCCGGGGCTGATGGACGTGTACCGCGAAGGGCGGGTTGCTCTGGCCAACGCCCCCGGCACGGGCGTTGCCGATGACAAGGTGATTTACGCCTACGTTCCCCAGATCATCAAGTACTATCTCGGCGAAGAGCCCATCATCCCGAACGTGCCGACCTATCTCTGCGACAATCCGGAAGATATGGGCTATGTTTGCGACAACCTTCAGCACCTCGTCGTGAAGCCGGCCAACGAATCGGGCGGCGCGGGCATCATGGTTGGCCCCCACGCTACGCGAATGGAACACGATGCGTACCGCGAGCAGATCAAACTCAATCCGCGCAACTACATCGCCCAGCCCACCCTAAGCCTTTCGCGCCTCCCCACCCTCTGCGAAGACGGCTTTGAGGGGCGGCATGTGGATCTGCGGCCTTATGCGCTTTATGGCGAGGACCAGTATGTGCTCCCGGGCGCCCTCACGCGTGTGGCTCTGAAAAAAGGCTCGCTCGTGGTAAACTCTTCTCAGGGTGGCGGAAGCAAGGACACCTGGGTGTTGGCCGAATAGTCCAAGGAAGGAAGTACTGCTTATGCTTAGCCGTGTCGCAGAGTCCATTTACTGGATGTGCCGCTATATGGAACGGGCCGAAAATGTCGCCCGTGTCGTAAATGTAAACTGGCATCTCACCCTCGATGCTTCCTCAGAGCCCCAGTGGGGCCCGCTGATCAGTATTATGGCGGACGAGGAGTATTTCAAGGAACACTATTCGGGCGTGTCTCAGGACAACGTCGTGCGTTTTCTGGCGTGTGACCGAAACTATCCCAATAGTATCTACAATTGCCTGCGACAGTCCCGGGAGAATGCCCGATCCGTACGCGAGATCATTCCGTCCGAAATTTGGGAACACGTCAACAAATTCTACCATGAGGTTGAAAGAGCGACCCTGACCAACGAGGTGCTGGAATCCCCCCACGAGTTCCTGGAGTTTGTGGTGAAGGGCAGCAACGAGTTTATCGGGCGAAGCTACACCACCATGATGCACGACGAGGGCTGGCACTTCAGCCGCATCGCCCGCATGCTGGAACGCGCCGACAAAACCTCGCGCATTCTGGATGTTAAGTATTTCTATCTGCTGCCGAAGGTCGAGGACGTGGGCTCGCCTCACGACAACATCCAGTGGTCCGCCCTGCTGCGTAGCGCCAGCGCCCTGCAGGCGTATCGCCAGCACTACGGCCCCATTACACCGCCCAACGTCGTCGATCTGTTGCTGCTCGGCTATGGATTCCCCCGTTCGGTGAAGTACTGCGTAGATCGGCTCCAGAGTTCCATAGCCTATGTCTCCGGATCGCCGCCTTTCCTCTACACCAACGACGCGGAACGCTGCTGCGACCGCCTTCGCTCCAAACTCGCCTGCGCGCGTGTGGAGGACATCATCGACTCGGGGCTTCATGAGTTCGTGGATTCCCTGCAGGTCCAGTTGAATGACATCGGTAACGCGATTCAGAAGCAGTTCTTCGACTTTCGCGAAGTGGACAAGCCGGTGAAAATTCCAGGCAAGCCACTGGAAATACCGATCGTCGATGAGGTGCCGCAAGTGCAGGTGCAGATGCAGTAGTGAGCCTGGAGCGGGAAATCCGGAGTCTGGAGGGCAGTGTCCTTTCGGCAAGCATATGGATCGTATGGTGAGGTCATTTAAGACTTCATGTGATAACGACCTATAAGCCCCATTTTTCCTGCAGACTACAGACTCATCCCTCAAGACTCTCCCGCTATTCAATCCCTGTGTCTCGACGTGTTATAATTCCGGCCCGTATCGAAATCCCAGTTTCAACGCACCGGTATCTGTAGCGCCATGAGTAAAACACAGCTCCCCAAGACTTTTCCGGGATGGATCCGCCAGCCCTGGCCTTCGGGCGAAGCCTTTAGCGAGGTAAAGTCGCTGTTGGGCGATCTCCGGTTGCACACCGTCTGCCAGAGCGCCCATTGTCCCAACCAGTCCGAATGCTGGGGCCGGAAAACGGCCACCTTCATGGTGATGGGAAATACCTGCACGCGCCACTGTTCCTATTGCGCCGTGAACAGCGGAAAGCCGGGTGAGCTGGATCTCGATGAGCCCGAACACATCGCGGAGGCCGTGAAACGTCTGGGGTTAAAGCATACCGTGCTGACCTCGGTGACGCGCGACGACCTGCCGGACGGCGGGGCCGGACATATCGCCCGGACCATCCGCGCCATCAAGGAATCCACGCCGGAGACGACCATCGAAGTGCTGGTGCAGGACTTCGATGGCAAGCGAGAAGATATCGCGTTGGTGCAGGCCGCGGGCCCGGAAATTTTCAGCCACAATATCGAAACGGTGAAGAGCGTCTTCTCCCGCATTCGCGATCGCCGTTTTACCTACGATCAGTCCCTGGAAGTCCTCCGCATCGCCCGGGAGCTCAGCGAAGGGCGCTTCATCAAATCGGCCTTCATGCTGGGCTGTGGCGAGACGCCCGACGAGATCGAGCAGACCCTGCGCGATCTGAAAGCGGCCGGGTGCGATGCTGTGAGCATTGGACAATATCTCCAGCCCACGCCGAAGCATTTCCCGGTGCAGGCCTATATCTCTCCCGAGCGTTTCAAGGAAATTGAGGCGCTGGCGTGGAGCATCGGTTTCGGCTTTGCCGTCGCCGGGCCTTTTGTGCGGAGCTCCTATCGTTCCGAAGCCTTGCTGGAATCGGCCTACGCGCAGTCGCGTATGGCCACGAATGAATTGGAAAGTGCTTCCCATGCGGATTGAGATACACCTGCCCAGCCTGGGCGATGACGACGATGCCGTAGCCGGCGGAACCATCACCGAGTGGTATGCGGCCCCCGGACCCATCAACGAGGGCGATGACCTGATCGAACTCACGACGGACAAAGCCGCCTTTGTGCTGCCCGCCCCCTACTCCGGATCGCTCGTGGAGCATCGCGTGCAAGTCGGCGACAAGGTCAAAGTCGGCGATGTGATATGCATTTTCGAAGTAGAGCAGGGCGCATAGGATAGATCTAAAGAATGTGGCACGGCCGTCCCGACTCTGTTTTCACGCCGAAAGACGTGGCGCGGATGTGCGCTATCGCAAACTTCTGTAAAATATAAACTGGCCTCTCGGCCGGACGGGCGTGCAATCCGCTCGGAAACGCACGGCATAATAAATTCGGAAAGGATGAGAAATGGCGGTAAAGGTAGGCGTAATCGGTGCCGGCACTGTGGGCGGAGGCGTGATCGAAACGCTCATGTCCCATCAGGGTGTCATTGCCGACAAGACCGGCGCGGAAGTGCGGTTGGTCCATGTTGCGGAATTGAACCAGAATCTGCTGGCCAACTTCACGCTGGATGGCATCACGGTAAGCAATGACGCGCGCACGCTGATCGCCGACCCCGAAGTCGATGTGGTCTGTGAGCTCATCGGCGGCTACGAACCCGCGCGGACCTTTATCCTGGAAGCCTTGAACAACGGCAAGCATGTCGTGACCGCCAACAAGATGCTCCTGGCGAAGGCGGGCCCCGAGCTCAACGAGGCCGCCGTGAAAAACGGCGTGGAACTCCGCTTCGAAGCGGCGGTCGCCGGCACCATCCCCATCATCAAGGCCATCCGCGAGAGCCTCGCCGCCAACAATATTCACGCGGTCTATGGCATCCTGAACGGCACCTGCAACTACATTCTTACCAATATGGCCATCGCGGGGCTCGATTTTGATTCCGCGCTTCAGCAGGCCATCGAAAAGGGCTTCGCGGAAACCCCGCCCGACCTCGACATCGAGGGACACGACACGGCCCACAAGTGCCAGATTCTGGCGAGTCTGTGCTACAGCACGCCCGTAAAACTCGAAGATATTTACGTCGAGGGCATCACCAAGGTGACCCACCTCGACGTGGCCTATGCCGCGGAAATGGGGTACCAGTTGAAACTGCTGGCCGTTATCGAGCGCGCGGACGAGGATATTCAGGTGCGGGTCCATCCGACCCTTGTGCCGGATTCTCATCTTCTCGCTGCGGTGAAGTATGAATTCAATGCAGTATACGTGAAAGGCGACGTGGCCGACGGCACGCTGTACTACGGACGCGGCGCGGGCAAGTTTCCCACCGCCAGTGCCGTGGTCGCGGATATTGTCGATATCGCCCGCCTGAATGGCGCACCGGCTCGGGCCCCCTTCCGCTATTCCCACCATCTCAAGGTACGCGACGGGGGACACGTGAAAGGCCGCTTCTATCTGCGCCTGACCACGGAGAATCACCCCGGCGTGCTGGGCACCATCTGCACGATCCTTGGGAAGCACGGGGTCAGTATCTCTTCGTGCATCCAGAAGGAAGAGCAGGAAGCCGTCCCCGCCCACGTCGTAATCGTGACCCACGAGACGCTGGAAGCCAATGTGCAGTCCGCGATTGCCGAGATCGACGCCCTGCCCATCATAGATGAGCCAACCCACATGATCCGGATCCTGGCCTGAAACTGACCCCAAATTCCAACACCGATTCCCCGCAAGATCGAGGTACGCCGATGCGCAATGAAGGCTTGATTAACCGTTACCGCCAGTACATGCCGGTGAATGAAAATACCTGTATCATCACGCTGAACGAAGGCTCCACGCCGATGATTCCGGCGTATAACCTCAGCCGCTTGATTCATCCGAAGCTCGAAATCTGGCTCAAGTATGAGGGCCTGAACCCCACGGGCTCTTTCAAGGACCGGGGTATGACCATGGCCATTACCAAGGCCGTGGAAGAGGGCTACAAGGCCGTCATGTGCGCCTCGACCGGCAACACCTCCGCTTCGGCCGCGGCCTATGCCGCCCGAGCGGGAATCCGATGCGCCGTCCTCATCCCCGAGGGCAAGATCGCCTTGGGCAAACTGTCCCAGGCCATGATCCACGGCGCGCGCGTCATCCAGATCAAGGGCAATTTCGACGACGCCCTGGCGCAGGTCCGCAAGATTTGCGCGGAGCACCCCATCGCCCTGGTGAACTCCGTCAATCCTTTCCGCATCGAAGGCCAGAAGTCAGGTGCCTTCGAAATCGTTGACGATTTCGGTGGTGTCGCACCCGACTTCCAGGCGATGCCCGTGGGCAATGCTGGCAATATAACGGCCTACTGGAAAGGCTACACGGAGTATCTTCAGGCGGAAAAGAGCCCGAACCGTCCCGTCATGCTCGGCTTCCAGGCCGCCGGTTCCGCACCCATTGTGCTCGGCCATCCCGTGGACAATCCCCAGACCTTCGCCACGGCCATCCGCATCGGCAATCCCGCCAGTTGGGAAAGCGCCGTGGCCGCCCGCGACGAATCCGGTGGACTCATCGAAGCCGTGACGGACGACGAAATTCGCGACGCCTACCAGAAGGTCGCCGCCACCGAGGGCGTCTTCTGCGAGCCGGCGAGCGCGGCGGGTATCGCGGGCCTGATCAAGTTGTCCGCCGCCGGTTACTTCGACGACAAGACGCCCGCCCACAGCGACAAGATTCGCGTGACGTGCATCCTGACGGGCCACGGCCTCAAAGATCCCGACAACGCCATCAAGTCCGCTGAAGCTCCGCTTACCGTGGAGAACGACGAGGACGCGATTCTCGAGGCCATCGGCCTTGAAGAAGAAGCTGAAGTGGCGGTCTGAAAAAACTATCGGGCCGATCAGTGTTCCCGATAAGTACCATAGTACCCACCCTGGATTGGAGACGCTCCCCATATGCATGGCCTTGTTTTTGACGTAGACGGTGTCCTTGGCGACACCGAAGGGTTGAGTGTTATCGCGACTACGAAAATGTTCAAAGAACTTTACAATCTCGATGTGCAGCCCGAGGACTACATTCCCTTCATCGGCACCGGTGCGGAACTTTATTGCATCGGACCCGGCAAGAAGTATGGCGTTGATATCGATGTTGCCTTGGCCGTGGAAACGCGCCACAAGTACTTCCTGGATCTGCTGGTCACCGATCCGGATATTTCATTTCCCGGCATCCATGCACTGATCGAAGCGGCCCACGCGGCCCACGATTGGAAGCTGGGTATCGCCACGTCGAGTCCAGGAAAAAAGTCGGCCCAGACGCTGAAATCGGCGCGGGTGAACGCGGACCTTTTCGACGTGTGGATTCACGGCGACATGATTACTCACAAGAAACCGGATCCTGAGATCTATCTGCGGGCGGCCCACGATCTGGGGCTCGATCCCTCGGTCTGTGTCGCCGTAGAGGATTCCATTCAGGGCGTCGATTCCGCCCGGGGCGCGGGGATGAAGGTGCTAGGCGTTACCAATTCCTTTACCGCCGAGGAACTCCATCTCGCGGACCGCATCGTACCGACGCTCGAAGGGGTCACGCTGGAGTCCCTGCATGAACTCTTCGGTAATGCCTGAGCATCTGCTGGAGACTATCCGCTTCCCCGACGCTCAGGGCTACACCGCCATGCTGGAGCGTCAGTTGGCCCGACACAAGGCCGTGGTGGCGGGTCAGATGCCCAATGCCCTATTTCTGTTGGAGCACCGCCCCGTGGTGACGCTGGGACGCGAGGCCCACGCGGAGAACCTCTTGCTCGCGCGCGCGGCCTACGCGGCGGAGGGCATTGAGGTCATCGAGACCAGCCGAGGCGGTGACGTGACCTACCATGGTCCGGGCCAGCTTGTGGCCTACCCCATTCTCAATCTGAACGAATGGAAGCTCTCGGTCGGCTGGTATCTTCGTACGCTGGAAAACGTGTTGATCGATCTTCTGGCGGAGTATGGGCTGGAAGGCGAACGGGTCGAAGGCCTGACGGGCGTCTGGGTGAACGGGGCGAAGGTGGCGGCGATCGGCGTGGGCCTGCGGCGCTGGACCACCTTTCACGGCATTGCACTGAATATATCCCCCAACATGGCCCA
This sequence comes from Candidatus Hydrogenedentales bacterium, assembly GCA_044344195.1. GTDB lineage: Bacteria > Hydrogenedentota > Hydrogenedentia > Hydrogenedentales > JAEUWI01 > JAEUWI01. The sequence goes on from JBIJDL010000065.1 coordinate 10,592, forward strand.
CTTTAAGACGATTATCCCCTGTGGCATTGCGGATAAGCCGGTTACGTCCCTGGCCTCGCTGCTGGCCTCCCCCCCCACGCTTCAATCTTGCGCGGAAAACTTCGACAAGCACTTCCGCCGCCATTTTGGAGCCTGATCAGTAATTCAGTCTGAACGGGCGGCCTGGCGCTGGGATGTGAATGGACCCCCGAAAGCTCAGCGCAACATACCCTTGCCCTGGCCGGTCTGGGGAGCCTGCTGTTGCTGTGCGGCTTCCTGCGCCGCCTGCTTCAGTTGCTCCAGCGTCTGCTGGATCTGGGGCTGGTCGGCCTTCGCCCGGAGCGAGGCTTCACAGGTCTGAATCGCCCCCGCGTAATCGCCCAGTTGGATTTGGATCGCGCTCTTAAAATTCAAGATATCCACACGCTCCGGAGCCAGTTGTCCCGCCCGCTTCGCCGCGAGAACGGATTCGGGAGAGCGCCCGGCAATATACATCAGCCGCGAAAAAGCATAATGGTTTTCCGGGGTGTCGTCGAATGCACGGCGCGTGAGCTCATAGTCAAAAAGCGCGGCGCGAACCATGGAACGGAGTAACACGTCGAAGGGCTGGGCGGCCCGTCCCACGCGTTCCACGATGGCACCGGCACCCGCAATATCACCGGCATAGATACGGGCGGCCGCATCCCCCAACTGTGCGGGAACGTGAGCCGGATTCGCCGCCAGTGCGGTAGCGAAGGCCTTGCCCGCGGGGTCTGGCATTTCCCGTTCCAGATAGTAGCGGCCCAGGGCAAACCAGGAATCGGCGGACTCCGGGCTCGCACCATCCAGGGCGGTGGACTTCTGCAGGGCCTCCACGCCCACGGCATACTGAGAGGGCCCGGTCGCCAGACACATTTCGCCATAGATGCGCCAGAGGGCCGGGCTTTCCACTCCCTTATCCAGCGCCGTTCGGGCGATTTCAGCGCCGAGATCGTCGTCGCCCTCCAACTTGACGACTTCGACATAGCTGAACACGACGGCCGGGTCTGGGCTGTTGCCCGCACCTGCCGCCTCGAAGGCCTTTCGAGCTTCCGCGAGCGCCGCCAGCGATTTATCGCGGAGCGCCTCGTAGGCCGCGCCGTCCTGGCGGTTCAGGGCATCCTGCATTTCCGTCAAAACAGTCCGGTAGGCCGCCAGTTGCTGCTGCGCCTCCTCCACCGTCGCAGGGGCACGGAGTGCACAGAGAAACAAGATTGCGGTAAGGCAGATCGTCCGCATTAGTGCGCCGGCGTTAAGTCTTGCGACCACAGGTCGGCCTCCATCTGGTTTAACAGGTCGGTAAAGGATTCGCGATCAAACGCGCTGATAGGGAAGCCCTGAAAGCGCTCGGCCAGGCCCTGCAAAACGTCCGGGTCGCACTTGTCCTGCTTGTTCAGGACGTAATACGTGGGTTTCAGCTCCAGTTCCAGATCGCGAAGCAGGCTGAAAACGGTCTCGTACTTATCCTCCAGATCGGGACAGGAGGCGTCCATCACATGCAGCAGCAAATCAGCGTCATGAAGCTCTTCGAAGGTCGTCCGGAAAGCCGCCATGAGATCCTTGGGAAGGTCTCGGATAAAACCCACGGTGTCAGTGATGATCACTTCCCGCTCCTGCGGAAAGCGAATCCGGCGTGATACGGGATTGAGCGTGGCGAAAAGGGCGTCTTCAGCCGTCACATCGCTGTTGGTCAACGAATTCAGCAAGGTTGACTTGCCTGCGTTCGTGTAGCCCACCACCGCCACCGTCGGCACGCCCTTGCGATGGCGCACACCGCGACGCAGTTCGCGCCGCTCGCCCAGCTTGTCCACTTCACGCTCCAGGCGCGCGATGCGGTCGCTCGCCCGACGACGATCTACTTCCAGCTTGGTTTCACCCGGACCGCGGCCGCCGATACCACCGGTGAGGCGTGAGAAGGCGGAACTCTTCATGCCGAGAAATGGCTGGCGGTAGCGGAGCTGGGCCAGCTCGACCTGGAGCTTGCCCTCGCGCGTTACGGCGTGAAGGGCGAAAATATCCAGAATGACCTGGGTGCGATCCACGACCTTAAGATCAGTCAATTCGCTCACGCTCTTCATTTGGGAAGGCGTCAGGTTGAGATCGAAGATGAGGGTTTCCGCGCCCACCTGCATGGCTTTAATGATGGCGGATTTCAGCTTGCCCTGACCCATGACGTACTTTGGATCCGGCGTGCGGCGCTGCTGAAGTTCGTGGACCACGTTGATGCCCGCGCTGCGGCACAACTCGCGCAATTCGTCCAACGAATCCTTCGCCGCCACGGGTGCCTTATCCGAAACATGGACCACGATGGCGCGGTCGTCGTTGCCCTGGCTGTCGCGGCTCCAGCTCTGCCGGGCGAATTCGTCTTCCAGCGCGCCGATGAAGGCGGGAAAATCATAGGGCAAGTCGTGGACCGAGCGGTACTCGTGCTTTTCCCAAGGCTCATCCCCCTCATTCGCTGGCAGGAGATTGGCGGCGAACACCTTGCCGGGAAGGCCATCCGCGCCCACGCCGATGGCCACAACACTGTCGAGACGCAGCAGCGCCAAGTCGGTCAGGTCATCTTCACTGATGGGCTCGTTGTTGAGGTGGGTATGGACCAAGCGCAGCCCGCAGAGGCGGTTGCGGCCTTTCCGGTCGATGTCGGGCAGAAAGACGGACTTGGCGTCTCCCACCACCACGGCGGACACGCGCCCCTTTCGCTCGATCAACAGGCCGATCTGGCGGTTGATTTCGCGGGCGATTTCAGTGATGGCGCGCGCCAGTTCGGGCGAGATGAGGCTCTCGGACGGGGTCTTGCGTTTGGACAGGTTCTCCAGCAGCCGGATATGGCTGGCTTTGAGACCGGTTGTGTTACCACTTAACAGAGGAATTCTCTCCTGACGCTGTAGGGTTGTGCCGTGGCTTAATCGTACTACGGGGCGCAAAGCCCGCACAACAAAAAATCGGCCTTGTTCTATACAACAAGGCCGATTATGGGTACTTTTTACCGAGGGGCTACTGGAGCATTACCCTGCGGATGATGCGCTGCGACTCGGTGGCGTCCAGCGTCTTCTGCGCCTTCCGCAACTCGGAGGTGTCCAGCTTCTCCAACTTCTTGAAAAGGATGCTCAGGTTGCCGATAGCGATCTGGAGGGCGTGAGTCGGTTCGATGCGCTGGGGCACCATGTCGATGGTGAAATAGCCCTTGTACTTGGAGGACTTCAGATAAAACAGCGCTTCCATGGTCTCCCACAGGTTCAGGCTGCCGGGCATCATGCCATCATCCCAAAGGCGGTAACCGTCGCTGAAGTACATCTGGAACAGCTTGTTCGAACGTGTCAGGAAGGCGATGGACTCGGCGGGATTCTCGCCGGACATCATGGCGTGGGAGAAATTCATCGCCACGCCCACGTTTTTCATGGCGATTTCCTGGCACATGGACAGGGCCTTGCCCACCGTGGCCACCGTCAGGTGCTTGCGCGGCTCACGGGGCTTGTAGGCGATTGCCACGTTAATATCCGGGGACGCGTACTTAGCGATGGTCTTGATAGAGGAAATCACCGTGTTCCAGTGGGCCGTATAATCCACCTGGAAGGGATAGTCAAAACCATCGGTATAGAGGCGCAGGGTGATTTCCGTGGCACCCAGCGCTCGGGCCAGATCGGTCGCCTTGCGACCTTCATCGATGGCGGCGTTGCGCGTTTTTTGGTGCTGGTGCCCAAAACCTGACAAGGCGAAGCGGCGCGAGTGGCCAAGATTGGTATTCACGCCCGAGCAAACAAGCCCGTTGTCCTTCAGGATCCGTTTCATTTCCTTCACGGGCATCTCTGAGGAGATATCCGTCTGGCTCACTTCCACCGCCTTCAGGCCCTTGATCTTAGCGGCTAAGGCAATCGCCTCCGACACCTTCGGGGATTCACGGTATCCTTCCGGGCAGAACCGGTCGGGATGATGGGAAAAAACCCAGAGTCCCGTGGAGAATTTCATGGTCATTATCGTCTCCTGTAACATACGATTGGCCTTTCAGGTGGCCGGGTTTTGGAATTGCATAAAATGCGCGGTTGCCTTGGGGCCCTACCGTGCAGGCGACGCTGCAAGTCAACTCACAAAACGAGGGGATTTCAGAGAGAGTCTATCCAAGGAATCGGATAGTGGGCCGTTCATTGGGGCGCATTATATGCGATAACTATAGGATTGTCAATAGGTTCACTACGCTAACGCTGAACATCCTCATCTGTTCCTAATCCGGTATTTCCAGAAAAACCCGTAGCAAACATGTTTGTTTGCACGGGTTTATGAGGCAAAAAAGAGGCGAGTGCAAACAGCGGGGGAACTGTTATATTGCACTCGCCGGTGGTGGGAACCAGTCATTTCTGACTGATGACGTCCTTCAGGCCAGGGGGAATGACCTACTTCGGACGCTACCAAGGAAACACCCCTTTATTCGTTATTTATTCCCAATTCACGGCTGAGTTCTATATTGGCCCCTCTTGTTGCCTAACCCGTTCGAAATGAATATCTTATGAACCAACTACGTCCGCAATTTGGTCATTTTTAAACTTTTCTTCAAAAAAAGATACTGGGATTGAGAGTTTTTATCTCAGGAATTACTATAACTGCGGTGCAAATGTCGAGATTTTTCGTGGTTCACCAAGGTGGGTTCTGCTGACCACATCATCATCGCAGGAGGGCCATCACTGTGAATATTTTATCCAGGATCCGCCTGCGCACGAATAGCGCCCGGCGCCCGGGACTGCATCGGGGTTGACGCACCCGCCGGACCTCATGCATAGTATCGGTCATGTCAATTTCAGCAAACCAACTCGAGTGGCTGACCCTGAAAATGATTCCCGGGGTGGGCACGACCTTGTTTATCCGATTGCTCTCGCGTTTCGGCACGCCTGCGGACGTCTTAGGGGCTTCGGAGGCGTCTCTGACGGAAGTCGTAGGCCCCAAACTGGCCGAGCGGATTCGGGCCTATCGCGGCGTGGTGGATGTGGACCGCCAAATCATGCAGCTTAGCCAATATGGTGCCTCGCTGCTGACGATGGATGATCCGGCCTATCCCTTGCGCCTTGCAGAGATCTACGACCCGCCCCTTGTTCTCTTTACGCGGGGAAATCTGTCGGAGGTGGACCATCAGGCGGTGGCCCTCGTGGGGACGCGCAAGCCGACCGCTTACGGCGCGCGGATGGCTCGTAATCTGGCTTATGAACTGGCCTCGCGCGGCATCACCGTTGTCAGCGGCATGGCCGAAGGTATTGATACCGCCGCCCACGAAGGGGCTATGGAGGCCGGCGGTCGCACCATTGCGGTACTGGGCTGTGGCGTGGATATCGTCTATCCCCCTTCCAACGCGGAGCTGATGCACCGGATCATCCAGCAGGGCTCAGTCGTCTCTTCGTTTGAAATGGGCGTGAAGCCCTCCAAGGGGCACTTCCCCTTTCGTAACCGGATCATCAGCGGGCTGTCCATGGGCACCGTGGTAGTTGAGGCGCCCATCGGCAGCGGCGCCCTCATCACCGCGCGCAACGCCGCAGAGCAGGGTCGAGAAGTCTATGCCGTGCCGGGCGAAGCGGGTGCTTACAACAGCCGAGGCCCCCACGCTCTGATTCGCGAAGGCGCCAAGTTGGTAGAATCTGCCCAGGATATTCTGGTGGAGCTGGATATCGAAGCGGCGAATCGCCAGCCCACGCGTCCGGCCCCTCCCGCACCGCGCGATGTAGTCGCTCCTGTCCCGGTGCGGGTCGAATCCGAGGTGCGACGCTCCTCGGGCCAGCCCGCCGCGTCCCCATCCCCCGCCGCCAATGTGACGCCCCTGGAGCGCGCCGTGCTCGATGTGCTGAGTAATGACGGTTCATTCGTGGATGAAATCGCCGCAGCCGCCCGTATGTCCGTATCGGAAGCCCTCAGTTCCCTCACGATGCTTGAATTGAAGGGACTTGTTCGGCAGTTGAGCGGGAAACGATTCTCGCCAAGGTAGCAATAGCGGTCCCCGCAGATTGACACCGTCCCTCCCATTCACCTAACGTTGGTGGACAGTATTCCAACCCCTCTTCCGGTAATTCATGCCCGATCTTCAGGATATAACCAATCGCGTACGACGAGGCGAGGCTCTCCCCACACACTGGGATACACTGCTGCGCTGTGCCACACCCATTACCCGGCTGGGCATGGCCTTGCGCCACATGAAAAAACCCGTGCTGGTGAATGCGAAAGTCATCAGTTTCGGTAATATCACGGCGGGGGGAACGGGAAAAACACCGGCGGTTATCGCCTGTGTACAGGCCCAGATTGCCGCGGGGCATCATGTCGCAGTCATCACCCGAGGCTATGGCAGCGCCCGCACACGGGAGCCTTTCGTGGCGGGGACACGCCTTTCCCGTGCGGATTTGGTGCGCCTGGTCGGCGACGAACCGGCCTTAATCCGCCACCATGCCCCGGGATGCGCCCTGATCAAAGCGGCCCGGCGCGCCGATGGCGCACGCATCGCCATCGAGAACCTCGGCTGTGACGTGATCGTGCTGGACGATGCCTACCAGCACGTCCAGATCGCACGCGACGAAAATATCTGTCTTATCGACGCCACCAACCCCTTTGGCAATGGACATCTGGTGCCGCGGGGCATTCTGCGAGAGCCCCTTTCGGCCCTGAAGCGTGCCACGCGCATCGAGATCACGCGCTGCGATCAGGTGGACGATTTGGAGCCCCTGGTCGCACAAATTCGCTCCATCGTGCCCGCCACGCCACTGCGCTTCATAGTCCACGCCCCCGACGGCTTCTGGCGTGTTTCCGATTGTACGCCTGTAACGCTGGATACCCTGCGCGAAGGTCCCGTTACCGCAGTCTCCGCCATCGGCAACCCGGAGGCCTTCCACCGCACGCTTGAAGGACTAGGCCTCCGCTTGCACGCGGTCCGCACCTTTCGCGATCATGCATCGATCCCCGTGGAGGCCCTGCGCGATGAAGGCTTCGTGGTGACGACCGAGAAAGACGCCATGCGCATGGGGAAGGTTCCGGATAATGTGGTCGCGCTGAAGATATCGTTGCGGGAGTACCCCGATGCGCCACGGGCCGATTAGTCTAGTCTCCGCGTACTACGTCGATGTGGCGGCGCATCTGCGTAACATAGAAAGTGACGCGCAAGGCTGGGAGCGCAGGCGTCCCGCCTGCATTGCACCGAGGGTGCAAACTTTTTTTACAAAGTTGACGGTGTTGTCGGAGAATTAAAACCAATTCTGCGGGTACTCCAAGAGTAAATCAACACATCCCGCTCATTCTATAAATCTCATGCACCTACGGTGCATGATGCAGGCGGGACGCCTGCGCTCCCAGCCTTGCACGATTTTTCTGGCGGTACGAAGTCCTTTTAGTACTTTAGAGAAAGGCAAATTGAATGAATCGAAAGCATCTCGTTATTGGCATCTTTTTGGCCCTATTGGCAATCGGGCGCGCGTCCGCCCTGGAGGACGAGCCCGTGATCTTCAAAGCCGGTTTTGCCTCGGTCGATATCACCCCCGAAGCCTCCGTGCCGATGTGGGGCTACGGCCATGAACATCGTCCGGAGAACAACTCCACGGGCGTCCATGATCTGCTGTATGCAAAGGCCCTCGTCTTTGAGGCGGGCGACACGCGCGCCGCGCTGGTGGGCCTTGACCTCGGTCGTGCCCCCTTCGAGCCCATGGTGCGACGCATCGAGCAGGCGGTCTTACGCCAGGCCGGGGTGCAGCACGTCTTCCTCGTCGGCTCCCACACCCACCACGGCCCCGCCCTGGAGTTGGTCCCCGTGGAGGGCAATGCCGACCCCGCACTTCAAAATGCCTTCGCCTACTACGACGAATTGGAGCGAAAGATCATTGGCGTCATCACCGAAGCGGTGGGCAAACTCGTCCCCGCGAAAATCGGCTGGGCTTCCGCCGAGAGCAACGTCAATCGGAATCGCCACACGCAGGAAGCCCCCATCCCCCGGGATCCGGAGCTTTTCACCATCCGCGCCGACGATCTCGACGGAAAGCCCATCGCCCTCCTGGTGAATTCCGCGGCGCACCCCACGAACCACCCCCACGGCAATAATAAATTCAGTGCTGACTATCCCGGCGTCATGATGGCTGCGGTGCAAGAGGCCATCGGCGCGCCATGCCTGTTTCTTCAGGGCGCGGCGGGCGACATGCAATGCGATGTGGACGACAGTCAGTGGGGTAAGGTCGATCAGATGGTGGAGCCCGGCCAGCAACTCGCGAAGGAGG
>JBIJDL010000255.1:0-8811 GCA_044344195.1 Candidatus Hydrogenedentales bacterium
TCAAGCTGCGCCTTGATCTCAATGATCCGACGGTCACCGAAGGCATGCGCGCCGAGTATGGCGAGTCGCTTCACAAAAGCTATCAGACCAAATACGCCGATGGCCTCATGCACCCCAAACTCACAACTCTGCTCATCAACGGCGAACTCGCCATCGCGGGCGGCTCGGGCGAGTTCTTCAGCGATCACGCGGTGCAGCTCAAGCAACGCGTCGAGGGCGCGAAGACCATCTTCACGGGCTACTGCAACGGCCACGACATGTACTTCCCCACGCTGCGCGCCATCGACCAAGGCGGCTACGGCGCGGACCCCGCCAGTGCTTGGGTGACGCCCGGCGGCCCTGAGAGAATGATCGACCGCGCGGTGTACTCGATTCGAGATCTGCTGAAACAGACGCAGCCCAACGAGTGAATGGCGGACTTTTACATTCCGTGTAATTCCGTGCCTTTTCGTGGTCAATCCCTCTTTGTTGACCACGGAGTGCACGGAATTACACGGAAGAAAGATTGATCGGTAGCTTGGGTCTCGCCCAATTCGGTTTTGATCGCGCAATGGACACCCACCGAGAATGAGGATATACTACATGGTATACGTTAAGTCGAGGCGCTTACCTGTGACACTTTCACGAGGGCCCCGCAACAACAACTGCGGCTAAGGAATCCAAGCAATGATACCAGTACTGAAGAATACACGTCTGAGCGAACTGCGGAAAATCCGTATTCAGTTGGTCCTGATCAAGTACATTCTGGCGGGAATTCTAGGCTTGGCCGTGTTTGGCCGCACTGGAAATTGGGGGACCGACCTTTCTCTCGTCTGGACCATAGGCATGACTGTCTATTTCGTCGAGTTCGTCGCCATGATGCTTGTGAACTATGGCACTTTCCTCACCGCGAGACGGGCAGCAATCGCCCGCAACAAGGCGCGAATGAACGATCTTCTAACGGAGGTTTTATCAACCTCCAAGAGTGAAGGGGCCTCAGGAGAGTAGACGATCAGCCCGCTCCTGGGCTTCAAACTCGCGGCGGGGATAATCCGGTCGCATCCAGACTTTTTCCTTCCGTGAAATTCCGTGCCTTTCCGTGGTCAATCCTTCTTTTTGCAGGTGTAGGGCTCACGTGCCGCCGCTTCACGTCCTCGACAAAGTATGCATGCAGGTGTTAAATGCAGCCGGATTAATCGAGTAGACCCAAACGGGGATTGACCACAAATGCTGCACGTCCGTCGGATACACAATGGTGAAAGTGATCTTTATCGGGCGCTTCGACTTCGCGCCCTGACCGACGCCCCCGGCGCGTTTACCACCACCCATGCACAGGCATCCGCGCGCAGTGCGGAGAGTTGGCGTGAGCAAACCGATAGCACGGTACAAGGCTCGGAGCGGGCTACGTTCTTTGCTTTCGTCGATGACAATCCGGTTGGCTTGGCGGCTCTCTACCGCCATCCAGAGCAGCCCGTCACAGGCGAGTTGTTACAGGTGTGGGTGGCACCGGAACATAGGGGACGAGGCGCGGCGGATGCGCTCCTGGATGCCCTTTTCCATTGGGGCATCGACGAGGCCGGATTTCTTCGGGTACTTGCCGAAGTCAAGGCCAACAACGTTCGGGCGCTAGGTTTCTACCGCAGGTACGGGTTTGTCCATCGCGCGGATATCCAGGCCAGTGATCCTGATGAGACTGTGTTGGAATGGACGCCTGGGACTGAGATGCGTGTAGCAACGCCATGATGTAGCCGTTTTGCAAGCCTGCGCGAGTTGTGAGAACCGCTTTGGCTATGCATCACAGCACCGTTGTCGCCCATCCTGTTACACGGGCGCATCCCCCGACGGCGTCACGCCGCCCACCGGCTCCACGACCGCCTCCGACACCGGCGCGACCGGCGCGCGCAACGAAATCGCTTGAATCGTCGCCTGGCGCGAGAGGTCGATGGACTCCGCCAATATCCGCGCGGCCTCCTGGTCGGCGTGGAAGCCGAGGGAGTTCTCGCTGCTGATGAAGTCGAGACGCCACTGGGATTTTTTCTGCAAATCGAGGATCGGGGCCATGGCTTCCGGAGTCGCGCCCGCCGCCTGGGCCGCGCGAATCGCGTCGAGCATGTCGGTCATGGCCACCGCCGTCTGCTCCAGCAGTTTCTTGTGCCGCCCCTGAATCGTCTCCACCCGCGAACGAAGGTCGTCCTCGGAAACGTTGTGACAGGTCTGGCAGGCGTTGTTGATGTTGTGCATCGGGCTCTGCACCCAATGGCTGCTCACCTTCATGGCCCCTTCGCGCTGGTAGGGCATGTGGCAGTCCGCGCACGCGACGCCGCTGCGCGCGTGGATGCCCTGGCTCCACAGTTCAAACTCGGGATGCTGGGCCTTGTATAGCTTCGCGCCGGTCTCCCCGTGGATCCAGTCGTAGAAAAACTCGCCGTCCGGGAATTTGCGCTCGGCGTAGGTTGCCTCCATCTGCTCCACCTTCAGGCCCTTGGCCCAGGGGAAGAAGAGGGTGTCTTTCGGGCCGCAGTAATACTCCACGTGGCACTGGGCGCAGACGAAGCTGCGCATTTCCTGGCGCGACGCATCGCGGTTCGGATCGTAGGGCTCGCTGCGGTCGCCCTTGCGCCACAGTTCGATGCTCGGCAGGTGGGGTGCTTCCCCATCGCCCGCCGCCAGCGCGGCAATGCCCTGCACGAAGCCCGGTCGCGTCACGCGGGTGGCCATCGTCTCGGGATCGTGACAATCCACGCAGCTCACGGGGTGGGCCGCATTCTCGCCCGTGCCGTCGGGCGTTTTGCCGAGTTCGGCATGGGCATCGGGATAGTCCATTTTTCCGGCAATCTCAAACCCCTTCATCACGGCGGGCCAGTTGAAGTCCCCCGCGAGAATCTCTTCGGTGGCGGGCTGCCCCATCGCTTCCAGGCCCAGGCGCCGGTAGGTTGGCGCGACACTCGCATGACAGTGAAGGCACGCACCGGCCTGGGGACGCTCGGTCACCCGGCGCGTTGCCAATTGGTCCGAAAGCATGTAGGCGTGGCCCCGGGCCTCGCGATAGTCGAGCGAAAAGGCATAGCCCGCATAGAGGCGCGTCAACCACGGCTGCGCCTCCATCTTCTGAGCGGGCATGGCGCTCGACCCGCCATAGAAGCGTGCCGTGTCCGCCGTGCGCTGATAGCTGTCGTACTGGCGCGGCCAGTTCATACCCCAAGGCTTGGGATTGGTGGACGTCTCGTTGACCTCCGCCACGCGTACAAAGGGCGTGCGCGCCTCCTGCTTCCGACCGAATATATTGACCAGCAGCGCGGCAATTCCGATAGTGCCCAGTGTGGCACCCAGGAAAAGCAGGCCCATAAGCGGTATCGTGCGGCGTTTCTTCTCCGAGTGTCTCATCGCATTCCATCCTTTATCATCTGATTTCCCAACCCCATGCTATTGACTACTTCTGCGGACCGTGACCGACATCCGCGTGGCAGTGAATGCAACTCGCCACTTCACCCCCCTTGAACGCGGGAAGCATCTCGTGGACCGTATCCTGGTGGCACGCGACACAGTTGTTCTGCGTGATGCGGCGGTTGCGTGGTTTTATTTGAATCGGCTCGTGAAAATTGTCGAGCGTAAAGGCGAGGGAGTGAAAGAAGCCGTTATCGGCTTTAGCCATGTATTTCCCCACGAAATCGTGGGGCAAGTGGCAGTCTATGCACACCGCGACATGGTGGTGGCTCGCTTTCTGCCAGGTATCGTAGTAGTCCTGCATGATGTGGCAATTGGCGCAAGCGCGCGGGTCGGCGCTGAGATAGCTCAGGCCCTTGCCGTAGCCAAAGGTGTAGAACCCCGTCCCCGCACACATCCCCGCTACAATGACCACACAGGCCATCTGCCACGGTTTCCAGCGATAGCCTTCCAGCTCATCCACTTCACTCTGCCTGTCGTCCACGTCGAATTTACCCCGAATCGTTTGAATCGCCTTTCGCAAGGCCCATCTCCTCTCACCGCCACCTCATCTTTGCTCTCTTGGTCCAGCCCAAGTATCACGCAGCGCCGTTGTCAAGATATGGCGCATAAGATGCACGCATTATACATCTTATTATTTGCGATTTCTACGCTCGGGAATACCGGCCTTCACGAAGGGGTTTAGTGAACACAGCCACCACCTCAGCCCCCAAACCACCCCGCGATCAACGCCGCGGTCTCCACGGGCTTTTCCTGGGGGATAAAGTGCCCCGCGCCCGGTATCATCTCCAGTTTCGCCTTCGGCAGTCGGGCCTGCTGGGCAGCGGCCCAAGGCTGGACGTAGCTGTTTTCTCCGGTAACCACACAGGCCTCGAAGTGGAGCGTGTCGAGCAAGTCGTAGATATCGCTCGCACCACCGAGTTCGTAGAACCAGGATTCTCGGCTTCCAGGGCATTTGAGCTTGAATCCCCCGCCATCGGTCGGGGTGAAGGCGTGCTCAACATAGGAATCTATCGCACCGGGCACCCAGTGCTCCATGGGAGGCTTCGAACTCAGCCGTTCCCGAGCCGCTTCCAGGCTTTCGAATTCGTTCTTCCGCTTGCGGACTTTCTCGGCCAGGGGATGTTCCCCGTTGAAGAACTTCCGGTCCGCGATGATAGCGTCGATGAGCATGACCTTGCCGAAGATTCCCGGCACCCGACGTTCGGCATAGGCCACATGGGCCCCGCCTGCGGAATGACCGACCGCGCCCATGCCCCGGGGCAGATCGAAATGCTCCATGATGGCCAGCAAATCCTGACCGGAGAAGTCCCACGGGTAATCCCGGCGGTGCTGGGGGGCCTGAGAATCGCCCTGGCCGCGGGTGTCGGGCGCGAGGACGCGGAACTGGTCGCCCAGCTCGGCCACGACCACATCCCAGATTCGACCGAGAGTACCAGTGCAATGAACAAACAGCAAGGGTTCCCCCAGACCGCCGTAGTCCCATACTTTGAGATCGACGCCGCCGTAGCCGGTTACCACAGTTGCTTCTGGTTCTCTCGTGAGGGACATGGAGGCCTTTCGGAAATGGAGAATACTGCATGTAAATGCGGAATTAATGGTACGTCGCTGCCTAAGCCACTTCACACCTATTGTACCCGCTTCTATGCCATTTCACTATTCAAAATTCTCCATTCTCTATTCGTGACGCAATGCCTCGACGGGATCCATGCTGGCCGCGCGAATGGCCGGGTAGATGCCGAAGATGATACCGACAATAGCGGAAATACTAAAGGCCAGGATGGGGCCATCGGGCGTGATGATGGTACGCATATCTGTGAAGGCGCCGATGGCGATGGGGATCATGACCCCGAAGACTACACCCAGTGCCCCGCCCGTGGCGGAGAGCAGGACAGTCTCAATAAGAAACTGAATGATGATGTCGCGGTGCTTGGCCCCCAGTGCGCGGCGGATACCGATTTCACGGGTGCGCTCGGTGACGCTGGCAAGCATGATGTTCATGATGCCGATACCGCCCACGAGCAGGGAAATGGCCGCGATGGATCCCAGGAGGATGTTGAAGGTCAGGGCGGTCTCCTCGGCGGAGCGAAGCAACTCCAGTGGCACTTCAATCTCGAAATCTTTTTGCTTGTGGTGGCGGGCGAGAATCTCGCCGATGATGAGGGCGGTCTCCTCCACTTCCGCCTGATCCTTCACTTGGATCGTGGCTTCGTGGAGCTGCACTTTCTCATTTTCGAAGCTGCCACTGCTCTGCTTTCGCAGGATCTCACCGAAGCGGTCACGGGCCGTCGTCAGGGGGATATAGATGCGGTCCATACTGCTGGAATCGGAGCCGCTGCCGCCCTCCTTCTTTCCCATGCCCGCGGGAGCCGCTTCGCGGTCGATGACGCCGATGACCTGGTAGTAGTCGCCGTCCACCCGGATCTTCCGGCCCAGCGGGCTCTCGTAGGGAAAGAGCGCGGGCACAACCGCCTCGCTGAGCACGCACACGTTCTTCTTCTCTTCCATTTCGATAGCGGAAAAAAAGCGCCCCTGGCGCAGTCCCAGCTTGCGCATGTCGGGGAACCAGGGCACGGTGCCCACGAGATCCGCGTCCGCCTTCGCGGTGGCGTTCCACACGCGCTTTCGCATGATGCGATTGGGAACGATGACGCTGACGCCGGGAATGGACTCGCGGACACGTTCGATATCGTCATAGGTGAGGCCGTATTCGATTACGTAGCTCTGTTCGGCGCTGTTGCTGCCGGTGTCCGGCGGTTTCACGCTCTTGAGAATGATGTTATTGCTGCCGAGGCGGCGGATTTGTTCCTGGGCCTCAAAGCTGGCCCCTTCCCCCACGGCCAGCATGGCAATCACGGAACAAACGCCGAATACGATGCCCAACACGGTCAACAGGGAACGAAGTCGGTGCAGCCAGAGGCTCTTGAAACCCAGAATGACCGTTCGCTTCAGGCGTACGGGGGCGAAGGGGCTGGTACTGTGGCGTCCCGCCAGCCGGCTATCCATTGCGGATGTCCTTCTCCACCAGGCCGTCGAGCAGGCGTATCACCCGCTGTGAGCGGCGGCCGATTTCGTCGTCATGGGTCACCATGATGATGGTCTTGCCCTGCTGGTGCAGCTCGTCAAAGAGCCCCAGAATCTCGGCACCGGATCGGGAGTCCAGGTTGCCGGTGGGCTCGTCGGCCAGAAGCACGATGGGGTCGTTCACCAGCGCGCGGGCGATACCCACACGCTGTTGCTGTCCGCCGGAAAGTTCGAAGGGCTTGTGGTTGAGCCGCTGGCCCAACCCCACCTTTTGCGCCATCTCTTCGGCGATCTCGCGGCACACTTCCTGGGGTATGCCCTGGTAGTACAAAGGAACTTCAATGTTTTCGAGCACGGTCAACTGCTGGATGAGGTTGTAGGACTGAAAAATGAAGCCCAGGCGCGCGCCGCGAATCTCGGAGAGATCGTCGTCCGGCATCTGGGAGACATCGGTATCGCCCAAAATGTAGTGGCCGGTAGTGGGCCGGTCCAGGCAGCCGAGTATATTGAGCATGGTGGATTTACCACATCCGGAGGGGCCCATGATCGCGCAATACTCGCCCTCAAGAATATCGAGGTTGATGCCGCCCAGCGCGTCCAGGCTTTCCGAACCCATCTGGTAGGTCTTGCGCACGTTTTCTAGGCGAACGATGCTGGAGACGGCCACCGTCATCAGGCCGCCTCGGGGGTCTTTGGTGCTTCCGCGGCGGGTGCCGATTCTTCTTTTTCTTCTTCCTTCTCTTCCTCGGAATCTTTTCCCTTTTCATTGGAATCTTTGCTGGACGGTGAGCGCAGCGCCACGAGGTCACCGGCTTCGAGTCCCTCCTTGATCTCAATGAAGGAGGTATCGAAGGAGCCGGTAACGACCTTGCGCCGCTCCATGCCCTTGCTGGCCAGGTAAACCACCGTCTCTGTGCCCTCTTGGGAGACGGCCTGGAGGGGGACTTTTACCACATCCTTTAGTATTTCAATGACGATCTCACCTTCCGCGCTCATTCCGGGCTTGAGCCAGTCATGCTGGCCGTCGACAGTGATGGAGGTGGCGTACACCTTCAGATCGGGGTTCATCCAGCGATTCTGGGAATCGGGCAACACCGCAATGCGAAACACTTCACCCGTGAGGGGCGTATCTGGAAAGGCATCCACCGTAATGCGGGCCTTCTGACCCTTGACGACCTTCTTCACATAGGACTCATGGACCTTCACGTCCACGGTCATCTGGGTCGTATCCGGAATCGTGATGATGACCTGGCGCTCGCGCACCGTGGCCCCTTCTTCGATACGGTCGTTATCGCGGTAGTAGCTCCGGTTTCCCTCGCCATAGACGACCAGGCCCGGTTTCGTGGCGAGAATAACGCATTTCTCGATCTGCACTTTCAGTTCGTCGCGTTTGCGGCTCTGGAGCTCGTAACTCGCCTCGGCAGAGTTCAGGTTGGCCTCTGCCTGGGCCAGCTTGGAGACCGCCAGCTTTCGCGCGCGCTGAAGCTTGCGGAGGGATTCTTCATAGTCCGACACGAGCTTCTCGGCCTGCTTGGGAAATTCATATTTCACATAGAGATCCATATCGGTCTGCGCGGCATCCTTGCTGATGGCCTTGCGCTTCAGGGCAAGCTCGTCATTCTCCATCTCAATCTTGGTGACGAAATCCTTCTCGAACAGCCGCTTCGTACCCGCCAGGCGCGATTCGGCAACGCCGACTTCCTCCGCCGCCAGCACCACGTCGTCTTCGTATTTTCGAATGGACTGGCGGGCCTCGCCATCGCCGAGAGTTTCGAGGCGGGCATATTTCGTGAAATCGATCGCGAGCGTCTCGCCGGCCTCGCTTTCCATGGCGATGCGACCCGATTCCGGATCACGGGCCAGCGCTTCGGGCGGCGCGGGATACTCCGCGACAGTCGGCGCATCGGGGGACACGGGGGCGTCTTCCTTCTCGCTTCCCGCCGCATGGGCGAGCTCCGAAGCCATGGCGTTCTCTTCCACTTTCTCCGCGATCTCGGAAGCAGCCTTCTCGCCGAGAAACTTCTTCATGTCCATCAGGGCGAATTTGCTCGCCAGTTCCGCCGCTTTCACATCGCTCTGGTTCTGGTTGATCTGGATCCCGTGCTCTTCCCGGGCTTCCGTAAAGCGGGCCAGCGAGTTCTGGTATTGGAGCTCCTGTTCTGTGAGGCGGTCGAGGAGCTCTTTGGAGTCGAGCTCGACGAGCAGCTTCCCCTCGGCCACGTCCTGCGGCGTGACGAGATAACCCTCCTCAACGATGGTGAGGATCTTGGTGGTGCCTTGCACCTCGGACTTGAGCTCCTGAGACTCCTTAGCCTCAATGCTCCCGCCTTCGACCACCGTAACTTCCAAGTCGCCCCGGACGGC
>JBIJDL010000264.1:0-8594 GCA_044344195.1 Candidatus Hydrogenedentales bacterium
CCAGCTCGGGATGGAGGTCTCCGTGGTGGAGCTTGCGCCCCAGGTGCTTGCGCCCCTCGACCCCGAAATGGCCGCCATCGTTGAGGAAGAATTGCGCAAGCATGGCGTCGGTGTGCATACCGGCGCGGGCCTCAAAGGCTTTGAATCCGAAGGCGAATCTGTCACCGCCGTGGTGCTGGACAACGGCGTCGTGCTCCCGGCTGACGTGGTGATCCTGGGCATGGGCGTGCGCCCGTCCACGGAGCTCGCCAAGGCTGCTGGCCTCGCCATCGGCCCCATGGGCGGCATCGTCATCAACGACCTCGCTCAGACCAGCAACCCCGACATCTATGCGGCCGGCGATGCCGTGGAGTATCCCCACACCTTCGCGGGCACCGCCATGCGTATTCCCCTCGCGGGTCCGGCCAACCGCGCAGGGCGCATCGCCGGCGAGCACGCCGCCACGGGCCACGCGCGACCCATGGGCACCGTTCTCGGTTCCGCCATCGTGCGCGTTTTCGATTGCGTCGCTGCTTCCACGGGTCTTAGCGAAAAGCTCGCCCTGCGTCTCCAGCGTGAGGCCCTCGCCGTCACCGTCTCCGCCGGAAACCACGCCGGTTACTATCCCGGCGCCCAGCGCATGATCCTCAAGCTGATTTTCGATCCTGCCAGCGGCAAGGTCCTCGGCGCCCAGGCCGTGGGGGGCGATGGGGTGGATAAGCGCATCGACGTCATCGCCACCGCCATGCAGTTTGGGGCCACCGTCTTCGATCTGGCCTCGGTCGACCTATGCTACGCTCCGCCCTTCGGCAGCGCGAAAGATCCCATCCACATGGCCGCTTTCGTCGCCGCCAACCACCTCGACGCCGCCACGCCCATCGCCTCGCCGAAAGTAGAACTTGAAGGTCTCCAGATCGTGGACGTGCGCACTGCCGCCGAGTTCGCCCAGATGCGACTGCCCGGCGCCATCCATATCCCCGTGGAGGAACTGCGCGATCGCCTGGCCACCCTCGATCCCGCCGTGCCCACCGCCGTCATCTGCCAGTCCGGACTCCGCGCCCACGTCGGTGCGCGCATCCTGAAACAGCACGGCTTCAACAACGTCGTCAATATCACCGGCGGCATGCTCATGCAGCAATACGCCCGGCCCGACCGCGTCGAGCGCTGAACAGGCAGCCGCCCGTGCCGCCCTTGATTGGGGAGGCGTTGATGCGATCCATCAGCGCCTCCCACTGATCAAGAATTCGCGTGGCGCCCGGTCGGATTGCTTGGGCTGGTTCCCTCAGGTCCTTTAGGTCTCTCAGGTCCTTTAAGTCCCTTGAGTCCTTTAAGTCCTTCGCCCCGGGTCAGTCCAGCCCCGCGTTCCCCGACACGGTCACCTCAAAGCTCGACTCAATCGCCAGCTCCCGCACCGGACCCGTAAAGGTATTGTTGCAAATCGCGATCCCCGGCCCCGCGCCCGCATTCACCTGGATCACGCTGTTGCAGTGAGCAGTACTCTGAAAAATATTCCCCTCGATGCGGATATCCGCCGGCACCGTGGGATAGCGCGATTCATCGTTGATCCGAATCTCGGAGTCCTTATCCTCGTCGTCCTTCTGGCCGTTTTCGCGAAAAATATTGCCCGACACCACGATCCGCGCCACATCCGGCGCCCACAGCCCCTCGCGACCGCTCCGCTCCACGATGTTGTCGCTCAGTACGCAGTCGGTGCTGTCCCGCTCGATGGTGCAACCCCGCGACCCATTATTCCGCATGATGTTGCCCGTCGCGATAACATTCTGGCAGCCCTCCAGGAAGAAGCCGCCCATCTCGCTGTTCAAAATCTGATTGTCCGTGATCTGGCCGTTGCGGCAGCTTTTGAAGTGCGTGCCGTCCGACCGCGAGCCATCCAGATAGCACCCGCGCACCACGAAATCCGACACATTGTAGAAGCACACGCTGCCCTGATCCTCGCGAACGCTGCCCTCTGCGGGCCCTCGCTTATCCGTCAGGTAATCATAATAAAGATTGCAGCAATTCTCCGCGTAGATATCCTCGATCCACACATGGCGGATGGGGCGGTCCAGACTGTCGCCAAAGATCCCCACCGCATTACTGGAGAGATCGTAAAAGCGCGTCCGCTCCACCCGGATGTGGCTGCCGCTGCCCCGCACGCGTATCCCCGCCACATTGACCGATTCGGCCCATACGTCTCGCCGTCCGATGATCGTCCCACCTTGAATCGTCACCTCTGATACGCCATCCAGCAGGAAGGCCTCGCCATCCTCGTCGATCTCGCCCGCAAGGAGGAAGGTCGCCCCATCCAGCACCACCGTCCGGTTCGCCGGTATCCTCAGACCCCGGCTGGACTCGAGCCGATAGATGGAAGGGGGGAAGACAATCGTCGCGCCGTCCGGGCTGTGGTCCAGCGCCTCCTGAATCTCGGCCTGATAGCTTACGCTGCCGTCCTGCGCGAAGCCATCGGGCAGAAACCGCGTCACATTCACCACCCGGGCCGAGAGCTCGATCTTGGCTGGAAGGTTCTCCACCGTCGCGCAGCCGGCGCAGGCCAGGCTAAGCAGGGCGGTCAGGGTCACGTGGAGCAGGCTGAACTTCATGGCGGGTCTATCTCGGAACGAAATTGGCAACGACGGGGTCAAGGGGTGCGCACAAAATGATATCATTCGACTCGAAGCGAATAAAAGAACCGACAATCGAGCGCATGAATCACCGCGTGCGCCTTTCGATCGAGATCTCGCCCGTATATATTGCATCCACATCCACTTCACCCTGCCGCCAGGTCACAACGCCCGTGCCCATCGATGGAATCTCGACGCGCCCCGATGGGGTTTCCAATGTGAACGGCGCGGCCTCGCCATGATACCCGGCGACATAGACGTCCCCCTCCGGCAGCGAAAAAAGCCACGCCGGGTGTGGACCGCAGGTCAGCGACGCCCCGCCCACGGCCACGTGGCCACTCGTGGTCTGCCGGGCCAGCGGGGACTCCAGCAGCGGCCAGCCCAGCGGGCCCGTCTCGGTCCAGCGCCGCGTGAGTGACCAGGCGAGGAGGTCGATCTCGATCCCCAGGGTCTCGCCGCCGCGCTCATAGCCCACCGTCCACGCCCTTACCGCTCCATCGTGGTAACTCGTGACCGGTGGCGACGCCTCATCCAGCAAGGTTCCCGAAGCCACCTCCCGGGCAAAGGCGGCGCCATCCGCATACGCGGAAACCGGGGCCGTCTCCGCATAGAAGCCGCATCGAGGCTTTCCCTGAAAAAACCGGCTCTCCCGGTCCATTTCCCAGAATACCGTCTCCGGCCCGAGATAGTTGTACATCTCCAGCGCAAGCGCGCCGCCGTCGCGACGCACCAGCCGCAGCGGCGCACCGTGGCCCAGATCGTCCCGTGAAAGCGGGCGAATCGCCACAAACGCATTCCCGCACTCCACTACCACCACTTCATCCGCGCTCAGTTCATGAGGGAACTCACCCACAAACGCGGTCCCCGCCCACTGACCATCGTTCTCCTCGCGCCCCGAAAACTCCACCACGGCCTTCGCGCTCCGAAACCGGTTCAGCGACGCCGGAACCACGCTGCCGGGATGTTCCAGCGTGCGGGGCGCATAGAGGCCAATCGCCCGTGTTCCCCATTGCACCCCAAGGAACTTGCCCTGCTCGTTGCGACCCATTCGGGCAGACGCCTCGCCACCGTCCTCCGGGCTGTCGATCAGGTATTTGGCGTAGGCCAGCGCGGGACCGGCCCCGTCGGCCCGCATCCCCTGAACCAGAAACACGCTGCTCTGCCGGCTGATTTCACGGGTAGACGTGCCCATGGTAAACGCCTCATCCATCCAGGTCATCAGGCCCAGTCCCAGCCCTTCGTGCGCCGATTCCCACACGGAATAGGGCAGAGGACGTTCGTCCAGCATGGCCTGGAAGCCCGCGGGCGCATTTCCCATTTCGATCCACTGATCGAGGTAGCTTCGCTCCGCCTCAATCTCCGCCGGACCGCTCAGGTAGTGACCCCGGCCATGGGGACCGGCCCAGCGCCCGCTGCCCGGGTGAAGGTGCAGCGCCGCCGTCAGCGCAAGTCGCGTTCGCAAGGCCCGCGCGCGCACCGCCGCTTCGCTGTTTGTGGTGTAACGTGCGATGCGGGTCAGGGCCTCGTGCGTCACCCGGGTATACGTAGGCGTGTTGTACTCCCGAAAAGTGCCGTGGCTCAGTGTCTCCGCCTCAAGCGCCTTCAGCCGAGCGTAGCCCCGTTCGGAATAGGTGTCCGCACCGAGCCATTCGCCGCCCAGAATCGAGTTCATGCAGTCCATCGCCGCGACATTCGTGTACGAAATGTCCACATTCTTGTGCGCAATCTCCTCAAGCCCAAGGCGTATCGCCTCGCCCATCCGTGCGCGCAACGGCTCCGAGAGACGATCACCATGGGCAATCATGAGTGGAATCAGATGGCGCAGCGTAAATTCGACGGAATTCAGATCGCCAATCGCACCCTCGGCGAAACGCCAGCGAAAATTGCCCCGGTGCGCCGCGCCCACCCGGGTCTCCTGCGCGTCGAGCACGGCCCCAAGCACCGACTCCGCCACGGCAAGACTCTCCGGCGTACCATGGGCCACCAGCCCCTCCGCCAGTTCCGCCGCGCCCCGGGGTGACTCCAAATCACCCCGATCGCCGACAGAAGGAAGATAATACGCCACCGGGTCAAAGCCTGCGGGAAGTTCCAGCCCGGAGCTGAACTGGCATAAAAAAAGAACAAGCAGCAGCCTCACGTATCTCTCGCCTCCAGACCCCGTTTGCGGGCCATTGCGCGTTTCATTCCTCGGTCAGTTCGTTACTCTAGTGACTAACAGCGCCCAGTCGGCGAGGGAGGGCCGCGCAAGGGTCACCCGCGCGCCGCCGTCCACGGTCTGCGGTTCCTGCCAGTTTCCCGTTACCGGATCGTAGAAGCGCGCCGTAAAGCGCCCCGGAGCGCCGGAAAGATCCAGGCTCACCTCTCCATCACCGCCCGGTGGAGCATATACAGCATAGGTCATTCCCGGTTGCGCAAGACAGAAGGCGCCGCTGCCCGTCAGTTCGTTGTGCGGCGCCATCGCGTCAAGGTCCGGCATTGACGCGTTGAAGAAGCGGCTCGCTATGCCAAGCCACTGCCGCCGCGTCGCACCTGTATCGCCGCCGGGAACCTTCGGATCGTAGCCCATGATCCCCGTGTGCACCGTTTCCTGCTCGGCATCATTGTGATAGACCGTGCCCGCCCCGCCCATCAGCGCCGACCAGAAACTCACCCGGGCAATCTCTCCCTGATAGGGCCCCCCCTCCAGGATCATAAAGGGACGCGCGGGCGCGCGAAGGAAGCGCTCCACGCACTCCGGATTGCGACCGCCCTCGTCCCGATGCGTAACCGGGTCAAACACAAAGTCCACGTCCGCGCGACGAAGTTCCCGATCCGTCCACAGGCAACCCCGTTTCTGAAAGAACTCTCGGAAATGCGCCGCGCCATTCCCGTCGCTGTACGAGTGTTCGTCCATGAACACGAAAAACACGTTGTCGTAGGCGGACGTCTCCGTGATGAGTTTCTCCGCAAAGCGCTCCCAATGCCACTGATTCTTCTTGGCCGGGGGCCACGCCTCCGACCATGCTTCCCCCAACACCTCCGTGCCGGGCGAGGCGATCTGTTGCACCAGCGTCACGTAGGGACGGGGCTCGTCCGAAATCGGCCCGCCGTTTACCACGTTAAACGGATGATAGATCCAGTCCGACCCATGCTTGGGCCAGCCCCAGAATACCGTGATGCCGAGAAGCAGATCGCGCGAACGCGCCGCCGCGCAGAGCGCCCGAAAGCGAGGCCAGTAGCCCTCCTCATCCCATTGATGAAGATCCCACTGGTATCCGCCATCGTGCGCGCGCGCACCCGAAGTCTTGCGCGCCCACGGCGTGAGTCCGGGAAAAACGTAGCCATAGCGCGCTTCAAGCTCGGACCCATCCAGCTTCTGTCGCGGCGCAACAAAAGACCAGACATGCACCGTATTCAACCCAGAAGCGGCGCAATCATCAATCCAACGGCGAAAGTCCAGATTTCCGTTTTGCAGCACACACTGCGTTCCGCTGTCACCGGCGATCAAGAGCGGACGCTCCCGAAAGCGAAGGTAGTGCCCACTGGTGCTCGTCCCCAGGGCCGCCTCCGTCGCAACGCCTCCCAGGCTCGGCACGAGCCACAGGAGTACACATGCAAGCCATGGTCCAAGTGTGAGGGCATGGGGGCGTCTGAACATCAGGTCGATCTCTCCAGCGTCGTGGTTCGCGCATATCGAAGTCTATTGGAACGGATTGCATGCACGCGCGTCAACTGCTACCCTCAACAGGTCCAATTGGCCATGCCCGGACACCGACCACATCGTGCATCAGGTCAATGTGTGCTATCGTCTCGACACATGCGAAAAATACCATCCCCACGTGATGCTCGAAGCCGCGCTCGGCTCCGGGCGCAAGGAAAGGAATGACCATGATCTACCCGACTTTCGCCCGTCACATCATTTTCGTGCTTGCACTCCTGGGCCTCGCAGGGCGGCCCGAGATCGTTCATGCCGCACCGCCCAACATCATCCTCATCATGGCCGACGATCTGGGCTACGAGTGCATCGGCGCAAACGGCAGCACCCACTACAAGACCCCGCGCATCGACGCCCTCGCCAGCGAGGGCATGCGCTTCACCCACGCCTACAGCCAGCCCCTCTGCACCCCGTCGCGCGTTCAACTGATGACCGGCAAGCACAACTTCCGCAACTACACCAAATTCGCCTACATGAACCCGGAAGAGAAGACCTTCGCCCATGCCCTGAAGGACGCGGGTTACAAGACGGCCATCGTCGGAAAATGGCAGCTCGGATTCGACAGCACGTTGCCCCCGCGCTTCGGCTTCGATGAGCACTGCCTGTGGCAACTGAGCGCGCGCAAGCCCGAAGGCGAGCGCTACGCGAACCCGCTCATCGAGCAGAATGGCAAGCGCCTCCCGCGCGATCCCGACGCTTACGGCCCCGATATCTTTTGCGACTTTGCCATGGACTTCGTCTCGCGCAGCAAGGACGCGCCCTTCTTCCTCTACTATCCCATGGCCCTCACGCACAACCCCTTCGTCCCCACGCCCGACAGCGCGGAGTGGGGGAGTGGCGACCGCTATGCGGATGACCCCAAGCACTTCGCCGAAATGGTGACCTACATGGACAAGAACATCGGGCGGTTGGTCGATCACGTGGCCTCCCTCGGCCTCGCGGAAAACACCCTCTTCCTCTTCACCGGAGACAATGGCACCAATCGCAACATCGCTTCCCCCTTCCAGGGGCGCATGCTGCAAGGAGACAAAGGCGCCATGACGGATGCGGGAACACACGTACCCCTCATCGCGTGGTGGGCAGGGACCATCAAGCCCGGCCAGACCTTCGAAGGACTCGTCGGCTTTGAAGACTTCTTCCCGACCTTGCTCGACGTCGGCGGCGTTTCCGACTATAAAGGTCAGCTCGACGGTCGCAGTTTCCTGCCGCTCCTAAAGGGGCAAGCCTACGAGCCGAAACCCTGGCACTATTCCCACTACGATCCCCGATGGGGCGATAACAGAACCCGCCGCGGCCGCACCGCCCGGACAACTGACTACAAGCTCTACGCCGGCGGACCCTTCTTCCATATCCCCACCGATCCCGACGAAGCCAGGCCCCTCGACTCCGCAGCCCTGTCGCCCGAGGCGGCCAACATCCGCGCCATGCTCCAGCAGGTCCTCGACGATTTCGAGAAACAAGGCAGCGTCATGAGCGCCGACGGCGCGCCCGAAAGCGCAAAAAAAGCCCAGGAATAACCGGTACGTACCGCCGCCCCATAGCTACTATTGACTCAACGCCCGCTCCGGCCTATGCTGTTAACCGTACCCAGGGTCAGGCCCGGCAGCGGCGGACTCCTTTCAAACCAACGGAGAGAACCCATGTTTAAATGCTCAGTCGCCCTCCTCGCATGCGCCTTCCTCACCCTCACCCACGCCGAAGAGCCCAAGCTCAAGGGCAAATTCACCGTCGACGGCAAAGACATCGAACTCAAACACGTCCTCGTCATCGATTTCGACGACACGGAAGGCATGGGCGACGGCCCCGAGCTCCGCGTCCTCTTCAGCGACAAAGAGGTCGCCCAGTCCGAGCTCGAATCACCCATCCTCTTCAACCTCGACGCCCTCGCCCGCGAAGGCAAACTGCAAGGCGTTCTCCTCCGCTTCGATCCCAACGCCGAGACCCCCGAAGTCTACGGCACCACCTACGCCACCCTCGATAACCCCCAGACCTCCATGCCCTTCTTCACCCTCAGCGGCGGTGCCGGCGGCGTCGACAGCCTGAAAGTCGAAAAGGGCGTCCTCAGCGGCACCGTCGACGGCTCAGGCGAAGGCAGCACCGACTTCGGCACCCCGTCCTACGCCTACGAGATAACCTTCAGCGCCCCCGTAAGCAAGCCCACCCCCGTGACCGTGCTCACCGGCAAAGAAGCCATGGACACCGTCCAGATGAAAACCTACCTCAAATTCGAAGAAGCCATGGGCAAAGGCGACCTCGAAACCATCCGGAAAATGACCAGCGAAGAAAAAGCCAAACAGATG
>JBIJDL010000020.1:0-27537 GCA_044344195.1 Candidatus Hydrogenedentales bacterium
GGCTGTTGGTGTCGTCCGACTGGTCGAAGAACTGGATATCCACGCCCGGGGTTGCAATGCGCGGAATCGCACTGAAATCAGGCACGGGCGGCTCGTCGATGGCGACATCGTGGGTTGCCGTGGTCACGCTGGTGGGCGTGGTCACGGTGAAGGTCACCGTGTAGGTGCCGCTGTTTGCGTAGGTGTGGGTGGGCTCTTCCAGCGTGCTGACGTTGCTGCCATCGCCAAAGTCCCACGCATAAGAGAAGTCCGCCGGTTCCGTTTCCGTTCCGGGGGTGATGAGGCTGGTGAACTGGAGCGAATCGGTTGTAAGCGCGCCATCCACGAGCACATCTTCGCGCGGCGTTTCTTCATCCGTCTCCACGGAGAAGTCGACCGTCGGCGGGTCGAAGACGATGGATACGACCTGGGAGATGGTAACCTCTCGGGTTCCGGTCTGCACCGTCAACGTGACCGTGAAGCTTCCGGCTGTCGTGAACTCATGCGTGGGGTTCTCCGAAGTGCTCGTGTTCGCGATGCTGGTCGGGTCGCCGAAATTCCAGAGATAGACATAGCTGGAAGCCGGCTCGCTGCCCGCCACGGTTTCATTGGCGAACTGGACGATGTCCGGGCGGTCGGGGTTGCCCGCGCTGAAGGAGAAGTCCGGTACCGGGGCCTGAACCACCTGGATGTACGCCGTCTTCGTTTCGGTGTCGGAATTGTCCGTCGTCACAGGGGTGCGGACCGTCAACGTGACGGTGTAGAAGCCCGGCGCGTTGTAGGTGTGGGAAGGATTCTGGAGATTGCTCAGGTTCTCGTCGCCACTGTTCGGATCGCCGAAGTCCCATAGCCATTGGTTCACCGCAGCGGTGCCGGGGATGGAAAGATCCTGGAACTGCACCGCCTGGCCAACACTGGGACTGCGGGGCGCGCCCGAGAAATTAGCCGTGGGGGGCTGGAAGGATACCGTAACCACCTGGGTTGCCGTGTCGGAACCATGGGGGCTGACCACCGTGAGGCGCACGTTGAAGGGGCCGGCACTGTTGTAGGTATGGGTCGGGTTCTGCAGCGTGCTGCTGGAACCGTCGCCAAACTCCCAGAGGTACTGGTCGATGGGTGCGGAACCCGCCAGTGACCCGTTGGTAAAGCGAACTTCGGTCAGGATGAAGGGGGTGGTGTCGCTCACGGTGAAGGCGGCCGTCGGGGGAATGGTGATGACGGTAATCGTCGTGGTGACCGTGCTGCTGCCGTGGGCCGATACGACGTAAAGAGAGACGTCATAGTCTCCGCCTGCGGCGAAGGTGTGGGTCGGGTTCTGGACGCGGCTGGTGGCACCGTCGCCGAAATCCCAGAACCACTGCTGGATCTCAGCCGAACCTGGGTCGGAAATGTCCGAGAAACGCGCCTGTGTCAGGGCGACCGGGTTTGCCGGATTCACCGCGATTCGGGCGATCGGGGCGAGCTTGCGCTGCACGACGATGAAATTTGTCTTGGTTTCGGTTTCGCTGCCGTTGGCCGTGTTGACCGTCAGGGAAACCGTAAACACGCCGGGTTCCGTGTACTGGTGGCTCGGGCGGGACTCGGAACTGGTGCGGCCATCGCCGAAGTTCCACAACACGCTCGTGACGGGCTCGGTGGGGGCGATGGAAAGATCGGTGAAGATGATCGATTCACCCTCGTAGATATTGGTCTTATCCGTCTCGAAGTCGACGATCGGCGCGGGGCTGCCCACCGTGACCCAAGCGGCTTTGCGGGTCGTCTCTTCCTCATTGGCCGTCGTGACGGTGAGGGAAATACTGTAGAGGCCGGGCGTGTTGTAGACGTGGATAGGGTCCGTCGCGGTACTTGTGTTCCCGTCGCCAAATTCCCATAGGCGGGATATGACATCGCCCGCGTCTTCCGTCTTCTCGCTGGCGTCTTCGAAGCTAACCGCCTGTCCCACGGCGGGGCGGCGGTTGTTCACGCGAAAATCGACCTGGAGCATGTCTTCAGCGTAGACCGTAATCTTCTGGTCCGCGGCACCGCCCGTGCGAACGATGATTTCGCCTCGGTTCGTGCCCAGCAGCATGAGATTACGGTCGACCCGGACCGGAACCAGCAGCCGATCAACAATGCCAACACCGAGGCAATTGTCGGCCGAGTCGGTACACAGTTCGGGAATGATCCAAGACTGATTACTCGAAACGACCACAGGCTCCACCGGTGAATTGGTTAGATTGCGGTGCACCTGAAAGGTGAGCGTATCTTGGTCGGCCTCGAAGTTCAGTACCTGCGGTGTCAGCAGCAGGGCCAGGCCGTTATCCCCCTTCCAGGGGCATCCGGCGAGGATGGTCGTTAGACAAGCGGCTAACATCAAACGAGTTACACTACCCCGAATCACAAACATGCAACAGACTCCTTGCTTCCGCGACGGTTGTATCGACGGCGGATCCCACTGGTCCAATCAGGCACCACGCTTCATGTTGGCATCATGCCATTTTCACAGTTCAGTGTCAACAATATATTATACGGTAATTTATACATCGATTCCCGGATGAGAACCATCATAAGAAATCACGCCCTCCGATTGCACACTTTGAAGTCCATGCTGGTATAATCTCAGAATTCGCGCCGACTGCTTTCGGGGCGTACCCCCTGTAACAGCCCCGCCACAGTAGAGCGGGTCCCGTCCGAGTCGCGCCGGTACCTGCACCAGTTTGCGTAATAAAGGCCGTGTGAGCGGGTATGGTTTGGCGCAGGTTATCGCTTTAATCCAGTGCCCGGATAACCGCTCCCGCCGCCCGTCCAGACGAATGCTTCCCACGCTCCGGCGTCCTATACGAAAGGAATTGATTCTCCCATGCGAAAGTCCTTGTGCTGGATTCTTGGCACCGCCCTGCTGGCGAGCCTGACTGGTTGCGGCCAGTCGGCTAAAGGCACGGTCAGCGCCTTGAACACGGAAAAGCCGGCCAAGACCCCATTTCTGGTGGAGGCCTCCCAGCCAGAGCGCCGTGACGTTTCCGAGTATCTGACGGAGACGGGCAACATCACGGCCGAGAAGCAGGTCGAAGTGCTGGCCAAGGGTACCGGCCATTGCCTGGAGATTCTGGTGGAGGAGGGGGACACAGTGGAGAAGGACCAGGTGCTGGCCGAGATCGACAAGGCCGAAATGGAAGTGCAGATCCGCCAGTCGCGCGTGAGCATGTCTCAGCAGAAGATTTCCTATGAGCGCGCGGAAGCGGGTATGCGGCAGGGGATCATCAGCCCGGCCGAACGCGATAATGCGCAGTCGGCCTACGAGCAGTCCAAGGCATCGCTGGAAATGCAGGAGGTGCAGTTGACCTTCCTGACCATCCGCGCCCCCATCGGCGGCGTGATCACGCACCGGAAACTTCAGGCCGGCATGCTGGTCAGCACCGGTATGCCCGTTTTCAGTATCGTAGACCCCGCATCCTTCATTCTCCCCATCTTTGTCACGGAGCGCAGTCTACCCCGCCTGAAGCTGGGCCAGGAGGCTCGGGTGACCATCGATTCCTCCGGCGACCGCGAGTTTATCGCCAAAGTCCGCCGGATTAACCCCGGCGTCGATGCCCAGACGGGTTCGGTGAAGGTTGTGCTCGATTTCGACGCCAAGGACCATCCCTACCTCCGGGAGTCGGCCTTCGCGCGATACAGCCTGATCATGGATACGCACCAGGGCGTACTGGTGGTCCCGAAAGACGCGATCGTTGAGGAAAACGCCCGGCGCTACGTCATGGTCGCGCAGCGAGGCTCGGAAGCCGTCGATACCCAGGCTGCTGAGCCGGTTGACGGCGCCGCCGCCACCCCTTCCGCGACGGAAACGCCCGAGTGGGTTGCCGCCCGTGTGGAAGTCGAGACGGGCCTGGAAGACAGCAACTATACCGAGGTTCTCTCCGGGATTAGCGATGACACTCTGGTAATAACGCTGGGCCAGCAAACGGTGAACGAGGGGGACTACCTAGAAATTGGGAATCTCGAAGAGACCCTGAAAACCCGGGGCGAGATTTCCGCCGACAAAGCGCTGGACGAAGTTCAGAAGGAAAAGGCGGCCCAGGAGGCCGAGATGGCCGCCGAGGCCAAGGGGCGTTCCTGACCGGGACGTGCGTTGCCCCTCCAATGCTCCGGTGCGACCGGGAGAGGCGCTTGCGGCGCTTTCCTGTTTTCCCGGTACCTCGTACTGCTTTCCGCGACAAACGCGGGTTCAACCACGACCCTGACACGGATACCTCATGACCGAAGCACCGCATGAAGCGCCGAAGAACTATCGCCTGGCCATCCGGCGCCCCGTGACGACGGCCATGATCTTCCTCACCATGATCGTGTTCGGCGTCCGCTCCTATCAGCAGTTGCCCATCAACCTCATGCCGGACATGGACTATCCGACCCTCACGGTCCGTACGGAATACGAGGGGGCCGCGCCCGAGGTTGTGGAGAATCTTGTTACCCGCCCCCTTGAGGAGATGCTCAGCATCGTCACCGGTCTGGTGGAAATAAGCAGCGTATCCTCCCCCGGCACCTCCGAAATCATTCTGGAATTCACGTGGGATACCGACATGAGCGCGGCCCAGCAGGACGTGCGGGATCGGCTGGACCTCTTCGAGGCGCCGCAGGAATTGACGGAGAAGCCGGTCATCCTGCGTTACGACCCCACCCTCGACCCCATCATGCAGGTGGCGATTACCACGCCCGATCTGGCGGCCCAGGGGCGAGACGTGGATCCCGCGATCGAGAAAAAGCTGCTCACCGAAATCCGTGAGGCGACCGAGCGCAACGTAAAGAGCGACCTTGAAGCCAAGTCGGGTATCGCTCAGGTACTGGTCAAGGGCGGGCAGGAAGCGGAGATTCAGGTGCTGGTCGATCCCCAGCACGTCAAGAGCCTCGGCCTTTCCATGGAGGCTATCGGCAACAGCCTGGCCCAGCAGAATATCAGCCGCTCCAGCGGCAGCCTGAAAGAGGGCAAATCCGAATACCTGGTCCGCACCTACAACGAATTCGAGACGGTGGAGGATATCCGCGAGTCCATCATCACTTCGGCCACGGGCCGGCCCGTACGCCTGGCCGATGTGGCGGAAGTGTTCATGGGCACGAAGGAAGTGGAAACCATCGTTCGCATCAATGGCCGCGAGGCCGTGGCTCTCGAAATTTATAAGGAGGGCGATGCGAACACGGTGGACGTGTGCAACATGGTTAAGGACCTGCTCGGCTTTGATCGGGAACTCGGGTTTTGGGAAAAGATCTTCAAGCAGGTCAAAGAGAGGGTCCGCGAGGGGAATCGGAAAGCCGGTCGCCCGGCACCGCTGGAAACCCTCGACGCCTACACCCTCCTCGACGAACTCCCCGATGGCACCGGGCTGACCCTCATCAGCGACCAGTCCCGTTTCATTCAGGGATCCATCGACGAGGTGAAGGATGCCACCATTATCGGCGGTATTCTCGCGCTAATCGTGCTCTTCCTGTTCCTGCGCGAGATGAAGAGCACCATCATTATCGGTGTTGCCATCCCCATCTCCGTGGTGGCTACCTTCGTCCCTCTCTTCGCCGGTGGCGTGACGCTCAATATTATGTCTCTGGGCGGTCTGGCTCTGGGCGTGGGCATGCTCGTGGACAACTCCATCGTGGTGCTGGAAAGTATTTTCCGCTGTCGCGAAGAAGGCGACAGCCCCATCGACGCCGCGGAGCGGGGCACGCGGGAAGTCTCGGGCGCTGTTATCGCGTCCACCCTGACCACCGTCTGCGTGTTCTTTCCCGTGACCTTTGTCGAGGGCGTGGCTGGCCAGTTGTTTGGCGATCTGGCCCTGACCGTATCTTTCTCGCTCCTCGCCTCCCTCCTTACGGCCTTGTACCTGATTCCGCTGGTCGTGTCCCGACAAGGCTTGAAGATCGAGCGGACCGGTCAGGTATTCTGGGCGACGCGCGCCTACGATCACCTGCGCACGGTTGAAGGGCGCGGGCGGGTGTCCGCCGCACTCGGCGTGCTCCCGCAGGGGCTCGGTTATGCGCGGGGCTATGTGGCAAAGACCCTGTCCGAGGCCTTTGCGCCCCTTCAGAGCTTTGGCGTCCGCTGGCGTGAAGGTGGTGCCTTTGGGAAGTTGGTCTGCCTCGTGGGTTTGCCCCTGGTGCTCCCCTTCCTGATCGTTCTTTTTCTGCTCCAGTTCATCCTTGGCGGAATCGGGGCCTTTCTGGCGACATGCCTCTTCGTCTCATTTCTCTGTTTCTTTGCGGTGTACACCGCCGCGCGTTCGGTGCTCCGCGTTGTCCTCTGGATTCCCTTGGAAGCCTTTGATCTGGCCTACAACACCATGTGCCGGGTGTATCGCGTCGCACTGGAGCAGGCCCTCCGCTTCAGTCCCGTGATCCTGCTGCTGACCCTTCTGGCGTCCGCCCACGCCCTGCAAACTCTCTTTGGCCTCGGTAGCGAACTGATTCCGCCCATGAAGCAGGGCGAGTTTCAGGTGCGGCTTGAAGCGCGGGCGGGTACCCGCATCGAGCAAACCGAACTGCGCGCGCGCGAACTGGAAAGCGTTCTTCGGGCGGATCCCGACGTGGACCGCGTCACCGTCGAAGTGGGCGAGGAGGGCACCCGCGGCACTACAGAGCGGGGGGAGAACGTGGCCGAGTTCACGGTCATGCTCCGGGACCCCGAGCGCCTGGCCCTTTTTCAGGACGAAATCATCGAGCGCCTGCGCCCGAAACTCGTGGCTGCGCCCGGCGAGGAGGTCACCTTTCAACTGCCTTCCCTGTTCAGCTTCAAGACGGCAATCGAACTTCAGATTGTGGGCGACGACCTGGTAACCCTGCGCACCATGGGCGAAAAGGCCATTGAGCTGGTGTCCGCCGTTCCCGGGGTCAAAGATGCGGAGCTGAGCGTCAAATCCGGCTTTCCCGAGATCATCATCTCGCCCGATCGCCTCGCCCTGGCGAAAAAGGGCCTTTCCACCAGCCAGGTGGCCTCAAGGGTTCAGTCCGAGCTTCAGGGTGACGTGCCTACGCGCTTCAGCCTGGCGGGCGAGAAGATCGATATTCGCGTGCGCTCCGACAAGTCCTTTCTTAAGAGCAAGTCCGATCTGCGCCAGCTCAACCTCACCGAGGGCCTCGCGTCGACCCCGCTCGATTCCGTGACCCTGATCCAGCAGCAGGAAGGCCCGAGCGAGATCCGCCGCGTGGGCCAGCGCCGGACGGTGGTGATTACCGCGAATCTCGAAGGCCGCGATCTGGCGGCGGTGTCGCGCGACATCTTAACCGCCATGAACACGATGGAACGCCCTCAGGGCTACCTCTTCGAACTCGGCGGCCAGAACCGCGAGCTGGAGACCTCCTACGAGAGCCTGCGCTTCGCCCTGCTCCTCGCCATCTTCCTCGTCTATGTCGTGATGGCGTGCCAGTTCGAATCCATGTGGCACCCGGCCATCGTCATGTTCAGCGTGCCGCTGGCCTTCTTCGGTGTGGCCTACGCCCTCAAGTACATGGGCATCGACCTGAGTATCATGGTGTTCCTGGGCGGGATCATTCTGGCCGGTATCGTAGTGAACAACGCCATCGTGCTTGTGGACTATATCAACCAGCTTCGCGAGCGCGGTTACACGAAGCACCGCGCCATCGTGGAGTCCTGTGCCGTACGCCTGCGCCCCATTCTGATGACCACGATTACCACGGTGCTCGGTCTGCTCCCGATGATCGTGGCTTCCGGCGAAGGTGCCGAAATGCGTCGGCCCCTGGCCGTCACGGTCATGTTCGGCCTGTCCTCGGCAACTGTCCTCACCCTGTTTATCATTCCCATGATCTACTACCTCGTGGGCGGTCGGGACAAAGTTGCCGCCGGGGAGACGCTCGCGCCGTGAAATTCTCGCTGCCCGACATCGCCATACGCCGCCCCGTAACGGTGACCATGCTGAGCATCAGCGTGGTGATTCTCGGCGTGATTGCGGCCACGCGGATTCCTCTGCAATTCCTTCCCAATGTGGACCCCGCCTTCCTCGGCGTGACCATTCCCTATCCAGGTGCCACGCCGGCCCAGGTGGAGCAGCAGATCGCGATTCCCGTGGAAGGGGAATTCCGCACGGTATCCGGTCTGGATAATATCCGAACGATATCCAATGGCGACGGCTGCTTCGTCAGTATGATGTTCACGCCCGAGACCGACATGGCCCTGGCCGCGGCGGAAGTCCGGGATCGCATGGAACGCCTGAAGCTGGTGCTGCCCGATGACGTGGAGCGCATGGTTATTCAGCGTTTCAATTCCCGATCAATCCCCATCATGGCCTTTGGCCTTTTCCGGGAGGGGGGGGACTCGGCCTTCGTGGATATGCTCCGCCGCACGATGGAGCCGCGGCTTCGACGTATCGACGGCGTAGCCGATATTCAAATGCAATCCTCCAGCCCCGAGCGCGAGGTCATCATCGAATTTGAGCAGGACTACCTGCGGAACTTGAATCTCGGCCTCTTCGATGTGATCCTCCGCCTGCGGGAAAGCAGCCTGAACGTGTCCGTAGGCGAGCTGGTGGACGGCAGCAACAAGCACATTGTGCGCGTGGTGGGCGAGTACCACCGCCTGGACGAGCTGGGCGAGCTGGTCGTTACGCCGGGCGGCAAACTGCTCCGCGACGTGGCCAACATCCGCTATGGCACCCGGGAGGAAAATCAGCACGTGTCGCTGGACGGCCAGGGCGGGGCGCTGGTTCTGGTGACGAAGGAATCTGAGGCCAACGCGGTCAAGACCTGCCGCCTGGTTCGCGAGGAGATGGAGAAAATTCTGGCGGAGGAGGACTACCAGAATGTGGGGCAGAAAGTGTTCTTCGATCAGTCCGACTATATCACGGGCGCGTTGAAAAACCTCATGAAAGAGGGCATTTATGGCGGTGCCATGGCCCTGATTGTGTTGTTCGTGTTTCTGCACCGGATCATCCCCACCATCGTCGTGGCGTTGATGATCCCCACTTCCCTTGTGGTCGCCCTGGTGTTCATGTTCTTTGCCGGAATGAGCATGAACATGATCACGATGGTTTCCTTAATCATCGTCGTGGGCATGCTCGTGGACAACGCCATCGTCGTGGTGGAGAACATCATCCGCCACCGCCAGCTCGGTGAGAGTCCCAAAGATAGCGCCGTGAAAGGGGCCCGAGAAGTCGGCCTCGCCATCGTCGCATCGACGGCGACCACCGTGGTGGTGTTTGTGCCCATGTACTACATGGACACCGGCAGCATGTCGGTCTTCATGGAGGAGCTTGGGCTTCCCCTGATCATCGCACTCTCGGGAAGTCTGGTGCTGGCGCTCACCATCGTACCGCTGGTGATGAGCCGGATCAACATGGCCCACCATGCGAATTTTTTCCACCTGCTCTCTGGCGCGCGCGACGGAGAGCGCGCCACCGGCATTCTCGGCGGCATACTCGGTGCACTGGGTAATCTGCGGGCGGTGGAGCGGACCATTTCGTTCTACTCATTATGTCTCCGCTGGTCGCTCGATAATCGTCTCGCGATGCTGATCCTGTTGAGCCTCATCGGCGTGGTGACGGCTGTCGTACCCTTCAAGAAGGTGGGTATGGGCGGCATGCCCCGGCTCGACACGCGCGAAGTCGAGATTCGCGTCGAACTGGATCAGAGCTATGACATGGAGCGGGCGGACCGCCTTTTCAGCACCATGCAGGCGGAGCTGGACAGCCGCCGGGACGAGCTGGGCATCAAGAATATCATGACGCTGTACGGCGCAATGGGGGGGTCGTTCAATATCTACCTCTTTACCGAGGAGGACGGGGCCCAATGGGCAGACCCGCCCTACACCACGGATGAGGTCATGAAGATCACCTCGAAGCTGATGGGTACCCAGTTGCCGGGAGCCGAGATCAAGCACCGTGTGACCGATGCGGGCTCGTCCAACGACAGCGAGACGGTGACGGTGTATCTCTACGGCGACGAGCGGGAAGAACTGCACAAGCAGGCGAACAACTTCAAAGCGCGGATGGAGGCCCTGTCCGACGTCAGCGATGTAAAGACCGATCTCGAGCGGGCAACGAGCGAGATCCAGATCCAGATTGACGAGCCCCTCGCGCAGCAGTATGGGATTACGGCGCAAGCGATCGCCGTTACCGCCGACGCCGCCCTGCGCGGTGCGCGACTACAATACATGAAGCAGGGCATACGGGAGATACCCGTGTGGGTCCAGTTCCGCGAAGAAGATCGCAAGTCGCGGGCGAATCTGGAAAATGTGGCCGTTTTGGGTGCGACGGGCACGCTGGTGCCTCTCAGCCGCCTGGTGACCTTCCCCAAGGAGCGCACCGCAGCGACCATCCAGCGCTACAACGGCAAGAACGTGATTGCCCTCACGGCCCACGCCGACACGGAGGATCTGGGCACCGTGCGCAATTCCCTGGCCCGCGCGATCAACGAGTACCGCATGCCCACGGGGTATTACATCGACTTCGGGGATGCGCTCCGGGAATTGGGCGACAACATGTCCAACTTTATGAGCACCTTTATCATGGCGGTCATCCTAATTTATATCGTTATGGCCGCACTCTTTGAATCGGTGGTTTTGCCCCTCTCCGTGCTCTCCACGGTTCCCCTGGCCATGGGCGGCGCCATCTGGATGCTCTACCTCACCGGCTCGCAGTTCGACAGCGTTACCCTCATTGGCTGTATTCTCATGGCGGGCGTTATCGTGAACAACGGTATCGTGATCGTGGACCACATTAACACGCTGCGGGCGGAGAAGGGCGATCTTGCCGAGGGCATCGTCACCGCGGGCGCGGATCGATTCCGACCCGTCATGATGACGGCCCTGACGACGATTCTCGGCCTCGTGCCCATGGCCGCCGCGACAACGGGCAGCGGCGCAACCTTCGCCGGACTCGGTCGCGCGCTCATCGGCGGCCTCACCGTGGGCACGGTGCTGACGCTGGTGGTGGTGCCGGTGTTCTACAGCCTCATTGATGAATTCCAGCGGTGGTGCATCGGCTTCCTGGGGAGCTTCAAGCGCGGGAGGGCGGGCGAAGGCGTGGAGACGAGCACCTCCGACTGATCGGACCGATCAGACCGATCAGACCGATCAGATTCGCCGGATCAGTCAGATCGCTCTGATCAAAATGGCAATTTCCGGGGTGGACGCGGCTCGATTTACGACGCCACGGCCATTTCCGACTCGGGATTGCGCAGAACATCCTCGAAGGCGGCCAGTTCCCGCTCGATATCTTCGCGGCGGCGTGACTTGTCGAGCATCGTCTCGCGGTAGCGCTTCAGGAAATAGGCAATCGTCTCCACGCGGATCTTGATCGCGCCCTGGGGCTTGTTCTCGTCGATGTCCTTGAAGTAGAAGAAGGGCGTGCCCGAGTTCTCCACGATCTC
Organism: Candidatus Hydrogenedentales bacterium; assembly: GCA_044344195.1. Classification (GTDB taxonomy): domain Bacteria; phylum Hydrogenedentota; class Hydrogenedentia; order Hydrogenedentales; family JAEUWI01; genus JAEUWI01. Next base: position 11,317 of record JBIJDL010000020.1, read on the forward strand.
CTCGATCACGGTGTAGATGGGCGCGTCGTGGCCGCACTTGAAGTTACTCAGCTCCAGCGCCACAAGATTCGGGTGGCGCGCCACATACTTCGCGGCCCACACCTTGCGTGAGGTGTTTTCCGAGTAGCTGTTTTTCCACACGTCGTGAATGTCGAAGCCGCTCGTGATCTCGCCGCGAGCCACTTCCTCACCGAAGAGCCGCTCGATGATATCGTCGTCAATTGGGAGGCTGTCCTGGGTGAATATCGGGTAGCCGAGCTTCTGAAACTCGTCCATGATCTCGTGGTTGATGCCGGGATCGTTGTGGTAGGGCCGGGCCAGGAGCACGATGCCCAGGCGTTGTTCGCGTTCCAGCGTATCGAGCATGGCGCGGGCTTCGTCGCGACGCGCCTGATAGAAATCGGCCAGAGCTTTCAGCCCGGCCCCGGTGGCGCGGATGGCTTCTTCTTCGGAAAGGCCCAGTTCGGGACCCCAATCTTCAAACATCTGTCGCGCGCACAATGGGGCGTTGTCCATATTGACGAAGGTCTTCTTATAGACGATGCCCTTCTCGGCGAAGAGATCGCTCTCCTTCGTGAAGGCGGCGTGGACCGCTTCGGGTGTCGCCGTGACCGTGGGGCAGGCGCGGCTACCGAGGAGATTCTCCAGCCAGGTGGGGAAGGAGTCCACCATGGGGAAGAGGATGAAATCCAGAGGCTTTTTCGGCTTGTGTTTGTGGTAGAGCAGGTTATGAACGTGAGGGATGCCCACCTTGCTCGGGAAACAGGGATCGATGCTGCCGCGCTTCGCGCCTTCCTTATAGAGTCCCTCGCTGGTGTAGTCGGACCACACGAGGTTGCGATCCCGGATGCCGAGACTCTGAAAAAAGGCCATGAAAAATGGGGCCTGGGAGTACATGTTCAAGACTTTGGGCATACCGATGCGGATTGCGCCGCGCTTCTCCATGGCCGCACGCCGGGCGAGCAGGGCGGCGCGTTTCTTGCCGCGCTGGTGCAAGCGAATCTCGGGCAGAGGGTCGGCAACGGAGTCCACGGTGACCGCCATGAAGGCTTTCGTCGCGGAATGCTCCACGAGGTTCGGAAAGCGATCCTTGATGTCGTCGAGACCCTTCTTGATGTGCTTCATGTCCGCCACGTCTTCCACGGTGCCCTTTTCGCAGGTGGCGATGATGAGGCGCTGTTCATCTTCCGCCAGCGGCACTTTGGACTCGAAGTCGGGGGAGTTTTTCTCTTCGTCGCTCGCGCCGCGTTTCAGGCGCGTGTGGCTCACTGTGGAGGTGTTTATCTTCATCGTGCTGGCTTCGACGGCGATGGATTCGGCCGTTTTTGAGGCCTCCGACTTCACGTCGATGAAAGTGCGCAGGCAATTGTTCTTGCAGAAGTAGCAGCGCGTGTTTTCGTCGCGCGTGGTGCGAAACTCAATAGATCGTACCGCCGCGAGGCCGATGAAGGACGTGCGACGTCCCTGTTCGGTGAAGAGGCGGTGGGCCTCGAAAGCCGCGCCGATCGCGCCCGATTCGCCGCAGTGCTTGTGGACCACGATCCGCGGCTCGATGCCCGTGCCGTGGAAGCGGCTGCTGATGAAGTCCACCTGGGACTTCACCGCTGCCATGTTGTTCTGCGTGCCGCCCTGGAGGATGAAGGTGCTGCCGAGTTTGGGCAGGTTGGGGATCTGGGAGACATAGAGCCAGATATTCTTCGGCAACACGTCCGCGAGGCCCGCCATGATTTCCTGGGCCTGCCAGCCCTGGCGCTGGAAGTCCACGATGTCGGATTGCATGAAGACCGCGCAGCCATAGCCGAACTCCGGCATGGCCTCGGCCTTGAAGGCCACGTCGGCATACTTGCGCACGTCCACACCGAAATCCTGCGCCGTGGACTGGAGGAAATAGCCGTTGCCCGCGGAGCACTGGGTGTTGAGTTTGAAATCTTTCACCGCGCCGTTGCGCAGGATGATGACCTTGATGTCCTGGCCGCCCACGTCGCAGATCACGTCCGCGTCGGGATAGAAGTGGAGACCGCTCTGGGTGTGGGCCACCGTCTCCACCAAGGCCACGTCGGCGTTCAGCACGTCCTTGAGCACGTCTTTCGCATAGCCCGTCGTGCCCACGCCTAATACCTTCAGGGTGCAGCCCTGCTCGGAGATCTTTTCTTCCAGTTGCGCCAGAATGTCCATCGTGTCTTCGATGGGGTTGCCCTTGGAAAGCTGATAGACCTTCGCGGTGATGTTCTTGTGGTGGTCGATGAGGACGGCCTTCGTGCTCGTCGATCCGCCGTCGATCCCGATGAAGCCTTCCACCACCGTGCCGGGTGTAAAGGTAAAAGGCTCCCACGATTCAATCGCGTAGCGCTGGTTGAAGTCGTCGAGCTCGTTCTGGGTCTTCGCCAGACCGGTGCGGCCCGCCGCCTTCTTCTCCTGAATGCGACCGATATTGAGGTACCAGTCGAGCTGCGTGGTACCCTGATACACGCCCATGTTGATGTCATCGTCCACTTCGGACTTGCCGAATTCCACCGCGCCGATGGCCGCGAAGTACTGGGCGTTGTCCGGCACCTTGATCAGCTCTTCAATGGGTCGATCGGGAACTTCGACATTGCGCTCTTTCCAGATCAGGGGGATGTTGTGGCGCCAGCATTCTGCCATGCCCTTCACGTAGCAGTTCGGGCCGCCGAGAAGGAGCACATTGGGCAGAAGGGTGTGGCCGCGCGTGAGCACGGAGAGGTTCTGCTGGATGATGGACTCGAAGAGGGAGGCCATCAACTCCTCCGAGGGCACGCTCTGCTTCTGCAGGCCGTTGATGTCGGTTTCGGCGAAGACACCGCACTTGCCCGCGACGGGGTGGAGCTTGTGGCCCACGTAGCCCATCTGGCTCAGCCGCTCGGTCGGGATGCGGAGCTTCGCGTTGATCTTGTCGATCACCGCACCCGTGCCGCCCGCGCACTTGTCGTTCATCGAAGGAATTTTCTTCTTGCCGCCGCCTTCTTCGTTCTCCTTGAAGACGATGATCTTCGCGTCCTGTCCGCCGAGCTCGATGACGCTCATGACGTCGGGGTAGAGCTTCTCTACGGCGAGGGAGACCGCGTTGACCTCCTGCACGAAGCGCGCGCCGATGTGGCGACCGACGGCGGTGCCGCCTGAGCCCGTGATGAAGATGCGCAGGGCGTTGTTCGGTACACCCGGGAAAGCGCCGTGAATCGCTTCCAGCAATTCCAGACACTTCTCGGGCTGCTTCGTCTCGTGGCGCTGGTAGTCCTTCCAGAGAATTTCGTCCGTCGCGGGATCGATGACCACGGCCTTCACCGTGGTGCTGCCCACGTCGAGGCCCATGAAGAGGCCCTGGGGGTACTCGACCGTTCCCTGGAAGGGAATGAACACATGGTTGGGCGCGCGAAGTGGCGGAGAGGCTTTCGTACTGCACCCGCAACTGCCGCCCGAGCCGCAGGAAGATTTCGCGACCGTTTCGGGCTCCGCGGCGAGCGTCGAGCAATTGCCCGTACTGCACCCGCCGGAGGTCGATGTTTTCGTGCTGCAACAGCCCATGATGTATTTCCTGATCTATGAAGAGGTGCCAAGAAAGCGCCAATTTCTTTGCTAAGTTTCAGGGACGGCAGCGACTACAGCGACAACAGGTGACGGACCATACAAGGTCTCTGCCGTCTCTGAAGTCCCTGCTGTCCCTGTGCTCCAGACTCCAGACTCCAGACTACAGACTCAAACCTACACCGCCTCCCTTCTCTCCGCCTCTTTCTCCACCGTCCACGACGCCGTGTCCTTCTTCATCAGCTCCGCCACATACAGTACAAAATTCGCCGCGCGGCTCACCACGCCCTCGTAATGGGGCAGGTGCTGGATGGGTGCCTGCAACTCCGAATGTGCGGCGACATACGCGCGAACCTGATCCAGCGTGTAGCCGCAACGCTTCGTGCATTGCTGGAATTCCTGCTTGCACTTGAGCTTCGCCTCGCCCAGGGCCATCTGCGCGCGGCTATGGGCGTTCACGTCGCCCTCGCCGGAGGTCTCGATGGGGATATAGATCATGTCGGGGAAGTGAGAGGTCACCGCTGCCTGCGCGCCGTCGGATTGCGCCGAGGGCATGCAGCCGAAGGGCTTCAGGCTCATCACCATGTGCGCGAGGCTCTTGTTCGCGTAGTAGATGTTCTTGGCGACTTCCAGGTGGCCTTCGCCGCCTGCCGCCTTGCTGTTGTAATAGGGGTGGCCCATGCGCTGGAGCTCAAGCTGACACACCTGCGCGTGGGCGGTGCCGCCCAATGCCGCGCGGAGGCGATCATACTCGCGGTTCAGGAAATGCTTTGCGACGTTGATCCGCGCAAGTTTGATGCGATGGATCAAGCCGCCGCGCAGCTTGCCCAGGAAGCCCTTGGAATCGTGCAGACCCTTCGTGTCCACGATTTTGCCGCGCGCCTGGTTGATCAGATAATTCACCCAGGTGGTGATGGTCTCCACGAGCACTTCGGAGCCCTGCGACTCCAGGAACTCGAACATGTGAAAGTTGCCATCGCCCTCGGTGGTTTGCGCCCAGAACTCGCCCGTAACCTTGCAGATGGGTTTCGGCCGCGTGAAGTCGACGCGTACGTTCGCCTCGATGATCTCGCGGGCGTCCGCCATCAAATTAACGTAGAAAGGCTCCCAGCGCTGCTGGAGGATCTTGGCCACGTCCTTCTTGCGCCACTTCTCGGGCAGGTGCTTCCACCAGCCGGGGGCGGAGCCCACCTTATCGCCCGCCGTGCGCATCTCGGTGCAGATGTGGTCCATGGCCCGATCAAAGGCGAGATTCACCATGCCCGGTTCGGTTTCGTAGGGGCGGAGCTGATAGGCCACTTCGTTAAGCAGATCGCCCATCATCACGCCATTGAGCAGGCGCAGGGCGAAGTCCACGTTGAGCTCCAGGCCCGCGTCTTCCGCCGACTGGCCCAGGCCGCCTGTTTGCTGGAACAACATTACGCGGAAGCCATCGAAGCCGCTGTTGCGAAGGGCCAGGCGATACTCGGCCTCGTACATGCCGAAGCGGCAGGGACCGCAGGATCCGGCGGTGATGTACATGTAATTCTTGAGAATATCTTCCGTGGGGACGCCCTGGTTGTCCCGCAGGTCCTTCAGGTAATTCACGAGTGAGCCAACGGTGAAATAGGTGGGGTTGCACTGGCCGTTGTTGCCGTATTCCTTGCCCGCCTGGAAGTCCGCTTTAATGGGCGTGGGCACGATGGTCAGGTTGTAGCCCAGGGAGCCCATGGCCGCCTGGAGCAGCTTCTCATGGCGCAGGGTCAGCCCGCCGAAGAGGACGGTGTTGGTTTCGCGGTCCTTTTTCGTAAACGGGTGCTCCGTCGGACGCTTGAAATGCTTTTTCGGGCCCTCGTTCAGGCCCGCTTTCGCCATCAGACGCTGCCGTTCGCGTTCGACGGCCTCGGCCACATAGTCGCGGGCGGGAGGGGTGTCGGTCAATTGGGTTGGGCTCATGTGAGGTATCCCTGTGCTGCGTTGAGTCGGAGCTTCTCAATAATACGGTTGCCCGGGCGTGGGAACAAATTCTGCCATTCACCCGCCCGCGGGACAGGGGGCCAAGGCACGCGTACGAGCCCTGGGGTGGCATTGCTTTAGCCGAAGCAATGCACGGTGACAAATGCTGCTCACTGTCAAGTGTTTTTATAGCACATGGCCCGCTCGGACACAAGTGTCCAGTATAAATCCTACGGCTTCAACGAGCCCAGCAGCTCCAGCACCTTCGCCTGAATCGTGTTGGCCGCCGTCACTTCAAGGTAGCTGGAACGGGCGCGCCAGGTCTCGTAGCCGCCGAAGCGGTGTTGCTCTTCCGTGGGCAGGTAGCCGTTGCAACCGTTGGCCAGCTCAATGGTGAAGCTTTTGCCAAAGGGCGTCTGATCTTTGATGGAGAGGCCAATCTCCACGAAGACCTCGCAGGGGATGGCCGCGATGCCCAGATCGCCGATCTGGAAGGCCTGAAGAATGAGGGGCATGGTGTCGGGGTAATCCGCCAGGGCCACGGTCTCGTTCGCGTAGATTTCGCGCAGGCCCTGAAGTTCGCGGCCCTGCGCGGCGGCGAGGAGGCCCTTCGCCTCTTCCACTTCCTCCGCCGTGGGCTTGCGCACGCCCAGAGAAATTTCCGTCTGGGCGGATTTGAGCGGTACCCAATCCTGAAATTGCACCGTTTGCCACGCGCGATGCACTTCCGCCGCCACTTTGTCGGCCACGAGCTTCATCTGGACGTAGGGCTCCTGGGCCGGGCGCGGCACGGCAAAGCTGATGTTGTTGATATTGCCGCTGGTGCCGTTCGACATCATGGCGACGAATTCATCGTCGGCATTGAGCAGGCGTCCAATCTCTTCGGAGAAGACGCCGAAATAGTCCGCAGAGATATCTGTGCCGAGGGTGCCGCCCACGTAGTGGAGGGAATAGTTGGCCAGAATCGCGAGGGGCTTGCCGTCGGCGCGATGCACCGCGATGAAGGCGACCTCGGGATCGGTCGGGCCTGCGGGCTTCACGAGGTTTTCGCCGCCCACCGGCGGGTTCATCTGCACGGTGTCATTCTTCTTTCCGAAGGGGTCCTCACCGATGGTGCCCTCTTTCATGAACCAGCGGCGGTTGAAGACCTCGTCCGGTACGGAGCCCGAGCCCCAGCCAATGCGTGCGGGGACGCGCTTGTTCCAGGCGAGCGTGACGGAATCCGCAAGGCGATTGGTGAGAAAGGCGTCGTAGGCCGGATCGGATTTTGACTGGAAGCCGATAAAGGTGCAGGGGGCCGAGTGGGTGTGTGTGGCTGAAAACATCATGCTTTCCACCGGAATGCCGGTGGCCGCGTGAGCGCGCACTTTGGCGTCGTCCATGATCTTTCGCGTCACGGCGCAACTGTCGATGACCCCAAAGGCGAGGGCGCCCGCGCCGTCATCCAGCACCAGCGAGCGGACATGGATCTCGTCGTGGATCGCTTCTACTTTGCGGTCGTTCATATAGCCCACGATGGACAGGCCGAGCCACGGCGTGATGTTCACTTTGGCCACGCCGGCTTGGAAGATTTTTTCGACTTCCTGCGCGGAGGCGCGCTGCGCATCGAGGTTGTTGCACGCGATCAAGGCAATGACCACGCCGAGGCGAAAACATGTGTGCATAGGAATCTCTTTCCAGACTTTGGCATACGCCACTGCGATCAGAACCCATCGACCCGCCACCTGTGTGGCCTATGGTACGCCGAACGCGGGTTCCGTGCAAAGTGCGGCAAGACTCGCGTGATCAATAGTCTCGAAGGGTATTGATCAGATCCCGCTTCGACATCCGGGCGCGTCCCTTGATACTGGCCTCTTCGGCTTTTTCGTGAAGGTCGTGCTTGCTCCATTCCTCATAGGGTGTGGCCTGACTGTTCTCTTCCGCCTCCAATAGCGTGCTGGCGCGCGGGGCGGGGGTTCTTCTGCTGCGGCCTTTGGCCGATGGCGTGTCCTGGCGTACGTCATCGTTGAGGCTGGCTCTGGGACCCTCTTTTCGGGGCATGGTATAAACTCCTTAGTGTTGGAAACGCTTCTCGGAATAAACTGCGGCAATCTAGTCAAGGTACTGAGCGTCTATCAGTTCTATTTTTCTCGTAGTTGTGCATCGGTCAATGCCCATTTTCTTTCGCATTCTCGTAAAGGTCATCTTTGCTCCACCCGTCGCAGGGCGGCGATTGGCCGCCGTTGAGGGACGTCCCGTAGCGCGGGGTGTTTGAGATTCGCACCGATTTTTCCTTGCTGTACCCCATCTCTCGAAGGGCCTCGTAGCGTTCGGGATCTTTGATGCTTGGTCCGTAGTCTTTCGCTGTGGGCATTGCTCTCATCCTTTTGCAGGGCTGGTTCGGGCAACCCTGAAGGCTCACTGTTCGCGCAGAACCTCGATGAGCTGTTCCTTGTCCATATCAGCGATCTCTTCGATTCCCTGTTCCTTCGCTCGATCATACAAGTCGGCCTTGCTCCAGTCCTCGAGCTCCGCAGGCCGCTCACCGCCCATGCGCCCCAGCTCCTGTCGCGCCGCGTTCGTCATGCGGGCCGACTTCTCCTTGTTGTTCTGGGTGTCGTGCAAGTGCCCTTCGAGTTTGGCGTTGTTCGTCTTGGGAGTCGTACCTTTGTTCTGCTTCATGATTTGAGCTCCTTCTGTCGAGTCATTGATGCGCGTAGTGCGCTACACGTTCACCGTTACATTGTTAACGCTTGCGGGGATAAACGAGATTGCGCACAGGTAAAGATCGGGCAAAAATGCACTGCGGAGGTGCCACACGATCGCGAGGTATGAGCGTTCGTGTGCCCGATGCAAAAACCCACTGGGCACGATAGATGGAGTCCCGAATGATCGTTATGATCGGAGGATTGCTGGCGAGGGTCCAGACTACTCGGCGGGAATTTAAAGGGCCCGATCTTGGCGGCCGGGAGGGCGTGCGTGCGTAGGGGCGGCGTGGTGTTGATGTGTCCCACCCGCCCATAGATTGTCCGGTGCCGGACGTACTGGGAAGCCTGCGGCTCTCCATGGGGCACTTCATCGGCCTGCGGGCTGGCACCGACCAGGATACCGTGAGCGGGGGCGGGCGCGGCTGGCGGACGCGGAGCTCCATGCAAAGAGGCTTGTGGCTCAGTAAAGATGCCGACATCGACCAAATGGAACGGCGTGAAGTCCCTTCCGAAGCGAAGCTTCGGGGCATGCATTTCCAAGAGTGTTGAAAATGAACAGCAATCTGTCAAGAAGAAATTCGGGCGACGGGACTTTTGCGACGGGCTGCTAGGCAGTCCTACCTGCCAGTTTCAAGGATCGCATTGGCTGCGGGCAATCCCGGCGTTTCATGTGCTAGACTTTCACAATCTCCTGCGGCTCATCGGCCTGCGGTCGACGCGGAGGCCGAACGGCGTTCGCACTCATTCCGGACGATTCGACCGCGGGCAAATCCGAGAGTTCCATACCCGTGCCGCACGCGATCGTTATACCATGATGTCCTTTTTGACCAGCCTACTCGCCTTTCTGCCCATCCTGCTGTTGTTGCTTGTAAGTATCATGATGAGCGTTCCAAAGGGCATCGCCGCCGGACTCGCCGCAACTATCGTGTTGTTTTTCACGGGCGGCGGGAATATCCCGACCTTCTTCGCCGGCCTTACCAGCGCCTTCGTGGGCACGGTGGGCATCCTCATGATAATTTTCGGGGCGGTACTGCTCTACCACGTAATGGAGCAAACGGGCTACATCAAGCGGCTCCAAAGCTCGCTCGCCACGGTGCACCCCAACCGTACCTTTCGATTCTATTTCCTCGCGATTTTCCTGACCGCCTTCTTCGAGGCGGTATCGGGCTTCGGTACGCCGGGGGCCATCGTTCCGCCCCTGTTGATCGCAATGGGTTACCCGCCCGTGCTGTCCATCGCGGTGGTGCTGCTCATAGACGGCCTGTTCGCCATGGCCGGGGCGGTGGGCACGCCGGTCCTGGCGGGGCTCGAGTTGCCGCTCGACCTGGACGCGAAAGCCGTTGGCACGGTGTACCAGGTGGCGTCACTGGCCATTCTTCTGGCGGGCTTCGCGGTGATGGCCTTCATCGATCATACCCTGCGCAAGGAAACGGGGGAAAAGGCCAATGCCGCCTGCTGGGCGCTCGTCCCGGGGATCCTCGTACCGTTTGCCGTGTTTGCACCGGCGCTTCGCGAGATCAGCGGTATCCTCTCCGCGTTGTTCTTGGCGGCGCTTGCGTACGTCTTTCTCTTTAGAGACCGTCGGCTGAACTGGAGGCCGTGGCTCCCCTATGGCTTGCTGGTCATGCTGCTTCTGCTACCGAGACTTCTGCCTGAGCTGGCTGGCATCCTGGCGGCACGCATCGAATTTACCGATATCTACGGCACGGAGGTGGATACCACATTCCAGCCGCTGCGCTCGCCGCTGATTCCCTTTGTCGCGGCCTCGCTGTTCGCGATGGCGCTCGCCCAGGACTTCCGCATTAACCTTAAGCCGGTCGCGACGAAAACCTTTGCCGTCTTTGTCGTCCTTTTTCCTTCGCTCGCCATCACCCAGCTCATGATCCACAGCGGGGGCGAGGGCCCCTCCATGATCGATGCTATCGCCGGGGTTTTTGCGGGCGCTGGCCCCTTCTACCCCCTCGTCAGCCCGCTGCTCGGGGTCATCGGTAGCTTCGTGACCGGGAGCACCACGGTGTCGAATATCATCTTCGGGCCGGTCCAGGCGAATGCGGCGGTTGTGCTCGGCCTGCCCGCCGAAGTGATTCTGGGACTACAGCTTGCCGGTGGTTCCCTGGGCAACGCCGTTTGCCTGTTCAACATCATCGCCGCCGCCACCGTCGCCGGCCTCAAGGAGTACCGTGACATCCTGCGTATCAACCTCCTGCCCGTGCTCGCCGCCTCGCTCCTCTGCTCCGTCGTCGGCTATGCCGCGATCCTGATCCTGGGTTAGCGCGAAGGCATCGGCACATCGCGCCGGGGCCGCGCGCGAGTCACTGCGATTGGAGCTTAAGTGCGCTGCGTGCGGCGATTCGAATGAATACGACGTGAAGGCGATATTCGTGTCGCCGGAAGCGCCGAATGACAGGCCCTATATTGCCGATGGAAACCTTCAGGAAGGCCGAGAAGAAGATCGGTCCGAACGCGCCTGCCCCAGCGGCAACTGCAAGAAATATAAGAAATGCTGCGGACGGATGGATGGAGCAATATTTTGACGAAAGAGCAAGAACTTATAGAAAAGCTACATCGGGTCGAGGCGGTGTTCGCACGGACCACCTTCGATGGCGAACGCGATGCGGCCGCCAACGCCATGAATCGCATTCGGGAGCGGCTCCAAGCGATGCGGGAAGCGGACGCGCCTATTGAATTCAAATTCACCCTTCAGGACGCTTGGTCCAGGCGGCTGTTCGTAGCGCTGATGCGCCGCTACGACATCACGCCGTACAGATACCCCAAGCAGCGCTACACGACGGTCATGGCCCGCGTTCCGCGTTCCTTCGTCGATGAAACCCTTTGGCCGGAGTTCAATGAACTGGAGAAAACACTCCGTTCCTACTTGGATGAAGTAACCTCGCGCGTGATTGGCGAGAGCATCTACGCGGATTCCTCCGAGGCGGAAGTTAGAGATCAACCGGACGAAAGGGGGCTGCTCACCTAGTGCAGGGGAGGTGCCCACAACGGCTTCGACTTCGGACTGCGCTGCCCTTTCAGGGCGAGTAAATAAGGTGATCGTGTATCCCCAGGCGTTGTTCGCCGCGGCGAACTAAAAGCTGCGCTGCCCTTCGGGCCGGAAGACAGTATGAATCGGCTCACGGACAATTGCTGAAGGTCTCGGGCCTTGATAGTATCTCGTCCTGGACGGTGTGCATGTCGCTAATTATGTACGCTCAAGCCGGATGAACCTCAACTTTTCAGGATGGTGGATACGATGCCCGAGTTTAACTCATAGGTTGATGAGGGAGCGGCTATCCGCCCGGAGTAGTTCTTGCATGATACGCGAGCGCTCGGATACCCACTCCGATTCGAGCAGCATAAGATCTTCCGGCGCAAGGCCGTCCAGTAACTCGACCTCCACGGCACGTCCGGTTGTGGGGTCGAGGATGGCAATTGCGAGTGAGCCCGCGTTGTGTTCCTCCTGGTCCAATGCCGAATCGTACGATACCCCAAATTGGGGGATTGGGTTCAAGTCCCCTCCGGGGAAATCGCATTAATAACGTAGAGATCCCGCGGGTATGGAGCGGGGGATTTCCAGGCCCCGACTTGTGTAACGAAATTTATGGGGCAAAAAAGGTGCTTACTCATCGTGCAGTGAGTCCAATGAAAAGGGGGGCAGGAATGCCCCCTCCCCATACTTCTCCTGTTTGTGATGCGTTCTTAGTGCGATTGTCCCGAAGCCCCATCCCCCAGGAAAAACTTTGCCCTGTGGGGGAATTTCTTCACCAGCCAGCCCAGGGTCTCGAGTTGCGCCGTTCCCCCCGCGCTTTGAAGTTGATCGAGTATCGGGTTCGGTCCGTGATCGAGGGGTGTGCCCGATACGCCTTCATGGCAGGATGAGCACAACACGCGCAAGTTGGTTGGCCCGTCCTCGCCGCCCCCGTTTGCGTCGCGGAGGGGGGCGATGTGCAAGCGCAGCTTATACTCGGGGTCGTCGTCGTCGGGATCGCCCGCCGTAGCGCCGCACATCTGGCAGGTGAGGTCCCGGCACTTCAATATGTAGGCGCGCATTTTCGCCGAGACAGCGGGGGAGAATGCGGGTTCAGGTGTGGGAGTTTCGAGGAGGTATTGGCCGGGCAGGAGATCACTCCGATCAGCGTGGGTCAGAATCCGATAGCCCTCGTCATCGCATAGTTCTTGGACGTGCTGCGGTAGGCCGATAGAGGTGCCCGATACGGCATAGATCTCCGCGGAATCAACTATCTGGAACAGGTTGTTGAGGAAAAGTTGCCTGAGCTTATTGCGCACCTCGCGCGGCGATTGTATTCTTCTGTTCACAGTGTGCTCCCGATTAACGCCCTATATGGCCAGTCCGTCGTTTAGTCTGCCTCAATAAACTATACACAGTGCCTACAAGATCGGTACAATTGTTGTCCTTGGGATATTCGCTCGACTACACGATTCATACCAATACGTCATCGGAGCACGTGATGAAGTTTGTGACATGGTGCCCTCCTTTGTTGAAACATTCGCGTTGACCGCGATGTGTTGTATTAGTCTATCGAACAGAAGATCGCCTTTCCAGCGTCTTCTATGCCGCCCTTTCAGGGCTCAACTCTGGGGGTGCCGGATCCCAGGGTTCGCTTCGCTCGCGCCTGGGCTACGATATGCCGTCCCTGCGGGACTAAGAACCTCCGCACGGGCGATTTGCTACCAACGTGCGCGATGCATCGCACGCCGCGCGGCATAGTGGTGTAAACCAGTCAAAAAATAGCGGCCCCGACAATTGCCGGGGCCGTCTGGTCATTCTATCTGTACCTATACTTGCTTATGCCTTGCAGCTCTCCCATACGCCGGTCTTGCCGGACTTGAGTACCGCGTCGCAGACGTATTGGGTTTCGAGGGCGTCGCGGAAGTTGGGGCGGACGGGGTCCTGGCCCGCTTCAAGGCTTTTGAGGAAATCGGCGGTGGCGTTGACGAAGGTGTGCTCGTAGCCGATGGTGGTGCCGGGGACCCAGTAGTGGTCCATGTAGGGGTGTTCGAAATCGGTGACGAGGATGGTCTGCCAGCCGTGGATGTGGCTCTCGTGTTTGTTGTCGAAGAACTGGAGCTGGTGGGGATCTTCGAGGTCGAAGTAGAGGGAGCCATGTTCGCCGTTGATTTCGAAGGTGTTCTGGTTTTTGCGGCCGCGGGCGTAGCGGGTGGATTCGAAGGTGGCGAGGGCGCCGTTGTCGAACTTCGCGAGGAAGGCGCAGGCGTCGTCGATGGTGACTTCCTGTTTCTTCCCGGTGAGGTTGTGCTGGCGCTCTTTGATGAAGGTCTCGGTGATGGCGGTGACTTTTTCGATGCCGCCGGTGAGCCAGATGGCGGTGTCGATGGAGTGGGCGAGGAGGTCGCCGGTGACGCCGCTACCCGCGACGGAGGCGTCCAGGCGCCAGAGGCCCGCGCCGCCCTGGGGCAGTTCGGGGCTGATGGTCCAGTCCTGAAGGTACTTCGCACGGTAGTGGAAGATACGTCCGAGGCGGCCTTCGTCGATGAGCTGCTTGGCGAGGGTGATGGCGGGCACGCGGCGGTAGTTGTACCAGACCATGTTGGGCACGCCGGCTTTTTCGACGGCGGCGGTCATACGCTCGCCTTCTTCGGCGTTCATGGCAAGGGGCTTCTCGCAGAGGATCATCTTGCCTTTGGCGGCGGCGGCGAGGACGATTTCTTCGTGGGTGTTGTTGGGGCTGCCGATGTCGATGCAGTCGATGTCGTCGCGTTCGACGAGTTTGCGCCAGTCGGTCTCGATGCTTTCGTAGCCCCAGTTGTCGGCGAAGGCCTGGGCTTTTTCGGCGTTGCGGGCGCAGGCGGCCTTGAGTACGGGCTGGTATTCGAGGTCGAAGAAGTTGTTGACCTTGCGGAAGGCGTTCGAGTGGGCGCGGCCCATGAAGCCGTAGCCGATCATGCCGATGTTGAGTTTTTTCTTGGCCATGGTGTCTCTCCTTGGTATGGGCCCCGGTCGGGGGCCAGTGATTTTCGCCGCGGGGTGTCGCGGATGGTTTTTGGAATGGGTCTTATGGGTCTTATGGGTCTTATGGGTCTTATGGGGCGAGCATAGCTATATCAGGCCCATTCGGAGCGGAGCTCCGGGGACTGCATTCCCAAGCGGAGCTTGGGAACGAGTGGGTTTTTCACAAAAAAGCCCCCCGTTGCCGGGGGGCTTGACACTCGGTCTTAGCTGCAGAACTTCTTGTTCAATGCGTCGATGCTTTTCTTGCAGCGCTCGGTGACCTTCCAGGCGTCGGGCCAGAAGCAGAGATCGATGGTCCACCAGTCGTGGGGCACGCCGGCGTCGAGGAGGGCGGGCACGATGGCGTCGAAGTCGAGGTAGCCGTCGCCGAAGGGCGGATGGCTGCTGGTTTCGTCGTGGTGCAGGGTGCCGTCGGAGTCGATGAGGTGGACGTGGTTGATCTTGCCCTTGAGCTTCTGGGCCATTTCGAGGCAGCCGCCGGGGAGCACTTCTTTGGTGCCGTGCTGGCGTGCGCCGACGCCCGCGACCATTTCAGCGTGGCAGGTGTCGAACTCGATGCCGAAGTTCTCTTCGTTTACTTCATCGACAATGCGGAAGACGTCGGAGGGCTTGTTGAAGGCGAAGCCGGGCTCGAATTCCCAGGTGACGTAGCAGCCGAGGTCGGCGGCGATCTTGGAGCATTCTTTCCAGGTGCTGACGACGCGCTTTTTGGCGACGTCATAGTCGATCTCGGCGTGGATCGTGGGGGGCTGGACGCAGTCGACGCGTACGCCCTTGATGCCGAGGTCATGAGCAAACTGGGCACCCTGCTTGAAGGCGGCGATGTAGCCGGAGGGGTCTTCCGTATTGACGAGCTTTTCGCCCCAGAGATTGGGCACGAAGCCGGAGAAGCCGATGCCGATTTCCTTGGCCTGGGCCACGATCTTCTCGCGGTCTTCCTTGTTCGGCGCGTTTTCCGGGCTGGGGTGGATGGAGAAGCCGCCCACCTCCACGCCGTCGAAGTTGAGCGACTTGAGCGTCGTCAAAACTTCTTCCCAGGGGATGGGGCTGTTTTCGTACGGGCCAATGCTGTAGGCCCAGCTTCCGATGGAGATCTTCTTCATGGTGATGTTGTCCCTTCTGGTTTTCGGTGGCCTTACGGTCACCGGCTCTCGCTTCCTGCAGATTTCTTTTGAATCGGAGTCTTCGCCGCTCCTTGCAGGGACGGCAGGGACTACAGGGACAGCAGGTTTTTGATTGATCGGGGATTTCCTGCTGTCTCTGAAGTCCCTGCTGTCGCTGTAGGACAGGGCAGGAGACTTCGATTCTCGATTCAACTTAGCGGGTGTAGCTTCCCATGGCCGGGGCCTGGGGGTTTACGTCCGGGCCGAAGTAGCGGAGGATGACCAGGGGACATTCCTTCGCCAGGTTCTCGATTTCGTAGCCGTCGGCCGCGCGTTTGGCGGTGATGAAGACTTCGTCTTCCGTCATCTCGCCGAAGCGGATCATGTCGGGGCTTTCGAGGGTCAGGTGGCCGACGCGGCCGCGGCCCTGGACGGTGATGAGGCTGGTTGCGCCCTTGTCTTTGATCGTGACCTTCTGGCCGGGGTTAACCGTCAGTTCCTTGGCGGAGAAGTAGTCCTTGCCCTTCACGCCGCCGTAGACGATCCAGCGATCGGTGTGGGCGTCGTCCTGGGTGTCGATGATGGGTTCGAGGTAGTGGTTTTCCTTGAAGTTCGGATCCACGTTCGATTCCCAGTCGAGCTGATCGACGATGAAGTCGATGTCCTGGTGCTTGTCGGCGGGCATGTCCTTCACGAGAAGGGCCCAGGGCACGTCGCGGCCTTCCACGAGGCTCTGGTACATGCCGAAGACATCGCTGCCCCATTGGGGCTCATAGGTCACGAGGGAGCCGGGAGCGTGGAGGATGCAGGGTCCGATCATCCAGCCCGTGCCGGGCTTCAGGCGGTAGGCCTTGGAGAGATCGAGGATGCCGTTGTCGCCCTTGTTCCAGTTCTCGATGCAGCGGCGCACCTGCTCTCGGGTGGTGCCGGGCTCGAAGCCCATGAAGGTGTAGGGGAAGTTGTTGCCGAC
>JBIJDL010000265.1:0-8572 GCA_044344195.1 Candidatus Hydrogenedentales bacterium
AGACGCCGATGCCGTGGGCGTCGACCTGGTTGGGCCCCACGACAATCTCCGTCTCCGGTGCTTCGCGGTCCGGGCGGTACCGGAAGAGACCCTGTGCCTGGGAGCTGATCCACAGGGCGCCGTCGGCACTCTCGGCCAAGGTCAGGGCGGGGGCATGGGGCAGGCCGTGCTCCAGGCCATAGTGGACCCAGCGTCCACCGCGCAGCGCCGATACGCCCGTGCCCCGATTGGCAATCCAGATCGTGCCATCGGCGCTCTCCCGGATGGCCCGCACCGAGTTGCTGCGGAGCCCGTCGGCTTTGGTGAAGTGCTCAAAGCGTTCCCCGTTGTAGCGGTAGAGTCCGGCCCCCATGCTGCCGAACCACAGATCGCCTGCGCGCGTCTGGATGATGGCGTGGATATCATCTTCCGGTTCCACCCCCTCGGCTTGACCGAAGATCTGAATGGACTCTCCGACCCAGCGCTCGATCCCGCCGCGGACACCGGCCCAGAAGACGCCCGGTTCCGTTTCGGCGATGGAGAATACCTGCTTTTGCTCGTAACCCGGCGCGGTGGGGAACGGGGTCCAGGCGCCCTCCTCCAGCCGGAAGGCACCTTCCATCGTCAGATAGAGCAGGCTCCCGCCCGCCGTCACCATGAACCGCTCCAGGGCGGGATCTGTGGGGGGCAGGGTCCGCAGTTCCGTGCGCTCACCCGTCTCAAGCGAATAGATGCTCAACTCCCCGCGATAGATGGTGTGAAGCATTCCATTCGCCACCATCGACCACCGGAGGCCGCCCCCGGGCTCGATCCAGAGGCGTCCATCGCCCATCCAGATGGAATCATCCAGCGTGATGGCCGTCTTGTTCCAGGGGTTCAGCGTGCACTGGGGGACCCAGGCCGTGCCTTCCGGCGCAAAGACCACCCCCGCGAAATTCATGGCCCGCGATGGGTCATTCGGCTGTGCGCGGGGGAGCAGCACCGTGGGGCCATCGGGCTGACCGCTGGCCAGCCAGGGTGGCGGAGTGCCCCGAATAAGCCCTTCACGCCCGCCCGCCCAGACGGCGCCATCGCGGGTCGCGACCACACGGCTCAGTTCGGGCTCGCCGAATGCGGGGTCCAGGGCCCAGGCCTGCCAGCCGGCATCGCTGCGGAGAAATAGACCGGAATGGGTTGCGGCCAGGAGTTCGCCGGAATCCAAGGTCAACAAGTCATTGATGCTCGTGGGGCAGTATTCCAGCGGCGACCAGCCGCCCTCGGTGTGGCGGTAGGCCCGGCCCCCGTCCCGTTCCACGGCCCAGATTTCGCGTCCGTCATGCTTGAGCTCTTCGTGCAGCACGTGGTACTGGAGATTTGCCAGCATGGGGTCGGGACTCCAGGTCCCGCCTCGGAGCCAGCCGAGCCCGCCCCAGGCGAGGGAGAGCAGACATTCATCGGGGCCTGTCTCCACTACAGCCACCAGCTCGTGGCTGCGGCTCGTCTCCGGCATGGCAACGGCGCGCCAGCCTTTCAGAAGGTCGGCGGGCAAGGTGCCCACGGGCTCCCGCAGCAGAAGCTTCCCGTCAACGGTACCGGCCAGAATCTGGCCGCTGGACAACTCGCGGACGTAGGAAACGTCGCCCGTGATCATCTGGTCCAGATCGCGCGGGGTCAGGGGGAAGACCTGATCGTCCCGGACCAGTGCCAGGCCCTCGCCCGTTCCGATCCACACGCCGCCACCCGGCGATTCAGTGATCGAGCGGATCCAGTCATCGGGCAGGCCGTCGGCTTCGGTGAAAGTCTTCCACTCCGTGCCGTGGATCCGGTGGAGGCCCTCACCCCAGGTGGCAACCCAGATCGCGCCTTCCCGGTCCGCCAGCATCCCGTTGACCGGTGCCACCGGTGCGCCGCCCGGCATGGTGTAGACCCGGAATTCCATCGCCGTCTGTCCATGGGCGAACAGGGCCACCAGGAGGGATGCCAGCGTGGCCAGGCTCTCTCTCCTAAGGCGAGTGCGTCGTTTGTGGGCCCAGTCCCGCAACGTAGTTCTCCGATGGCGGTGCGCTTTGAGTATACCTGATCGTCCGCGGGCCCCGGTGCCGGATCAGGCCATCGGGCCCATCTCCGCCCGATCATAAGAGGCCGTCACCGTGCTGGAGAGACCTCCCCGGGGGTTGCATGTGATGGTGATGGTCATGGAGCGGGGCGCGCAAGCTTTCACGAGATCTTCGAGCATGCGGTTGACCAGATGCTCGTACCAGATGCCCACATCGCGATACGAGAGGAGATAGTACTTCAAGGAGCGCAATTCGAGGCAGTGCTCACCGGGCACGTAGCGGATGTTGACCACCGCGAAGTCGGGCAGGCCGGAAAAAGGGCATACCGAGGTGAACTCGTCGGTTTCCGTCTCGATGCACATGGCCTGGCCGTGGGGCTTGTCCGCATACTCGTAGGGGAAACATTCCAGCAGGTGGTCTTCGATGGCCTCCTGCCCTTTGAAGGGCAGGGACTTGTCCAGAGCCTTGAACTGGTCTTTAGCGGGGATGGGGGCTTCCATGGGAGTTCCTTTAAATCACTTGGACAAAGTGGACTCAGTGGACTGGGTGGACAAGGCTTACCTTCGTCGAGCTGACCGGTGGACGCGTCCACTTCGTCCACTAAGTCCACACCGTCCGCCGCATAGGCGATCCACTCATTCGCCGTAGTAGATGCATCGCGCAGTATAGGTTTCCTGCACCACCACCACGGTCGGTTCTTCACCCGCCGCCGCCAGGCGGTCCCAGACCCATTTGCAGATACGCTCGCAGGTGGCCCATTCGAGGCCGGGCACTTCATTGAGGTAGGTGTGATCCAGCTCGTCGTAGATTGTCCGCAGGTGCGGCTTCAGCGCGTCGAGATTCTTGGTACCCACTTCAAAGCGATAACTGTGGCCGTGGATACAGTTGCACGGATGGGTCGAGGGCAACTGGGGCAGGGACTGGGCCGCTTCGAAGCTGAAGATGATTCGCTCCGGCAGATTCTCAAAAGGAATCGCGGGCAAGCGTCGGGGCACGAAGCCCAGGTCGCCGTCGATGGAGACCCGCACCCCGTCGTACCACGCGGGTTTGGGCGACAGGTGAGCGTCGATCCAGCGCTCCAGCGCGGGCACGGTGGTGTCGTGTTCCAGACCGGGGATGTCATTCAGGCAGGCGTGATCGAGCTGATCGTAGAGGGGGCGGAAGAGGCGCTTCAGCGCCGAGTAATCCACGATCCAGCCGATTTCCGGGTCGAGCCCGCCTTTGGCCAGGATCTCCACTTTGTAGCTGTGGCCGTGGAGGCGCTGCTGTTTCTCGTTGCCCTTCGGGTTGCGGTGGGCCGCTTCCACATAGGCGATTTTTGTTAAATGGGCTTCCAAGGGACTTCCTTAACGGGCCGTGATTAGACGCCGCGTTCGTTCGGCGGCCAGATGAATTTGTGCATCTGCAATTGAAAACGGACCGCGTTCAGCCCGTCCTCCAGCATCCAGGTGACGATGTCCTTGGGATCCACCTCTCCAAACACGGGGGAAAAGAGCACCGCCCTGCAGCATTGGGTGAGATTATAGCGCTGGACGGTGTCCCGGCTCCATTCGTAATCCCGCCGGCTGGCAATAACAAACTTGACCTCGTCGCGATCCGCCTTCAGATGTTCGATGTTAGCCCAGTCGTTGAAGCGTTCCATATCGCTGTCGGGACATTTCAGATCCATAATGCGGATGACGGGATCGGGCAGGGTGTTGATGGGCAGGGAGCCGCTGGTCTCGATGAGCACGGTGCAGCCCGCTTCCAGCAGCAACTCCGCCAGGGGCACGCATTCCTTCTGGGCCAGGGGCTCGCCGCCCGTCAACTCTACGAGGGGCACACCGAAGGCCAGGGTTTCCTTCAGGATCGACGCCAGGGTCTGCTTCTCACCCCCATGAAAGCTGTAGGTGGTGTCGCACCAGCGACATCGCAGGTTGCAGCGCGCCAACCGGATAAAAACGCAGGGTAACCCGGCCCAGGTGCTTTCGCCCTGGACGCTGCAGTAGACTTCGATCATCCGCAGAGTCTGGGAAAGGCGCGGGTCGGTGGCGAGTTCGGGCATGGAAGAGGAATCCGGTTCAGGGCTTGGGTTGCGGGGTCGGGGGGTATTATACGCGAAGTTAGTCTGGAGTCTGGAGTCTGTAGGGGTGGGGAAGAAATGGGACTTATGGGACTCATGCGACCCATAAGACCCATTCCCCCCCCTCGACTTCCCATCCGCAAAGCTGCTACAACATCCCCGTACCCTTTACCACCTCTCGGAACCCACCTCCCATGGAAAAACGCGGCGACTCAGTCCCTCTGGACCTGCACTCCCTCCGCCGGGAGTTTGCCGCGCCGCCGGCTCTACCCGAGGGTGCGCCACGCCCTGAGATTGAAGAGGAGCGCAGCATGGCGGATCGGGCGGTAGATCTTCTTATCCCCCTGATGATTTTCTGCATGATGCTGGCCGTCGCCTGGTTTCTTCTCGATATCCGCTTCATCTACACCGAACGGCTCGATATCAATATGCGGGCCTTCGCCTTCTTCTTTGTCATGGGCATCGTTGCCCTCAACCGACTGCGGGCGGATCGCGAGGCGACGGATTCCGGGGTTTACCTCGTCGGTATGATTTTCGCCGTGGGCATGTTCACCGTGGTCACCCAGCTCCGGGGCGGCGGACTGGCCGGGGGCGTCATGACCAGCATGCTGCCCTCCCTTTGCTTCAATATCAGCGTCGTAGCCATCCTCTGGAAGGTGACCGATCGGCTTACGCGGGATTGTTGCGTGGACGCCAGCGCGCGCTATGGCGAGGTGGGCATCCTGCGGGGCGGCTGGCTGCGCAAGGCCCCGCCCGCCGACGTTGCCGCCGAGCCGGAGATCGGCAAAGGACGTCTGCCGCGCAAGCACCCCGCCAATTCGCTGTTCTACCTGGCCATTCCCATCATGATCCTCCTCGCCATCGGCCAGCGTCTTCTGCCCCAGGGCGGCTCCCTCATGGAGTCGGCGGGGAGTGTCTACGTGGGCGTCTACACCGCCGCCATGCTCCTGCTCCTCATGCTGTCGAGCTACCGGGGCCTTCGGGTTTACTGCCAGCGCCGCGCCATCACCTTCCCCACGAGCATCGCGGCCTTCTGGCTCGGCCTGGGCAGCTTGATGGTCGCCTTGGTGCTCATCCTGGGGCTCTGGGGGCCCGTGCCGGCGAAGCCGGAGGCCTGGCACAGTGCGCAACGCCAGGTGGCCGAGTCGGGGCGAACGATCTCGACGAAGTACGACTACCACGAGTACCAGCGGAAAGGTGAAGCGACCGCAGCGCACGGGCAGCAGGGCGAATTGGGCCCCGAAGGTCGGGAAGGCCAGTCCAGCGAAGCTCGCCAGCCGGGATCACAGCAACCGCAGGAATCCGCCTCTGAAAACCCGCCCGGCGACGAAAGCCGCGCGGGCTCGGGCGGTCCTGCGGGACAGCAGTTCAGCGACAATCGACCAAACGCCTCGAACCCGCAGGGCGGTCAAAACGGTCAGCAGGCTTCCACCAATGCCCAGGATGGCCAAGGCAGCCAGAGCAACGCCCAGTCGCCCGACCAGAACGCGGAAAGCCAAGGCAGCCAGAGCGAATCCCAATCCTCCAACGGCGGCGACGGTAGTCAGCAGGGTGGACAAGGGGGCCAGTCCCAATCAAACTCCGAGGGCCAGCAGCAATCGCAGTCCGCAGAGAATGCGCAGGGGAAATCCGCAGGTCAGGAATCTTCCGGGTCCAGCAGCCCTCCGCCCAGTACTCAGATCCCCATGAACGAATTGATGAACGCGGCCCCGGCGTTGAAGTGGTTGGCCTATGGGGCCCTGGCGCTGATAGGGCTATTCTTTCTCTACTCCTTGATACAGGCGGCGGCCCATTACTTCGGCCAGGCCGCAGGCAGGCGGGGGAAGCGGGCCGGACTCTTTGATCGCCTTGCGCGTTTCTTCCGCAGGCTGACCTACGTCCCCAAGCGCAAGCCGCGCCGTCCCCGGGTCAAAGTGGATCGCGATATCGCGACCTGCGCCCGCTACCAGAATCCGCTGAACAGCCAGGGCACCCTGCGGGAAAAGATCCAGTACAGCTACGACGCCCTCTGCGCCCTAGCCTACGATCTTGGCGTGCCGAGAGAAGAGGGCGAGACCCCCTTTGAGTATCTGGCGCGTCTGCCCGAGCCCATCGAGGAAATGCGCCCCGAGGCCCACGCCCTGACGCACTTGTACGTGGCCGGCAGTTACTCTACGCTTCAAATTCCAGATGAGGCCGCTTCGGAGCTGGGCAAGTTCTGGAAGCGCTTTGAGCGGCTGCGAGGCCGGGTCGTGCGGTGATTCGGGTGGGGCAATAAAAAAACACCGCGCCGTTGCGCGGTGTCTTTCAATGAAGTTCTTGGGGCTCAGCGGTAGGGCGCCCACTCGGGTTCATTCTGGAAGATCCAGTCGTAGTAGCCCCGGTTTTCCAGCTTCGCGGCGGCGGCTTCGTCCACGATGACCGTGCACTTGGGGTGAAGCTGCAGGGCCGACGCGGAGATCATGGAGGTGATGGGGCCTTCCACCGCCTTGGAGACAATATCGGCCTTGGCGGCGCCGGTCACCAGCATGAGGCAGCGGCGGGAATCGAGGATCGTGCCCACACCCATGGTCATGGCGCGCCGGGGCATGTCCTCCGGGTTATCAAAGAGGGGCGCGTTCTGGGCGATGGTGCCGGGCGTCAGGGCCTTGCAGCGGGTGCGGCTGCGCAGCGCGGACAGGGGCTCGTTGAAGCCGATGTGACCCGTGCTGCCGATGCCCAGCAACTGGAGGTCGATGCCATTGCTCGCCTCGATCCGCCGTTCATAGTCCTCGCACTCCTTGTCCAGGTCAGGCGCGGTACCGTTGGGCAGGTAGGTGCTGGCCTTGGGAATATTGATGTGGTCAAAGAGGTGGTGGTTCATGTAGCTCCGGTAGGAATTGGGATTCTCCGGGGCCAGGCCGATGTACTCGTCGAGGTTAAAGGTGGTCGCGGCGGCAAAATCGAGATGATCCTCGCGATGCTTTTTGACCAGTCGGGCGTAGAGCCCTTCCATCGTGCGGCCCGTGGCCAGCCCCAGCACCAGGCGTGGGTTGGCGACCAGCGCGTGGGCGATCAGGTCCGCCGTCAACTGCGCGGCCTCTTCCTCCGTTTTTCGGATGATGACTTCCATGACTCTTCCACTCTCTTGATTCGGTGCTGCCGCAACAGTTGCAGCAGGTTCGGCACCGGACAGGCACCGGTTGAAAGGTGCGCGCCGACACGTGGATCGGGCCCTGGATGTGGAGATCCTGACCGGATAAACGCGGGAAAACGGCAGGCAGGCCGTAGGTGCGCGCGGATCCCCCCGAGGGTCCGATTGCGGGGTGGTCAAAAGAATACCGATAAGGTACCCCAAAACGCAACCCAACCGAATTCTCATGTTACAATAGCCGTACAAGAATGGAGCAGAAAGGTCAGAAAAAGCGGCGGGAGCGGTATCGGGCACTCGGGTGCCCGGGGACAGCCGCAGCCGGGGCGATGTACCAGCACAGGATTTTGAGCAAATCATGAAACATCATCTGGTACTTTGGCGAATTGCCCTTGTTATGGCGCTGATCGCCTCTCTCGTGTATGTATCGCGGCAGACGATCGCCCGGGGCCCGGAGGGGCTGGAATCCCCCGAGATCGTTACGGACCGCGCCCTGGCCCTGCTCCACGCCGACGTGAACGCCCTTCGGGAAGACACCCAGGAGGCGATCCGTATCGCGGCGGTCTATGCGGAAAGCGGCATGAACAACTCCGCCGAAGGGGCCTACCTGCTCGGGTGCCAGTTCGAGCGGGAACAGAATTACCATTCGGCTGAAGGCTACTTTAAGAAGGCCATCGCACTCGCCCCGGAATGGAGCTGGCCCTATGCCAGCCTGGGCAACCTCCTCGGCCGCTACAGTTTTGATCGGGTGGAAGAGGCCAAGGCCACCCTCCAGAAGGCCATCACCCTCGATCCCGAATGGGGACGTCCCTACGGCATCCTGGCCATCATTCTCCGCGCGGAAGGCAAGTACGAAGAGGCGCTGGCGCAGTCCGAGCTCGCGCTCCGCTTTATGCCGGGCGACATCTCGTCCCTCAACAACTACGCGAACCTGCTGGTGGACCTGAAGCGTTACGACGAAGCCGAGGTCCATTTCCATCGGGCCATCGAGAGCTTTCCGGGGCATCCCAAGCCCTACTACAACCTGGCCTGTCTCTATGCGCTCAACGGACGCACGGACGAGGCCCTGACCAATCTCACCGAGGCCTTCAAGCTCTCCGACGCCCTCCGGTTGGAGGCCATGAACGACGGCGACTTCGCGAGCCTTCGAGAAGACCCCCGCTTCGACGCCCTCGTGCACCGGGGCAAGCAGCCGGCGGCCGGGGCCTGAGCGGGGACGGGGGGTCTTATGGGACGGGGACTCGCCGAATCGTTTTAAATTACTTGTGAGTACCGTATTCTATGTGATGAATCCTCCTGAGTTCATGCGGCGTTTCTCCTTTTGTGGTTTGCTCTGTCGTGAGCGATCCGTTGGCGTATGAATTTTGCGAGGATTGGTGCTGGAGA
>JBIJDL010000267.1:0-8557 GCA_044344195.1 Candidatus Hydrogenedentales bacterium
CCTTCCGCGCCCACCAAACCCGCCGCGCTCAAACCGAAGCGCGCATCGCCATCCTCCTGCGCAACTTCACGGGCAACCCCGCACAAAAGTGGGGCCACGAGAACAAAGAGCGGCTGTGCGGTTGGTCAGTGCTAATGCACAACCTGTGGGTCTTGGCAAGGCTTCCCCAGGCCACGGCACTAGCATTAGTATCATAGATAACTATACACAAAAAGGAGAAGCGTATCCCGGGAGAGGTGTGTCCACCCATAACCAAAACCGCACAATCAGGCCAACACAAACCGACGCACTCGCCTCCGGATTCTCTGATGAAAGCCCGACGAACGCAAAGGCAGCGTAATTATTCCAAAAATACCCAAAAATGGGGCAGGCTCTACGTACCAACCTGCAGGGCTGGGAGGCCAGAGACCTTTGGAAAACCTATATCGGCCTTACTCAGGTCGAAGACGCGTTTCGCGCCACGAAGCATGACCTCGGCCTGCGACCCCTGTTCCACCAGAAGGAAGATCGCACCCAGGCCCACATCCTCGTGTGCTTCCTCGCCCTGGTCCTGTGGCGCACGCTGCAACAATGGATGGACGGCTGCGGCCTGGGCACGGCCCCCCGAAAACTGCTCGAACACATGGCCGAAGTGCGTTCCATGGACGTCATACTCCCCACGGACGCGGGCACCGACATACACCTGCGAACCGTCAGCCGGCCCGACAAACACCTGGCCATTCTACTGGACAAACTGAAGCTGCCCCTGCCCACCAAACCTAAACCGATCTAAAATGTAGTCCAGACTTTTGGGGGGGAGCGCCCGATTCCCCAACAATTATCGACTTAGCACTTGCATACTGCGGAAGATGGGCTAGCGCGTCAGTCTCTACGCCACGCTGTGAACCGGAAAGTCCGTGTACCCTTCCGGGCCGGGGCCAGACCACACGGTTGGGTCGGCGGGCGGGCTCAGGGGCCAGCCGTTGGCGAATCGCGCCACCAGGTCGGGGTTGGTGATGAAAGGACGGCCATAGGCCACGAGATCCGCATGGCCCTCGTGAATGGCCTTCTCGCCATCTTCCTGCGTGTAGCCGCAGTTTCCCATGAGCGTACCGTGGAAGACCTCTCGATATTCCGCCAGGGTCATGGGCGTGCCCTGCTCGTGGAAGCCGAAGGCGAGGCCGTCCATGATGTGCAGATAGGCAAGCCCATAGCCATTTAGCTGCGTCGCGGCGTAGAGGAAGGTCTCCCGGTAGTCGGGCGAACCCATGTCGTTGAAGACGCCGTTGGGCGACTGGCGAACGCCCACGCGATTTGCGGGATATACCGTCAACACGGCCTCGGTCACTTCCTTGAGGAAGCGGAAGCGATTCTCGATGCTGCCGCCGTATTCATCGGTGCGGTGGTTTGTCTTGGACTGGAGAAATTGGTCTATGAGATAGCCATTCGCGCCGTGGATCTCCACGCCGTCGAAACCCGCCGCTTTGGCGCGTTCGGCTGCGCGGCGGTACTCCTCCACCACGACGGGGATCTCTTCAAGCTCCAGAGCACGGGGCGTTTCGTAAGGCAGCTTGCCCAGGGGTGTATGGATGTAGTCG
This sequence comes from Candidatus Hydrogenedentales bacterium, assembly GCA_044344195.1. GTDB lineage: Bacteria > Hydrogenedentota > Hydrogenedentia > Hydrogenedentales > JAEUWI01 > JAEUWI01. Next base: position 1,578 of record JBIJDL010000267.1, read on the forward strand.
CCGTTGATCTTGATGGCCGAAGGCGCCAAGGCGAGCGCACCGTCGTGGAAGCTGCTGTGGGACGCGCGGCCCATGTGCCAGAGCTGCAGGAAGACCTTGCTTCCGGCATTGTGAATCGCCTGCACCACGGGAACCCAGCCCGCCTGCTGCTCTTCGGTGTAGATTCCCGACGAGTCCACCCAGCCATTGGCCTGGGGAGAAATCGTGGTGGCCTCTGTAATGATCAAGGCCGCACCGGCGCGCTGCGCGTAGTACTCGGCCATCAGGGTATTCGGCACACGAGACTTGCCCGCGCGGGCCCGGGTCATGGGCGCCATCACGACGCGGTTGCTCAGGGGAACTCCGGCGAGGTCGTAGGGGGTCAGCAGGGTATGGTCGGCGGTAGTGGTCATGGGCGGCTCCTTATTTGTTGTTAAGAACAACTATTTAGATGTAATGTACACCGGCGGAGCGGATTTGTCAAGGGGAGGTCGTCCGGTGTTGCGGGGACGGCAGGAACAACAGAGACGGCAGAAACAAAAAGGACCCATTGGGCGCTTGCTCACTCATGAGTCCCTGAAGGCTCTGTTGTCCCTGCCGTCCCTGATATTTTGGGCAGGCCGCCTGTTTACATTCCAATCCCGCCATCGACGCTCAGCGTCGCGCCGGTGATGTAGCCCGCCTGGGGCGAAGCCAGGAAGGCGACGGCGTGGGCGATGTCTTCCGGCTGGCCAACGCGCTTCATGGGGATGTGGTCCACGATGGCGGCGGTGGCTTTCTCGCCGAGTTCGGCGGTCATGTCGGTGGCGATATAGCCGGGGGCGATGACGTTGACGGTGATATTGCGGCTGGCGACTTCCTGGGCATAGGCCTTGGTGAAGCCGATGATGCCGGCTTTTGCCGCGGCGTAGTTGGACTGGCCAGCCTGTCCGCGGAGGCCGACGACGGAGCCGACATTGATGATGCGGCCATAGCGCGCCTTGAGCATGGTCTTGGCGGCGGCGCGGCAGGTGTAGAAGGCACCGGTGAGGTTGGTCTGGAGGACTTCGGCCCACTGCTCGTCCTTCATGCGCATGAGGAGGCCGTCGCGGGTTATGCCGGCGTTGTTGACGAGGACCTGGATGGTGCCGAGGTCTTCGGTGACTTGATCGATGAGCGCGTCCACCGACGCGGCGGAGCCGATGTCGCAGCCGTAGCCCTTGACGTTTGGTCCGATCTCGGCGGCGGCTTTTTCCGCCGCTTCCTTGCCCCGACCGCAAATGGCGACCTTGGCGCCGAGGCTGGCGAAGAGTTCGGCGCAGGCACGGCCGATGCCGCGCGTCCCGCCGGTGATGAGTACTACGGCGTCGTTAAAATCGCTCATGGGTTATGATTCCTTCTTCAATACCCCGATCGGGGTTGCCATGGGTGCCTAATCTGGAAATACTCTGACTGGCCGCAAAAGAACGCAGAGAGCGCAAAGAGTTTGTTTCTCTTTGTGCTCTCTGCGTTCTGTCACGAACCGGAGACTGTGTTCAAACTACAATTCGAGGTGCGGGTGGCGGTGATGGTGGTGATGCCCCGCGTCCACCAATTCCGTGAGATCGGTCAGCATGCCTGCGGCGTGCACGCTGGGCGCGCCATCCATACGCTTGGCCAATCCCTTCAACACATTGCCGGGGCCCACTTCCAGCGCGGACTGATGGCCGACCTGGGCCATGACTTCGGTCCAGCGAACGGGGGAATAAAGCTGTTCGGCGAGGAGCGCGCGGATAGTGTCCGGCGCTTCGACGGGCCCGCCCGTAACGGAGGAGATGAACGGTACTCGGGGCGCGTGAAACGTCACGCCCGCGAGGGTTGCGGCGAATTCTTCGGCCGCTGGGCGCATGAATTGGGAGTGGAAGGGCCCGGAGACCGCCAGGGGCATGACGCGCTTGGCACCGGCTTCCTTGAGAATGCTCTCGGCAGCGAGCAGGCCGTCTTTCGTGCCACTGATGATGGTCTGAGAGGGACCGTTATAGTTGGCCACCTGAACGGACTTCGGCAGGCTCGCGGTGATGAAGTCGGCGTCGAGTCCCATGACGGCGGCCATGCCGCCTTCGGGCACGTTTTCGCTCATCAGGCGGGCGCGCACCATGGTGAAATGGAAGGCATCCTCGAAGGACACCACCCCGGCCACAACCAATGCGGGAATTTCGCCCAATGAATGCCCCGCGCAGCCCGAGGGGTGAATGCCGAGCTCGGCGAGGTGGCGCGCGATGGCCACTTCCACGGCGAGGAGGCCTGGCTGGGCGATGCGGGTCTGGTTCAGTTCTTCCTGGGTGCCGGTGAAGAGGATGTGGAGGAGGTCTTCCCCGCCGAAGAGGGCATTGGCCTCATCCAGCACGGCCTTGGCCGTATGGGAGCCCTCGTAGAAGTCCTGAGCCATGGCCGGCTTCTGGCTGCCCTGCCCTGGAAATAGAAAGATACTCATGGCGGCTCTCCCCGACCTGCGTGCGCTTCAGCTTACTTTGCGGTCTACGCTGCGCAGCTCTTCGATGTTTTCGGCGATGTGCTGGTTCAACCCGTTCTTAAAGGCGACCTGGGCACCCTTGATGGCATTGGCCACGCCTGTGCCATTGGAAGAGCCGTGAATGATAATCACGATACCATTTACACCCAGCAGTGGAGCGCCGGACGATTCATTCGGGTCTACTTTGGCATAGACGGCCTTAAGATACCGTCTGGCAAAAAGTCCGGCGAGCTTGCTAAAGAGGGTACGTTCAAATTCCTCTTTAATCAGGCCACCGGTCAGCCGCGCCACGGACTCGGCGGTCTTCAGCAACAGGTTGCCGTGAAATCCATCGCAAACCACGACATCGGCTTCACCCCTGAACATCGCCTTCGGCTCCACGTTGCCCACAAAATTCACATGGGGCGCAACGCGCAACTTCACATGCACCTCCTTCGCCACCGAGCCGCCCTTGGCGTCTTCCTCGCCAATATTCAGCAATCCGACCCGGGGCGTCTGCACGCCCAGCGCATACTGGGAATAGGCGATGCCCATCTCGGCGAATTCGCAGAGATGGCGCGCGGAGCAATCCACATTCGCGCCGATATCCAGCAGCAGTACACGGCCCCTTGTGGTGGGCAAGGTGCCGCAGATCGCCGAACGGGCCACGCCGCGCAGGGGACCGAGAACCGTCCGAGCACCCACATGGACCGCACCCGTGTTGCCCGCGCTTACGATGGCATCGGCCTCGCCGTTCTTGACAAGACGCATGCCCACCAGAAGGGACGAGTCCTTCTTCTGGCGGATGGCCGTGCCGGGCGATTCATGCATGGAAATAGCTTCCGCCGCGTGAACAATTTTGATATTGCCACGCTTCGGATGGGCCGCAAGTTTCGGCTTCAGAATCGCCTCGTCGCCGACGAGCAGGATTTGGACATCGCTGCCGAGGCTGGCCGCAACGGCACCCTCGATCTCGACATCGGGCGAACTATCCCCGCCCATGGCATCCACAGCGATTCGCATCCGGCTATCTCCACGCAATGGTGAAATCGTTTAGTCCTGGTCTACATTCACGATAAGACGCTCTTTGTAGTGTCCGCACTTGGGGCACACCCGGTGCGACGGGATCCGCTCGCCGCAGCTCGCGCAGGCGATAAGCTGGCGGGGCGTCAGGGCGTGGTGGGAGCGGCGCATGCCTTTTTTAGCTTTACCGGTTTTTCTCTTAGGTACTGGCACTGTATAAACTCCTTTACCTGCCTACTTGGGCAGATCGGGGAACAGATCTTTCAGTCCCGCGAATCCGCTGTTTTGTACAGGCGTTTCTTCGATAACTTCTTCCGGGCACGTGCAGGGAACCGAATTCCGGTTACCCCCGCACACTGGGCACAAACCGCGACATTCTTCGCGGCAAACAAACTTCACAGGTAAGGCCAGCGCGACTTCCGTCCACACCGGCCAAGCCAGATCGAGCGACGTGCCCTGGTAGGCATAGAGGCCGTAAGCTTCATCCTCCACCTCAACCGCCGCCTCGTCCTCATCATCGTCTTGGTCCCGTCTACGATTGTCGGACGGGCCCTCTTCGAAGGTCCACACCACCGGCAGCGATACGGGAATTTCCGCATGTTCGAGGCAACGGGCGCAGGGCTGTGAAAACACACCCTCCACCGTACCTTGAAAGAGATATTGTCCTATCATGGGGGTCAAGGTTCCGCGTACGGAGACCTCTCCCATGGGAAGGGGCTCCACGCCGTCGGGCCGCAGGCTGTTCACATCCAGGGTGACATCCATGCGAAAGCCGCGTTCCGTGACGGAAATTAACTGGATTTCAAGACTCGACACGACACGACTACCTTCCATAAGGCGCAGAAACGACGAAGTCTATCAAACAAGCGCCTGTCCAGTCAAACACTTACGCCATCTTCCGATGCGAACCGCCCCACTCGGCCGGTCCGGGGCATGGGCACGGTGACGTACGCGGAAGGCATGACCAGGCAGGATGGGCGCTCGATCCCCGCCTTGGAAAAGTCCTCACGCAGCATTTTGAGCCCCGCCACGAGGCTGTCCACGCACCTCCCCCCCATGGCATCAACCAATTCGGGCGCCATACGGGTCAGAAAAACCGTTCTGCGCGCTTTCTCCAGCGTCGAGAGGGCGGTCTGGCCATTGATTTCGGCATGCTGACGGAGGGCCGCGATAATGGCGCTCCGGCTTCCGAGAGCAAGCCAGTCGGCGAATTTGTTCCCGCCGTAGCCCTCCTCCGCCGGCGTGGCGAGGAGGATCAGGCCGCCGGGCTTGGCCGCCTGGCAGGCATTATAGAGCGACTTGTGGCTCTGGATAAAATTCTTCGCTGCGCCCGCCGAAGCTATGACGAGATCGGCCTGCTCCTGAATCTGGACCGTATACAGCGATGCGGAGTAGGCGCAGGCCGCCTCATGGGCTTCCACGAGGTCCCCCAGGAAGATCCGGGCGATCCGGCCCTTCCGGTCCAGCACCGTGTTGATCAGGAAGGCATCCGGACCGAGCAGGGCTCCTTCGAGCATATCCTCCGCCACCGGGTTGCCGGCCATGCGTCCGATGGCCACATTCGGATTGAGTGTGTCTTCATAAGGATCCAGATTCAGCGCATGGTTCGCGGCAATGGTCTCCAGGCCCGCCAGCCCCGGCACGATGGACTTGCGGCCGCCGCCGAAGCCGCCAAAATAATGGAGGACCACGGTACCGGTGACAATCAAGGTGTCGGCCGTGGCCGCGATCTTGTTCAGGGAAACGGGCGTCCCCCGGGACGTCGTGCCCACGTGAACCAGATTATCCCGGTCCAGCGGATCATGCGAATGAACGCGTCCGGCGAAGCGACGGTGAACGGCCGGTCCCAGGATATCATCGAGCTCGTCGGGCGTCGGGCCCCGATGGGAACCGGTCGCGACGAGGAACGTGATGGCCTCCTCCCCCACGCCCCGTTCGGCGAGCCAGACCAGGAGGGCCGGAAGCAATTGATCTACGCAGGTCTTGCGAAAACTATCCGAGACCACGATGACGACCGAGCCGCCCGGACGCAGCCGCTCGTGGAGCGGCAGACCGCCAATGGGACTCGCGAATCCTTCCAAGAGGCTTGCGTCCACATCGCCCAATACTGTGGTCTCGCGGACCTCCAGGGTGCCCAGGGGGCGAACCCAGTCGGCGTTGGCTTCCACCATTGATTCACCATAAGGGAGTTCTATTTTCACGAGGGTTCCATCGCGGGACGTGACGTCTTGAATTGGGGCGCAGAGTTTACGAACAAAATCATCCCACGGGACTGCTCCAGGGTTCAATAGCCTCCGCTCGGACGAAAACCCGTAGAGACTTGACAAAATTTGTCACATGGAGCGAAAAAATGTGGTCCATTCCGCCCACCGCCATCTCGAAGGCGCCCAGGACATAACGCACAAAGCCTTTACAGTGAACAACTTAAGAATAAGGAGCCCCATGACGACCAAATTGGCATCGCCATTGCTTTATAAAGCACAACAGTTGAAAGCAGCGCGGAGACGCCCCCCCACCGGGGCGTGACCGCAAAAGATTGATCAAACCTAACGTTACCAACAGGAGGAATTGCCATGAAAAAGTTTAACAAGGGTTTCACGCTGATTGAATTGATGATCGTGGTTGCCATTATCGCCATCATCGCCGCCATCGCCATTCCCAACCTGCTTCGCTCGCGCATGCAGTCGAACGAATCCAGCGCCATCGGCAACCTGCGCACCATCGTGGGTTCGGAAGTGGCCTACCACGCCGCGAACTATGAATACACGGCGGACTTCGCGGACCTCACCGGCGCGACCCCCTCGTTCCTGGACGGCAACTGGGCCGGCACGAAGAGCGGCTATAACTACGTGCTCGGCGGCGACGTGAATAATTTCACCGCTAACGCCAATGCGGCCGTATACGGCACGACGGGCGGCAAGGGCTTCTTCACCGACTCCAGCGGTGTGATTCGCTACGCCGACGGCGCCGATGCCGACGCCGCCAGCGACCCAATTGGTGAATAATTTCTCCTGATACACGGATAGAATTCCGCGCCGGGCCCTCGGGCCCGGCGCTTGTTTTTGTTTCAGCAACAAAAAGGTCCGTCGAATTTGGATCCGGCCCTATGCTACTGTTTCCGCACTGTCAATGTCGTCGGGGACAACCGGAGTAAAGCGCATGTTTAATCGTGTTCGTTCATTGGCCCTGGGGCGGGTCAGCCTTGGCCTCGCTCTCGCGGGCGGGATCTTCCTTTGGTCCGCTACGGCGGTCGAACCCGTTAAAGACACGCCCTTCGTTCAGGAATACCACGAGGCCTTCCCCATCGTCGCGGATGGTCCCGAGAATGATGTGCGGGCCGTTGCCGTAAGCCCCGAGGGCACGATCTTCGCCGCCACGCCCAAAGGCACTTTTCGCCTGAACGGCCGGAACTGGGTGAAACAGGCGGGCACCACCGCCGGGGAAACCTTTGATCTTGTGACGGCCGATGGGGCCGTTTGGGTTGCCGCCTGGGATGGCGTCTATCGCA
>JBIJDL010000268.1:0-8550 GCA_044344195.1 Candidatus Hydrogenedentales bacterium
TGCCGCCGCAGGCCTCGCGAGCGTGTTTCCATCTATTGTCCCAAGTTCGGCCCTCGGTCTCGACGGAGCCACCGCCCCCAGCGAGCGCATTACGGTGGGCTTCATTGGCATGGGCAAGATGGCCCGAGGACATCTGGACGCCTTCCTGGGCGATACGACGACGCAGGTGCTGTCCATCTGCGATGTGGAAAAGGGCCGACGGGAGGAGTGCGCGCAGAAGGTCAACGACCACTACGCCAATCGCGACGGACAGGGAACCTATGCCGGATGCGCGACGTATGGCGATTTTCGCGAACTTTGTGCCCGGCCCGATATCGACGGCGTGGTCATCGCCACGCCCAACCACTGGCACGCTCTGAATGCGGTGGAGGCGGCAAAGAACGGAAAGGACATTTATCTTGAGAAACCGACGGCGCGGACCATCGGGGAAAGCCAGGCCATCGTCCGGGCTGTGCAGCGCTACGGGCGTATCCTGCAGGTTGGCAGTCAGCAGCGATCGGATACGGCCTTTCATCACGCGTGTGAGCTGGTGCGGAATGGGCGAATCGGAAAGATCCATACAGTTAATGTGAACGTGGGCGGTCCTCCCGAGGAGGACTATCTGCCCGCCGAACCCGTGCCCGAGGGGCTGGACTGGAATATGTGGCTGGGGCCCTGTCCCTGGCGTCCCTACAGCTCCGTGCTGTGCCCGCCGGCCACGTCGGAAGACTGGGCCGCCTGGCGATACTACCGCGAGTATGCAGGCGGCGGCATGACTGACTTCGGCGCGCATCATTTCGACATTGCCCAGTGGGGACTCGGCATGGATCACACGGGGCCGGTGGAGGTCATCCCCCCCGGAAATGGCGCCGGTGATCGCCTGGTCTATGTCTACGCCAACGGCGTTCGCATGTATCACGGCGGTGCAGGCGGCAGTGGGCGTGGCGCAGCAGTGGAGTGGATCGGTGATGGGGGCACTGTTCGCGTCAACCGGGGCCAATACTTGGAGACCGTGCCGGAGACTGTCGCCCTGGAAGTCATCCGGCCCGACGAGCAGCGGCTTTATCGGAGCGATAACCACAAGAACAACTGGCTGGAGGGCATCCGCACGCGCAGGGAGTGCATCTGCCCCATCGAAGTTGGCCACCACACCGCCATCGTATGCCACATTGGCAACATCGCCTATTGGCTCAAGCGCCCGCTGAAGTGGAATCCCGAAGGCGAGCATTTCGTTAACGACCCCGAAGCCAACCGCCTATTGAATCGCCCCATGCGCGAACCCTGGATACTCTCATGAGCGCCACACCAACAACGAAATGGCGGGGAGGCTTTCCAGCGTCCCATTTCCGGTCAATCCGCCACCTGTTTGCTGGCTTCCTGATCTTCAACGCACTGTGTGCGACCCATGCCCAGGAAGCGCCGCCAACCGAGTTCCCCGGTGTTGCCGAGGCGATTGCAGCCGCTCGTAACAGCGACTTTGGCGAGGGCGGGCACGCCATGGAGTACCTGCGGGACCGTGTCCTGAAAGTACAGCTTGAGCCGACAGGCCGCGAGGAACTCGCGAACACCCTGGCCGCTTCACTGGCGGACCCGACCAGCACCCTGGTCTGGAAAACATTCGTCTGCCGACAGCTCTATGTCATCGGTGGTGAAGGGCAGCTCGACGAACTTACCCCCCTCCTTCACGATCCGGCGACGGCTCATCTGGCCCGCTACGCCCTGGAGGTGATTCCTGGCACGGAGGTCAATGACTTGCTCTGGGAGGCCATTGCCAAGGCCGATGGCCCGACGGCTGCGGGACTGGCGACAAGTCTGGCGGCCCGAGGCGGCGCTGCGACGGTGTTGCGTCTCGGTGAGCTGCTCGCCCATCCTGATCGGGAGGTGGTCACGGCCGCGCTGATCGGTCTGGGGCGCATTGGCGGCGTTGAAGCGGAGCGGGTACTGCGAAAGTCCTTCGGAACGCTGGCTGAAAAGGTCCACACCGAATACTACGAGGCCCTTCTGGCCTGTGCGGAATTCTATCGGGCGGGTGGCAACGGGCCAGACGCCATCAGGCTGTTTGACGAGTTGATGCAAGCTCCTCTGCCCCTTTGCGTTCGATTAGGGGGCTTCGAGGGGACGATTTCTGTTCGTGGTGAGGCGGCTTCTCCCCTCGTCGCGGCGGCACTGACTTCCGGTGATGTCCCCTGGGTCAAGGCGGCCTTGTCCCACGTGCGCACCCTCGGTGGGCCCAATTCAACGCTGCTTTTTGCCCAGCAATTGGGTAGCGTTTCGCAGGAGGTTCAGGTCCCGCTTCTCGAGGCGCTGGCTGATCGCGGAGACCCCGGCGCCCTTCCCTATGTAAGCGGCGGGGTCAACAGCCCGGAGGTGGCGGTGCAATACGCCACCCTCGACGCCCTGGGTGCGCTGGGTAACGAAACCTCGCTCCCCCTGTTGCTGGCGGGACTGACGAGTACCGATGGGGACGCGGTGGAGCGCAGTCGCCGCGGCCTGGTTCGCATGCCCGATGCCGGCACCAATGGCGCTCTGGTCCAGAGCTATGAACGGGGAGACAGCGCTCTTCGCGCGGCCCTGGCCCCGGTTCTGGCGGAGCGCCAAGCCCTCGAAGCCATCCCCGCGCTGCTGCTGGCGGCCGCCAATCAGGACGGGGAAGCGCGCAGCAGTGCGTTCAGGGCCCTTGGTGATCTGGCGCGAAGTGAGCACCAGATCGAAGTGGTCGCTCTGTTCTATGATGCCGAAGCTGAAGAAGAGCGAATGGAAGCGTCCCGCGCCCTTGCCAACTTGTGCAGGCGTGTGGCCCCCTCGGAGGAGCGCTCTGTTGCGCGGGCCGCCATCTATGCGGGGGCGCCCACCTCCCTGACCCGGGCGGGGGCGCTCCAGCTTTTTCGCGAGCTGGGCGACAATGTGCTGCTTCCGCTCGTCATCTCGGCGTGTGGGGATAGTGACAGCATCGTTCAGGATGCGGCGGTTTCCGCGCTGTCCGCGTGGCCCGACGCCACGCCGATTCACGAGGTGTACGCGCTGGCGACCAGCGCCGCTACGGAGACTCATCGCATGCAGGCGCTGGAAGGCTACATCCGTCAACTTCGCCTGCCCTCGGAGCGGCCCGAGTCGGAAACCCTGGTGGGCTTCCGGCAGGCGCTCACGCTGGCCAATAACAATGTCGATATCCTCCGGAGCATCCTGTCGGGGCTGGCGGACCTGAAGAGCACGGAGGCACTCGATCTTGCGGAGGGCTTCATTGGCGACTCCACCCTTCACGCCGAGGCCGCCGTGGCTGCGGAAAAGATTCGCAGCAGGTTTTACACGCTGACCGCCTCGGCAAATCGCGAGTCGGCCGCTCTCGCCGCCGACGGAAATATTGACACCGCGTGGAAAACGCCCGGCCCCCAGGAGGATGGACAGTGGATCGAAGTCGACATGTCCCGCCCTGCAGAAATCAGGGGTTTGGTACTCGATAGCTCCCGAAGTAGCGCGGCCTTTCCGCGCGCTTATCGCGTTCAGGTCTATGCGAAGGGCGCGGTGCCGGGCGCGCCGGCAGCCGAGGGTGCCGGAAACGAAGGAGTCACCGAGATTAATTTCCCGGCCCCGGCAACAGGACAGATCCTTCGCGTGACCTTGACCGGAAGCGCGGCGGATACGCCCTGGGCAATTCACGAGTTGCGCATCGTCCCGCAGTAATTGGCACAGGGGACCGGAGCACACCCCATGGAAAACGCCCCGCGCGAAGTACTCGCGCGGGGCGTTTCTGCAATCAGATTTCAAGGGGCTTATTCGGTCTCTTGAATGAACCCGTGGTACAGGCCCATGTAGTAGGGGAGCAGATACACTGTGCCGCTGGCCAGGCCGTTGCCGTTGCCGCCGTAGTCCAGCGAGAAGGGGTCGGTGTTCCAGTGGTTAAAGTGGCGCTCGGACACGGGAAGCACTTTGCCATTGTTGCGCAGGCCGCGGCGGATCGGGCGGAAGGGCTCGGCGGGCTCGTAGGCCGCCTGGCGGTTCAGGCGCACGATATCCAGACGGTGGCTGTTCTTGTGTGACCAGTCAAAGCGGTCCAAGGGGAAGTCCAGCAGCGTTTCCACGCTATCGCTGAGCCAGCCGTCCCAGGGGCCGATGGTATGGTTGCCGAAGGGGTTGCGGTACTTGACGTTCTGGCCGTAGGCCGCATAGGCGAAGTTGAAGAATGGGTTCATCTCCGGCTCTTCGAGAAGATAGCAGGAGTAGAACGAGTACAGCATGTCGTGCTTCAGCTCTTCGTTCTTTGTGTATTTCACGAGACTGTAGTAGCACATCACCGCCATTTCGTCGTCCGACTGGTTGCCGGAGCCGACGCCACGCTGGATCTTGCTGACCATCGCATTGGTGTCGTAGGCGTGCTCGGCCATGAGCTTGTTGATGTGGTCCGTGTATTTCTGGTCGCCCAGCATGTGCTCGGCCACCGTGAGGTAGGAAAGCATGCTCAGGGACTTCAGGCCGCGCTCGGACCACCAGACCCAGTCATGGTTCAGGGCTTCGGGGCCATAGACCGACCAGCGGGTGGGCAGACCATCGTGATCCGTCAGCGTGTAGTTGTGATCGATGATGTGGTCGATCAGGTCGCGAACCACTTCCTTCACCCGCTCTTTTTCCTCGGGGGTTTCCGCCACGAGATCGTAATAGAGGGGGTAGAAGAAGAAATGGCCGTCGAGCTCGTCGGAACTGGTATCGCTCTTCCAGTACCACTTGCCGTCGCCACTCTTGGGCCAGCGGGGCTCGTATACCTTCCAGGCGGAGTCGCCCTTGGCTTTCTCTTCGCGGTCCCGCTCCACGCGACCCGCGTTCGGATCGGGCAGATCGGTCGAGAGGATCGTGCGGGCAACATAACCCTTCGGCGGGCGGATGTCGCCCGTCTGGGTAACCTTCTGCAGGAAGCGCAGTGCCTCGAAGGCGCGGGTCGCGCGGTCTTTCGCCTTCGGGTCTTTGGTCGCGCCGTAGGCGAAGCATTCGCCCGCGCCGTACATGCTCGTCCAGAGACCGTCGTTATCGCTGTCGCTGTAGTTGATTACGCTGGTATCGCCGGGGGTACCGGTGCTCACTTCTGACACATAACCGAAGGGCGTGCGGCGGATGAACTTTTCCATCTGCTCTTCGTAGAAGTCGGCCTTCTCGGCCAGCGTCATGGGGACGCGGCGAATCGCGCCCACACCCTGGGCGGTGGCAAACCAGGCGGTGCCTTCGGCGTCCACGGCGACATCGCGCACGTCGTCATCGGGCAGCCAGCGCAGGCCCTGGCGATAGGACCAGGTTTTTCCATCGAAGCGCACCGCGCCGATGTGGGTGGCGAACCAGACTTCGCCGTTCGCCGAGGCGGCTACGGCAGTAAAATCATTGTAGGGCAGTCCTTCCGCCGGTGTGTAGAACGACCAGACGCCGCCGGACTGACAGGCAACGCCCGCCAGGGTCGCGACCCAGAGCTTGCCCTGGCCGTCAAAGGCGACGCCGCGCACGTCGTGGGTGGCCCAGGTGCGCCCGAGCTCATCTCGCACTTCGAGGGGAACGAAAGCACCATTTTCCTCGCGGAGCAGGCCATTGGCGGTTGCGGCGATGATCATGCCCTCGGGAGATTCCGCGAGTTGATTCGCGGTACCCGCAGCCAATTCCACCACAGTGCCGTCTTCCCCACGGCGGAAAAGGCCGCGATCGGAGGCCACAACGCGGTGATCGTCGCGCCAAACGGAATCGTTGAACAGCGGATCCTGAGTGGAGTAGGGATCGGCGACCCAGGTTCCGTTTTCGAAGCGCGCCACGCCCTGATTCGTCACCGCGACGACAACCCCGTCGACAATGGCCAGTTGGAGCACGTCGTTGGAGGGAAGCCCATTTTCCGTGGTGTATTTCTGCGCCACTTCCTGGCCGAAGCTGCCAATCTTGACGGGGGGCGTGTCCGCCTGAGCGGCCAGGCAGTGCAGCAGCACGCCCAGTCCGAGGAGGCAAGCCAACGCGGGGGATTTTCTTTGGATCATTACAGAACGACTCCTATTTTGTTTTCGGGGAGGGCGTTTGGCACACAAACCACGCTGCAAGCAGGGTGCTGGTGTCCGGCCCGTATAACGAGAGGCAAGGCGGTTATAGCACATTCCCGCCGTGCCATCAAAGCCGTTAAAAATCGGGCAGGCGAACGTTCAACTGGCAATGGCCGCCGAAACAGGCTCCAGCGTGCCGCGCGCGCCCACAATCCGGTCGCTTGCGTCGCGCCAGACCTTTGCCTGAACCACGATCTGAAGCACGCTTCCGTCGGCCGCCACATGGCAGGTTTCATAGCTCTTGCAGCGCTGGCCGGCGAGCAGTCCCGCGAGGCGTTCCATGTCGCGCTGCCCCTGTTTTTCGCCGCTGAGGAAGGTAATAGGCTGGCCGATCAATTGCTCCCGTGTCCGGCCATAGAGTCCCTCCACATCCCCGTTGATGGACTTGATACAGCCCGCGCGGTCAACCTCCCAGGACAGGATGGCGGGGCGATACGCCGCGACGTTTTTCTTTGTCTTTCCGTTTCCGTTGCGAGGCGATTGACCCTGCACCAGCATCTGCGCGGCGAAGGAAGTGGCCGAGACGGCCGCGCGATTGCGCATCTGGTGCCAGAGGACCCCTGCACAGGCATTGGCCACCCCAAGGACGAAAAGTTCTTCATCCCCTTTCCATCGTCCGTGTCCGGGGGGCCGCTCCGCGATCAAAAAGGCGAGGAGCTTTCCGGCGAGTCGAATCGGTGCGAGTAGACGTGGTTCGTCCGAGAGTCGGAAGTATGGATGGTCGGTGAGCGCGGAAAGGCGGGGATCCTTGGTGGGGTCTTGCACCACCACCAGGCTCTCCGACTGGAGCAGGGCCATCAGGCTGAACGGCGCGACCAGTACCGGGGCACTGCCGCGCTGGTTGCCACGGGAGGCGGTGAGGTGAAATTGCGCGGCCTCCCGGCCCGCAGTCCAGATCGAAATACGGGAGGCCCCCAGAATCTCCTCCATCTGGGCCAGCATGGTGCTTGATGCACCGCCCTCGTTCAGCAACAGGCGCTCCAGCCCGCGGAGGCAGTTGCGCTGCCGCTTCATGCGGGCCCGATCCTCCTGGTGGTGCTTGTCCGCCGTGCGAAGCTCTTCGCAGGCGCCCGCGAGCTGGCTTTGAAGTCGCCGGACCTCTTTTCGCGTGCCGTGCAATACCTGGAGCTGGGCCGCCGGTATGGATTCCGGCAGGGCGACCCGCTCCGTCTCCCCGGCAATATCGATCACGCCGCCATCGGCCTGCAGCGGTCCGACAGTCTCTTCATTGCCACGGGGAAACTGAAAAACGTGGCGGACGGCGTCTGCATCGATCATCCCGTCCGTGGCGGACATTTCCGGTTCCGCCCAGGTCACGAGGGGCGCATCGTGGTAGTCGAGGTGCTCCACGGCGGCTTCATAAATCTCTTCGAGCGCAGACGTCAGCACGTTGACCTCCGTAAAGCGCGAGCGCGGCCAGGGCAGATAGTGTTCATCGATCACGTGGATACCCCGCGCCCGCGCGGCGACCTGGCGCAGAGGCCGGGTAATGTGGCGCCCGAAGGCGAGCGCGAGCACGAGTCCGCCCGCAAGGCCCGCCGCCAGCGCCCAAAGCACGTATTCGAAGACAGGCAAGGCTGGGATCGGCAGCGCCGACGACTCGATCCGGGCGATCGCCCACCAGACTTGGGATTCACTCAGGGCGTAGGATCGGGCCGCATACCAATAGGAAGCATGTGCTGGCGCCAGCGGAAAAAGCTGGGCCAAAGCCACGTTGTTGGCCCCCGGAACTGCCTTTTCCTGGAGCAGGGCCAGCGCCTGGGTATCCTGAATCTGGCCCAGTCGCTCTCCGCCCGGATCAATCATCACATCGACGGTATTCCCCAGGCCGGTCGGGAAGTCGAGAAACGAGGTATCCAGATTCAGCGCCACGCAACCGCGCTGGCCATTGGCAAAAGTCAGGGGGACGGCCAGGGTCAGCGAGGCATCGCTCAATTCAGCCACCAGCGAAGAAGCCGCCCCAGTGTCTGAGGGACCCATCGCCTTCTGATACCAGCCGCTGCGGCGGAAATCGCCCGGGAGTTCACCCCGCTTCCCAACCGATACGGGACGTCCCTGCAGGTCCCAAGTCATGTGGGTCAATGCCGCATCCAGGTTGGCCGGGTCTGCCGCGCTCCCGGTCCAGCCGTCCCCGGATCGGGCCACGAAGCAGGCGGCGCCGTTCTCACGAACCAAGTGGAGCGCCTTCACGTTGTCCAGTGCGGTGAGGGTCGGAAGCACGATGGAGGGCCATTGTGCGGGATTGCCTTCTGAAATCAGCCCGCCATTTGCCCACTGGCCGAATGCCTTGAGTTGCCGCACTGGTGCATCAAAATTTTGGGACAGGGATTGGGAAACGGGCGCTATCGCGTCGTGGAGCACACGGGTGGCCTGCACCGGTTCGGCCTCGCGTATGTCGCTGAGGGCCAGCCACGTGAAGGTGCCTGCCATCAGTAAGACGAGGCCGATAACCCCGCAAAACAGGCAGAAGGTGTAGGGAACAGTAAGGGTACCCGAGCGCTTCATGAACAGC
>JBIJDL010000021.1:0-27452 GCA_044344195.1 Candidatus Hydrogenedentales bacterium
CGCCCTCGCCCTCGCCCTCGCCCTCTCCCTCGCCCTCTCCCTCGCCCTCGCCCTCGCCCTCGCCCTCGCCCTCGCCCTCTCCTTCACCCTCTCCTTCACCCTCTCCTTCGCCTTCGCCTTCGCCTTCGCCTTCGCCCTCTCCTTCGCCTTCGCCTTCGCCTTCGCCTTCGCCTTCACCTTCGCCTTCGCCCTCTCCTTCGCCCTCTCCTTCGCCTTCGCCTTCGCCTTCGCCTTCGCCTGGCACCAACACGCCAAACTCGGATGTATTACCTATAAGATCGGTCACCGTCGCGGTAATGGCGGCATGTGGATAGGCGCTGAAATCAGCCTCCGAAGCGAAAGCGCCGTTCGCATCCGCCACGACGGAATCCACCAGAGTCGCCCCTTCACCATCCAAATCGGCAAAGAGATCGACGACGCCATTCGGCACCGTGGTGCCTTGGGCCGCGTCCGGGCTGGAAGACACCGGCGGATCGATACCGCTGTTCGCCCCCGAGGCCAGTGCAATGCCCTTCAGCCCATTGTCCTGAATCCGGTTTCCTCGGACGCTGTTGCTGCCCGAACCCGATCCGGATATCAGAATACCGTGGCCGAAATTGTTGGCTATCGCGTTGCCCCAACCCGATTGAATCGCGCCTATTTTGCTCTGGTATGAGTTCAGTACCAGCGTTATGCCATTACCCCCGTTGCCCATCGGATCGCCATTGGCATCGACGCCGATATCATTGTTGTAGAGAAGGGCATAGCCCGTATTGTATTCGAGGTGCACCCCATCCACCGTGTTGCCCGCAATGATATTACCGCCCTCGGGAGCGTCGCTCCCAATCATGGTGTTTTCGGACGCGACGGAATGGATGCCGTGGATCCCGTTGGGCAGCGGCGCGGTTCCGTCGGCGCTGGTCCCGATACGGTTGCCCAAGATCCGGTTGTAGCGCGACGCGGTGTTCACGAGCCGAATTCCTGATTCGCCATTGCCCGACAGGGTATTCGCGAAGACCGCAAGCTCGCCCCCGATCAGGTTATAGGACGCGCCGGTATCGAGCTGAACGCCGTTGAGTCCATTCGCCGCTTCTCCCTCGACGGCTGCCCCCAGCACGCAGGACTGGACCTGATTGTTGACGGCGGCGGCCCCCGAAATCAGTATGCCATGCCCCGGAAAGCCGCCCAAGGCGAGCCCGCGCAGCGTATTGGCGGGCGAGGTCAGGGTCAGGCCGTTCTCCGTTCCCGTGAGCGCGGAGCCGTCCAAGTTGATAGTCCCCGCACCATCGAGCAGGATTCCCCCGGTGGGGTCGCTCAACGAGGGCAGGGCTTCGGCGGGCGCGATGGTGCCGTCCACGCCAAAAATGATCGTATCCGCGCAAATCGTGTTGTTGGCTGCTTCGATGGCTTCCCGCAGGGAAATGCCGGTCGCCCCGGGCGTGGCAAGAAGCGATGTAACGGAAGTGGTGTCGCCCCCATCCTCCACATCGAGCGTCGTGGTCACCGTTATCGTCGGGTTGGGCGGCACGGGTACGGTGTCGCCCCCATAAGCCACGACGCGTTGCAGGACGGTCTCCCAGTCGGCGGGCGGGGTTCCGAACCAGTCATAGCCGATATAAAGAATTCGCCCCGCGCCGAAGGTCAGGACCGCGACGGTGGTGTTGCGCCCGTTGTCGTAGATGCTGATTCCCGTGTTGGGAATGCGCTGGCGAACCAGCCCCTGGGTCAGGGAGGGATCGGGCAGCGTTTCGGGAGCGCCGGCGAAGACGGAGGGCAGCGAGGCTTCTTCACGGAGGTAGGTGATCGTGGGCAGCTCGACCCCGCCCAGGGAGAAGCCAAAGGTCCTGTCCAGAAACTCGGTAGTGAATTGACTGCCCATGATGAGCAGGCTGCCGCCCTGGCACACGTAGGCCGCGATGGTGGAGGTCGTGCCGGGATCGAGCGCGTTGTACAGGCTCACATCCTGCTCCGGCAGGGCGAGCAGCACGTGATCCGCCATGGCGGTATCAAAGGTTTCGGATGTGACGCCGGTGAAGGTGGTGACGGTGTGTCCGGCGGCCTCCAGAGAATTGAGGAGATTCAAGGCCTCACCGGCACCGCCGTGGATGTTGGGCTCGGTGCTGGTGTCGACATAGGCGGGGTCATAAAAAAGGGCAATGGCCAGCGGGATCCCCTGAGCCATGACCACGGAAGTCATGCACCCGAAAACAGCCGACAAGCAACTTAATCTGAAGAAACAGGACACCAGTAGTCCCCCTTTCGAGGGTCATGGTAACTGAATTGCCCCGTGCTGTACACCGCTTTTGTCAGGGCGCGGAAAGGAGACCCCGGACATGCAGCCAGTCGATGAGGTGGCCGGGCCACGTGGCAAAAGCCGCGTCCCCCCCGCCCAGCCCGAGGCCGTGGACGCCCTTCTCGTAGATGTGCATTTCCACCGGCACGCCGGCCTTGTGGATCGCGAGGTAGAGCTGGACGGCATTCTCCACCGGAACGACCTGATCGTCCGTGGTGTGGACCAGGAAGGTCGGGGGCGTCTGCGCGTTGACCTGTCGTTCGAGGGAGTAGCGTTCCACCAACGCCGGATCGGGGTTCTCACCCAGCAGATTCTTCCGGGAGCCCTTGTGGGTGTAGTCGTCCTGCATCGTGATCACCGGATAGATCGGCACCATGAAATCGGGGCGCGCCGAGACCTGATCGATGGGCTCCTTCGCCGACGGGTCGCCGCTTTCATTGAGCACGCCCGTGCTGGCCGTCAGGTGGCCGCCGGCCGAGAAGCCGAGGATACCGATGCGGTCGGGCTTCACGCCCCACGCCGCGGCGTCCGCGCGAACCGTACGCACGGCGCGCTGGGCGTCCATCAGCGGATAGGGGTGGCCGTAGAGCGGCGCATGGCGATACTGGACGACAAAGGCCGCTATGCCCTCTTTGATCAGCCACTGGCCGATCTGCTCGCCCTCGTGGTCAATCGCCAGGCCGCCGTAGCCGCCGCCGGGGCACACCACGATGGCTGTGCCCGACGCTTTGGCCGCCTCGGGAAGATAGATGGTGATGGAGGGCTCGTGCCCCTGGCCGGTACCCGTGGCCCCCGGCGCGCCCTCGGGCCAGAGCAGTTGTTTCTCGCCCGTCAACTGAAAATCCGCCGACACGGCGGCAGCCGAAAGGGCAAGCGCACAAAACGCAAGGGCGGCAAGGGCGGTGTGAAAGGTCTGGCGCATTGTGGGCTCCATATTGGTTGATAATTGATAGTTGGGTTGGTGTTGATTCGTCATCGGACGGATCGGTCGGATAAGACTGATCGGTTCTATCAATCTACAGCCTGCTCCTGCTATCGCAGTCCCAGCACGTCTTGCATGTCGTAAAATCCCGGTTTGGCGTTCAGGGCGAAGCGGGCCGCGGTCAGGGCGCCGTTGGCGTAGTGATCCCGTGTGGACGACTTGTGGGAAAGCTCGATACGCTCGCCCTGACCGAAGAAGAACACGGTGTGATCGCCGATGACGTCGCCGCCGCGCAGGGCATGCATGCCAATCTCGTTCCGGGGACGCTCGCCAATAAGCCCTTCCCGTCCGTGGGCCGTGTCCGTAGCGTAGTTGAGGCCCAGGGCCGACGCCGCGTTCTCCGCCAGGCGCACCGCCGTGCCGCTGGGGCTGTCCTTCTTGAGGTTGTGGTGGATTTCCATCACCTCGCAGTTGTAGTCCAGGCCCAGCTTCTCCGCCGCCACCGTGGTGAGGTAAAAAAGGAGGTTTACACCCCGGCTCATGTTGGGCGCATAGACGATGGGAAGCTTCGTCGCGATTTCGCGCAGCTCATTCATCTGGGCCTCATTGAGGCCCGTCGTGCCGATCACCGAAGGTATCCCCGCCGCGGCCGCCGCGCGCACGTTGTCCAGGCAGACACCCGCATAGGTGAAGTCGATCATCACATCGGCCTGGGCCACCGCCTCGGCCGCGCTGCCGCCCACAATAACCGGATGGGGCGCGCCGGATTCTCCGCCCACGGACAAAACGGTGCCCGCGTTGGCCGGGGAATCAAAGGCGCTGCCGATCTCGGCATCCTCCGCCGCCACCGTCATCTCCAGAATGCGCCGGCCCATGCGGCCCAGGGCGCCCGCCATGCAAATCTTCATTGAATTGTCTCTCCAGCCAGTGGGGTTGAGGGTAAGTTGGAATTATACCCCTTGCCATGCGCACAGTAAAAGCGCGGTACGAATAGTTTCACCGATCGCGGAGTATTCCCGTACAATAGGCCCAACTAGGAGCAACTCAATGGACACACCGCCCCCCATGCCGCATGTAGAATACGAAGGCCCCGCGTTGGACCTCTTCGGAAACCTTCTGAAAATGATCCGTGTGTTTGCCATCCTTTGCGCCATCGCCTTTACCGGTGCGGGCGGCATACTCGCCTGGCAATTCTTTTTCTTCGTGAAGGACATCGTCCAGGCACCGGGGCTGATCGTCGAGCAATGGCAAACGGCCATGGCCCCCGCACAGCAGGATCTCTTCGGTCCGGAAGCGGCCCCGGTGACGCCGCCCGCAGCGGCGGCAACCCCGGCCCCAGACGCCCCGGCTACACCGCCCGCCCCGGTTGCGGACCCGGTAGCGCCAGCGGCCCCGGTTGCGCTCAATGCACCTGAAGTTCCCCCGGCTCCCGAGACCGCGCCCACCTACGAAATTCCTGTCCCATATCCCGCGGTCCAGCACGACGACAACGCGGAACTCTTCCTCAATTTCGCGAACTCGGTGCTGGATCACTTTGAGGCGGGCCACTTCAGTTGGCTCGTGGGCATGTGCTTTCTGGCCGTATTCTGCTGGATCCTCGGGAAGGTGCCTGGCGTCATGATCTCCGTGGGCGCAAAGGTGCTGGTGCAGTTACTCAACGCCGACAAGCCCAAACCCCGAGGCATCTCGGGGCTCTGAGGTCCTCGGAAAGTTATCCCACAGGTTTGCACAGATCCGCACAGATAAGAGGACGAGATGCTGTAACGGTCAGTTCGGATAGTAAGGTGAGGGATTTTTTGTCTTATCTGTGCAGATCTGTGTGGATCTGTGGGAAAGTTTTATTGCCTTCCACTCCCCACTTATCGCTGCGCCTCAGTCCGCCTTCAACAGCCCCGCGCGTCGTTTGCGCATGTTGTCGTAGTAAACCAACGCGATGATGAGCACACCGACAATGATTTTCTGCCAGTAGGGGGGAAGATTCTCCAAGCTGCAGAAATTCCGCAAGACAAACATGATCAGCGCGCCCGCAATGGAGGCGATAGCCCCGCCCTCGCCGCCCATCAGGCTGGCCCCGCCGATGACGCAGGCCGCGATGGTGTCGAGTTCGTACATCTCGGCCGCCGTGGGAGAGCCGATGCTGGTCTTGGCGGCGAGCATCATGCCGCCGAAGCCCGCCAGCAGGCCGCAGAGCGTGTAGGCCATGATCAGCACACGATCCACCGGAATTCCCGAGAGCCGCGCCGCCGGCTTGTTGCCGCCGATGGCATAGAGCGAACGGCCAAAGCGCGTATATCTCAGCATGATCGTGCAAATAAAACATAGCACCAGTGCAATCACCACGGGAATGCGCCAGTCCTTTGTTTCAGAAAGCCAGGAAAGGCTCGCGGGCAGTCCGGTGATGGACATGCCGCCGGAAAGCAACAGCGCGAGGCCTCTTGCCACCATCATCATGCCCAGCGTTACAATGAAGGGTGGTATTTTTCCCTTGGCTACGAGGGTTCCGCTGATGGAGCCGCAAAACATGCCCACGGCGCAGCCCGCCAGGACACCGAGGGGCATGGGAACACCCGACTTCATGGCCAGGCACCCGACCACGCCCGAAAGGGCCGCTACGCTCCCGACGGAAAGGTCAATGCCCGCCGTCAGGATGACCAGCAACTGGCCAATGGCGATGACGCCAATGGTCGCGGCGCGCCCGGCAACGGTCTGAAGGTTTTTCGGCTCGCGAAAGTCTTCGGAATACACCGCCAGGACAATACAGAGCGCCGCCAGGATAAAGAGGGGCGAGTGCTTTGCGAAAAATCGCTTCATGGAAACCTCAATATCTTTTACCACGGATGACACGGACAGCACGGATAAAGAAAACTGAAATGGACGCTGAAAAACGCTTTCGACAAGGGCTTTGTCATCCCGCGAGGTCAAAAGTCGCCCGTGGGCGCTAAACTATCCGCGTAATCCGTGCCATCCGTGGTGAGGATTTATTACAGCGGCAATTTCACCGGGCGCCCTTCGAGGCCGGAGAGATCGGCGGCGTAGCAGATCTCGTGAGTCTTGAAGGCGTCGGCAATGCTCGTGTGGGACTCCACGTTATTCTCGATGCAATCGATCAGGTGGGAGGCCTCACCGGTGAAGGGGTGGTGGGACACGTCTCCGCTGTCGGGCATGATCGTGGGCACCGTCACCCAGGTGGTCTGGCCGGGGAACTGGGTCTTGGACCAGATCTGGTTGTTCTTGATCGTGCCGTGGGTGCCCACCAGATTGATATTGAAGACGTAAGGTTGGACGCACTCGATGCACGAGGTCACTTTGCCGATGCGGCCGTCGGTGAACTTCAAGATCGTGCAGGTCGTGGGGGCGTATTCATATTCCGTGAAGCTGGGCCCGCCGCCCGCCGTGGCGTACTGCATCACTTCCTCGACCTCGCCGCCCATGAACCAGCGCAAGGCATCCAGGGCATGGCAGCCGGCGGAAAGGAGGGAGCTGGCGCCCACCTCTTTCTTGATGTTCCACTCATACTGCTTGTACCAGGGTCCGATACCGTGGAAGTAGTCCACTTCGCCCATGAACACGCGGCCGATGGCATTATCGGAAAGCTGCTTTCTGATGATGTCGAAGAGCGGATTCCAGCGCAGCACAAAGCTGACCACAGACTTGACGCCCGCCTTGTCCACCGCATCGCGGATGGCCCGGGCATCCTCCACCGTCACCGCCATGGCCTTTTCCAGCACGATGTGCTTGCCCGCGCTGGCAGCCGCCACCGCCTGGTCCCGATGCACGTTTGGGGGCGTGCAGATGGCCACAATGTCGATTCCGTCCTGTTTCAGCAGGGACTCCACGTCGGTATACACCGGGCACGTCAGGCCCAGGCCCTCGGCGAACGCTTTGGAGCGCGCCGCATCGCGACCGCACACCGCGCGGACTTCCGCACGGGGATCTTTCAAAAAGGCCTTGACGTGCTCGCCCGCCACCCAGCCCGTGCCAATAATTCCAACCCCGTATTTCTGCATGTGTCCGTCTCCATCCGTTGTCGCGCGCATAAACGCAAGTGTTAGCGGAAAAATTTCAACCAGTGTAGCACCCGGAAGCGCCGGAACACACCTCGCGCGAAGGGGGATACCGTGATGGGCCTTCGCTTGTGCGGCGATCAAGTTTAACGCGCGGGCAGCGCGCGCCGGTCCATGAAACCGCGTGGCCATCAGAAACGGCGCGCCACCGCTGGCTCAGAGGGTGCAACCGCGCTTGCACAACGCCGAGACATTGCGGAACCTAAACAACTGTAACGCAACCACTTAAAAATGGAACGTCAACCTTGGTTGCACCGTTTGGCTGGATGGCCCCGCCGGAAACATATCGCTATTGCCCATAAAATGGGGAATTCCTCGCCCTCCGCCCTTTTCGGCACGCTTCTTTCTCTATCTTTCTATGCTGAGGAGACGAAGCGACCAGCGATCACGCCCGTGTAAGCAAATTGACAAGGGCTCCGTCTTATGGGTTGTGGTGACAATTGAGCGCCGGCTGGCGTCGCAAATCGGAAGGAGACCATCGGGGAGGGTCAGAAGGGGAAGCGCTTAAGCGCGCTGAACGGGGTGGCTGCGGACCTGGTAATCGCGCAGCAACCGGAAACTTGGGAAAGAACGGCGGACATCCGTCCGTGAAAAAACTGGCAAACATCCTATCAAGGCCGCAGTGCGGTGCAACAACTGGAGAAATATTTATCATGAGAACACTTGACTGGTCGAACCCGCTGAGCGGTGCTTCCGCAAAGCGATGGACCCTCGGACTCGCCGTGGCCTGCCTGTCGGCCCTGCCCTCCTCGGCCTCCGTAATCAACGGGGACTTCAGCAGCGGCCTTGGAAGCTGGACGACCTCCGGCGACGTCACGGCGGCCACCGAAGCCACGCTGGGCGACAATGGAGAGATTTACAGCTACCTCTACCAGGCCGTGGCCCTTGCGCCCGGCCAGTACCGCATCGAGTTTGACTTTCTGAACCTGCTTTCCTCCGACCTGGCGAGCGATCCGAATGCCTTTCCCGATGCCTTCTTCGCTTCCCTGTACTTCACCAACGATCTGTCCTCCTTCGATCTGGCCGGAGCGGTCTTCGACGACGTGGCCCCGCTGGTAGATCTGGACGCCTCCGGCCCCCTGAACGTTGCAGGCGTACTGAGCCCCAGCGCGGTCGGCCCCGACTGGACCCATTTCTCCTTCGACTTCACAAACAATTTCAGTTACGTGATCCCCGTATTTGAAATGCTGGACTTTAATTTTGCCTCGGGCGACAGCACGGTCAGTCTTGACAATGTTTCCATCACCCAGCCCATCGGTGTGGTGCCGGAACCGGCTACCCTGACCCTGCTCGGCATGGGACTTCTCGGCTGCTTCGCCAGGCGCAAGCGCAACGCCAAGTCCCTCTAATCTCCCCCCTTACTGATATCCGGCTTAACCGCCAACTACCTACAAGGAAGATAAGCATGAAACGCCTAGTACTGGCCCTGTCGCTCGCCGCGATCGGCCTTTCCGCCTCGGCCCAATCCGCAGGCACGATCTACGGCAGTCTGAATAATTTCGACGCCGTCAACGATACCGGGGTCCACTGTCACGGCTTCGAGATCGAAGTCCACGGTTGCCACAGCCGCGAGATCACCTATACCTACGACTGGAATCACTACGGCGTACCCCGGATCTACGAGGACAGTTCCGATCCGGCGAATCCCATCTGCTATGTGCGCTATGAGAGCAAGAAAAACCCCGACGGTAGCTGGGCTTCTTACACGGCGATCCCGGCCGGCCCCATTGCCGCCACGGACGGACACCAGTTCACGAACCCCTTCATCAATTTCGGTGGTGAACACTTCGGCGTGGGCTTCTGGGGCGCGCCGCGCACCGTGAAGTACTCGTGGCTCATTGATGACGGCGCAGGCAACCTGATGAAGGCCGGGCAGGTCAATATCGGCACGCCCCAGTTCAACTATTTGCCGCCTGTGGTGGTCCCGGCCCCCCAGCCGAATCTGCCTCCGGTGGTTATCGCCCCCGCGCAGGTTATCGCCGTGATCGAGCCCCCGGAACCCATCGAAGTTCCCGCACTCGAATTCGGCGAACCCACCTGGATAAAGGTCATTACCACCCAGACGCGCAACAACAGCGAAGTAGAACTTCGGGACCTCGTCTCGGACGACCCGGACGACGATACCGACCCCAACTGGCGTAATGGCGAGCCCGATGAAGTCGAAGTGGAGTGGGAACTGCTTCAGGTTGAATTCAGCAAGCTTGACGGCGGTAACCGTGGAATGAATGAAGCCGCGCCCGAAGAACTCGTGGAGGGCGACGAGGTTATCACCCGCCGCTACGAATTCTACAAGTACGTTGGCCCCCTCGATCCCGAATCCGGTGAAGTCGAAACGGACTCCGTAGGCCCCGACGGCATCCGCGGCGACGAAGTCAAAGTAATCAATGGCGAAGAAGTTGACTTCTCCACCATCGAGATCGTCGGCGACTACATCGGCGCCCAGATGGCGGCCTTCGACGCGGCGGGCCAGTTGGGCCTTATAGACAACCTTCAGGATGGCGACATCAACCAGCCCTATGTCGAGCGCTCCATGGTAATCGGAGGCACCCCGCCCATCGTCAACACCCTCGACGGTGCCCTTCCCGAGGGTATTTCCTTGGACCTGGTGTCCGGCGTTATCTCGGGCACCCCGACGGAAAGCGGCCTGTTCAACTTCACGTTGCACTCCACCGATGCCGCCGCTGCGGACGTGACCATGGCCTACAGCCTCAACATCCTGCCGGCCCCGATCGTTCAATACAACGTCACCGCCACCGCCGCCCCCGTTCAAGGCGGCACGATCACCGGTGCCGGTACCTTCGATGAAGCCACCAACATCAGCCTGGAAGCCACTCCCGAAGCGGGGTATCAGTTCCTGAATTGGACCGAAAACGGCGTCGAAGTCTCCGCGACCGCTGTCTATGAGTTCCCCCTCACGGGCGACCGTAGCCTGGTGGCGAACTTCGAGCTGATCCCCGTCCGGGAATATCAGTCTGCGAACCACCTCGTGTCCATCGTGGAATCCGGCAAGACGTCCGCCCTCAACCGGGTCACCCGGAAGATCACGAGCGCCTCGACGGTCACCATCACCAACAACTCCGGTGATTCCATCGACGCGCCCCTCAACCTCATCGTAAGTGGTGTCGGCGCGGGTATCGCGATGCCCGAAGCCAGCGGCGCCATATCGGTCGGCCGCTTCTTCTATGGCCTCGAAGCCAAGAAGGGCCTCACGACCCTCCTGCCCGGGGAATCCACCTCGGTCACGATTAAGTTCGTGTATCCCATGACCTCGCGCCTGGCCTACAGCCTCGAGTTCTGGGGTGCCTCCTTCTAATCCTGTCCCAACCCCTCACAGGCCCCGCAGGTGATGCCAGCTCACGGAATACCGTGGCACGGCCCGCCTGCGGGGTCGTTCAATTTCCAGAGGCCCCTGTAACAAAACTAAATGCAGCAGGGTCCGGTGCGATGGACCCTGCTGCACGTATTCCATCATGCCAGGGGAACAGGGAAGGCTGGCACGACAAGCCTTTTGATCGCCCGCAATCCCGACGGGCCCCCGAAAGGGCCGAGAAATTCCGGGGCTCGCCGTCAGACGACGTTGTAGGTGTCGAGCAGCACGTAGGCCACGTAGAGCCCGCTGAGAAAGGAAAACCAGAAGACGGGCAGGGGCCGGGAGTGCGCACCGCAGCGGAAACAGAATTTCGCGCTGGTGCGAACCGATTCACCACAGGATCGGCATTTTGAATAGCTAACTTGCATGACGTATTCCTCCAAGTGTCGGTGGCGCTACTAAATCACCGTACAGAAAAAGCATAGATCATACCAATATTAAAAACCGATACGATCCGTCGATTTTGAATATAAACATCGACTTAATGCCATCTGTGGCCATCAGGAATTCCGCATGTAACGACAAGAAATTGTCACTTTGACGGTCCCATCGCGGGAGTTTTTGTCAGTCTAGTGGGAAGGCGCGCCACACGGTTCCGCAACAATCGCTCACGGCATTTGTCGGTATTTATTTGCATATGTCGATGTGAAACGTTCATGATCACCCCACCCCGCGCAAGACCGATTAATTGACTCAATTCCCGTGAAATGCTACCCTAACCTGCGGTCTCAAAACGCGTTACTCTATCCAATCCCCTCCTGAGGACGATATGTACAAAGCTTTCTATGGCTTGCGGGAAAAACCCTTCAACCTCACGCCGGATCCCCGGTTTCTCTACCTGAGCGAGAAGCACAAGGAAGCCTTCGCCCACTTGCTCTACGGCATCCGTAACCGGGCTGGCTTTGTCATGGTCACCGGTGAAATCGGTACGGGGAAGACGACGATCTGCCGTAACCTGCTGAATCAGCTTGATGAAGACACCGAACTCGCCTTTATCTTCAACCCCATGCTGAGCCCACTGGAGTTGCTGAAAAAGATCGTTTCCGAGTTCGGGATTGAGGCCCGGGGCACGAACGCCCTCGAACTCACCGAAGAGCTCAACGAGTACCTGCTGGAAGCCGCAGCCAAGGGCAAGAACTGTGTGCTCCTTATCGACGAGGCCCAGAATCTCGATCCCCAGGTGCTGGAGCAGATCCGCCTCCTGTCCAATCTCGAAACCGAGACCGAGAAGCTCCTTCAGATCGTGCTGATCGGCCAGCCGGAGCTTGGCGAGAAACTCGCGCTCCACGAACTCCGTCAGTTGAATCAGCGCATCACGGCGCGCTACCACCTGAAGCCCCTGAGCGACAAGGAAGTGCTCCACTACGTGGCCTATCGCCTCCACGTTGCGGGCGGTCGCCGCCAGGTGAAGTTTGCGCGCCGGGCGATAAGAGCCGTCTATAAGATCTCCAAGGGCACCCCGCGGGTGATCAACGCCCTGTGTGACCGCGCCCTTCTCATCGGCTTCACGCGGGAAGTCCGGGTGATCACGCCCGGCATCGTCCACCGCGCCCACCGCGAGATCCGGGGGGACGCCATCTTCGGCAAGAAGAAGCCCCGCTGGACCCTGCGCCAGTTGCTGTTGAATCCCGTGGCGGCCATTGCCCTGTTGTGCGTCGGTGCCGCGATCTACCTGAACTCCCCCGCATTGCAGGCCCGGGGCAATGCCTTGGCGACTCGAATTGTCGCCGCCCTACCCAAGGCCACCGAAGCGCCCCCCAAGGCTACGCCGGAGAATGCTGTCGCCGATCCGGGTGCTGTACCAGCGCCAACCGCAGCGACATCGACGACCGTGCCGACGGATGCGCCCGCACCCCAGACGAGTACCGCCGCAGCACTGCCTGTCCCGCCGGCACCGTTAACGCAGACCTTTGAATCGACCCTGGCCGCCGTGCCCAAGTCCGCATCGGATGCCGCCGCGCTCGCGCTCATGTGCCAGGCTTGGGGCAAAGCCGTGCCGGAGAAACTCCCCGAACTTTCTAGCGAAGGAGCCCTTGAGGCGTTCGTCCAGGCCCAGTCCTGGTCCCACGACCGTTTGAATCCCGCGCTGGATCAGCTCCTCGCCCTCGACCTCCCGGCCTTCGTGAAGGTCATCGCGGGGGACAGCTCGCGGTGGGTCACGCTGAGCAAGGCCGAGGGGGACAATCTCACCGTTTCGATTAGTGCCTCGGCACCGGCCACGGTGAATCGTTCCGAGTTCCAGCGAGTCTACGCCGCAGAGGCCCTGGTGCCCTGGCAGGACAGCCTTCCCGGTGCCGCCGTGCTCCGTCAAGGACAGCAGGCACCCGCCGTGTCCCTGCTGAAAGAGAAACTTCAGCGCCTGAACCGCCTGCGCCCGGAGAATACGACGAACACCTTTGACGTGGAAACGGCTTCTGCCGTGGCCCGTATCCAAGCGGAGACCAGCCTGGATGTAGACGGTATCGCGGGCAAACAATTCCGCATGGTGTTGAGCAGTTGGCTGAAAGAAGACGGCGCGCCGAGCCTCACCGGAAAAGTCGCGCCGGCCCCCGCCCCGCCCCGCCAGGCACTGGCCTCGACGGAAGCGCCCGCAGCGGCAACGGAGACCAAACCGGAGACCAAACCCGAGCCAAAGCCGGATGTCAAAGCGAAACCCACGGCAGAGCCAAAGCCGGAACCTAAACCAGCGCCGGTGGTAGAAACCGCCCCTGCGGTCGCAGCCGATCCCGTGGTGGTGCCCGCTCCGGTGGTCTCTGAGCCGCCCGTTCCCGCCGCCGCACCTTCTGCTGCGCCTACGGAGGCTCCTGATGCAGCACCCGTGGACGCGGCCCCGGTCGAAGAGGCCCCGCCCGCAGCACCAGTCACCCTCACAAACATCGGAGAAGATGGACCGAAGGTGCCGACGGAATCCACAGAGCCCTTGCCCGAGGTCACAGCGCCCGCACCGGCGCCGGGTCCCCAGCCCACGAACCCCCTCGATCCGACTTCACCACCGCCCGCTATCGGAGCACCGGCCCCGGCCACCCTCACCAGCGGATTACTGGCCGTGGAAGAATTGTCGGATCCCGGGCAGCTCTTCATGCCCGATCCCCCCGCGACGCCCGCGCCCGTTGAAGGGGAGAGCGCGGCTCCGGCGGAAGAGAATGCGCCCGGCGACAGCGAAACTCCACCGGTTGCTGCAGAAGAAAACAAAGGCTGAGCGCCTGTTCCCATCGGTGGGACAGGAACGGGGCCATGGCGCAACGGGGCCACGCCGAAAGTGGCACAATTCATTCCGAACCCGTACAATAGGCGCAGCCTGACCGGCACCGGCGGCGAGGTTTGCGTTCCCCCACACGAGGTCTTGTGAATGAGCTCCATCCTGGAAGCACTGAAAAAACTGGAAGCGGATAAAAACGCCCAGCACATGGCCATCCAGGAGCCGGAACCCGTCTATACCTCCGACCAGATGGCCCAGTCGCTCCTCGGGAACTATGCCGAATCCACACCGAGCGGCGCTCGCCAATCACCGGTGCTTCTGGTACTGGGTGGCGCGCTCTTCACGGTGTTGCTGATCGGTGTGTCCGTTGCGCTCGCCGTGTTCGTCCTCCGGGAGGCCCGAACGCCCCAACAAAATGCCGCCGTCCCCCCGCCCCCTGCAGCGGCTGCGGAAGTCCCTGTTCCCGCAATTAACACGGACGAGAACGAGGTGGAGACTCCGCCCGAAGGGGAAGTCGCTCCGCTGAAGGTCGCCACCGCAGTCGAAGTGCCAAAACCGAAACCCAAGCCCAAACCCGCGCCGTCCCAACCGGCGCGTGAAGAGGCCATGGTTGTCACGCCGGTTCCGGTCGTGAGCGAGGCGCGCTACGAGCCCTACATCCCCAAGCCTGCGGAAAGCGCCGCCCGGGAGGAGAGCGCTCCCGTGCCCGATGACATTCGCACGCTGCCCATGCTGTCGCGGAGTGATCGCGCCCAGTATCGCCTCGAAGGCATGACGATCAACATGCTCAATGAAGCCAGCCCCACCCGACCGCTGGGCAATGCCCTGATCAATCTGGAGAAAATCTTCATCGGCGAAACCCTGCCGGGCAGCAACGCGACGCTGATCGACGTGAAAAGCCACGGCATCGCCATCGAAATCATGAGTACACGCCAGCGGTATTATCTGCCGCGTTAATCGTTGGAGATCAGGCGCGTTTCGGGGACCGAGAGAGCCCTCCCCCGCGCCGCAGCACGGAAGGAATCATGCCATGCGTTCGATTCATCGTCTTTGGAATTCCCCCATTAACCTGCGCTTCGCCTGCGCCCTGCTGATAGCGCTGGCCCCCATCGCCCTGAGCGGTTGCGGCGGCGAGCCCACAAGCCCCCCCCAGGAAACGCCAACCGATGGCACCGCGCCCTCGGAAACCAGCACGTCGGATGCCGCGCCGGGCGGTCAGACCAAGCTGCGCATCGCCGTGGTGCCCAAGGGACTGGCCCACCAATTCTGGCTGACGATCAAGGCGGGCGCGGATGCGGCGGCGGCGGAAGGCGGTGCCGAAGTCATCTGGCAGGGCCCGGCAAAAGAGACCGAAGTCGAAAACCAGATCAATATCGTGCAGGATATGATCACGAGCAAGGTGGATGCCCTCGTACTCGCGGCATGCGATGAGCAGGCCCTGATACCGGCCGTACAAATGGCCGTGGACGCGGGCATTCCCGTGGTCACGATCGATTCGGGCGTTGCTTCCGATCTTCCCGCGTCCTTCGTGGCGACGGATAACGTGGCGGGGGCCAAGATGGCCGCTGACACCCTGGCAGGCTTGATTGGCAACGCCGGCACCGTGGGCCTTATCCCCTTCATCAAAGGGGCGGCCACGTCGAACATGCGCGAGGAAGGATTCCTCGAAGGAATCAAGGCCCACCCGGAGATCTCCGTGTCGGCTACGCTTTATTGCCAGAGCGATGTTGAAGAGGCCATGGCCGTGACCCAGGACATGCTCACGCAGGACGCGGAGATGAAGGGCATCTTCGCCACCAACGAGCCCGCCGCCATTGGCGCCGCCGCCGCCCTCAAAGCCGCAGGCCGCGCGGGCGAGGTCAAGCTGGTCGCCTTCGACGGCGCGGAGGAAGAAATTAAGGGCCTGCAGGATGGTTCCATCCATGCCCTCATAGTGCAGAACCCCTACCGCATGGGTTACCTCGGCGTGAAGGCCGCGCTGGACGCCATCGCGGGCAAGCCGGTGGAGAAGCGTATCGACACGGGCGTTACGGTGGTAACCATGGAAAACTTCAACGACCCGGAAATCCAGAAGCTGCTGTACCCCATGGGCAAGTAGGACGCTTCGAAAAGCTGACGACATTGCGAATCGTTGCAGGGACGGCAGGTGATCCGTAATTGTGCCGTTCCAGGCGCGAAGCGTCCGCCGCAAGCGGATCCCTGAAATATAGAAAGGTGTCCCGCACGCATGATGAGCGCCGCAGCAGCGATCCAGGAAAAGCACCTCGCCCGGAACGCCGCCGACGAAGGCGTCTATCAGGATCTCTTTTTCTTCCATGCGGCGAAGCGCGCACTGGATAAAATCGGCGCGCTGTCGCCCGATCTCGATCCGGCCAATGAGACGGACCTGTTGGTCTTCGAGTTGTTTCAAGGCACGGAGCCGCAGGCGCTGTTGGCATTGGCCGACCCGGAAGATGCGCCCTGGATCCGCTACAGCCTGATGAAGGCCTTTCTCCACAAGGGCGAGACGGAAAAAGCCCTGGCCTTCTGGAAGAAAATCCTCCAGTGGCAGGTGCCGGATACACTCGTCGCCAATACGCTGCTTCAATATGCCCTTCGCGAAGGGCGATTTGAGGAAGCGGGCAATATCGCCGCCGTCTCCTTGAAAGTGGCGTCGAAACAACGGGATGTGTTGTTCTGGAAGGCCATGGCCCAATCGAAACGCACGCTTGACGCCGAGCTTTATCTCGATCCCCTGCCGAAGCAGCTTCAGGTCAGCCTCGCCATCTGCTCCGCTCCCCAGTCCGACATACCAGCGCCGGCGGAGGTAATGCTGGCGATTGCCACACAGAACTCCCCCCTCGCCGAGGTGCTATATTTGATGGGATCCGATGCGCGAGCCTGGTCCGAGGCGCGCGATCTCCAGCCGCGCGTGGTGACGCATGAATCCGGGCAATACTGGATAAGCGCCGCGATCAGCGCAAGCGCCACGCCCCTGCTGGTAACGGTGCCCCCAGGCCGCGTACCCACCTTCGACTATGTCCAGCAGTTTGTCCTGGCCGCGGAAAACGCAGCACCGGGCTGGGCACTCGCCGCCGGACGGATCGAAGACCTCCATCAGGACAAACCGGGCGATTGCTGGCGCGCGGCGCGACTGAGCCGGACCTTTTCCATGGAGCGGACAACCGATTTCGGCGCCATCGACTCGGAGGTGCTCTGCGTGGATTGCGACGCACTCCGGCCGGTGCTGGACGCAACTTGCACCGACGTGCAATCGATAGCCCGTACGGCTGATGCCCGCGATTTCACGGGTTCCTACCTGCCGGAAGCGGTCGCGTTGGATCTCCGAAGTGACGATATCCAGAGTGCGCTCGAATTCTACTGGGAGCAGGACCTGCCCCGGCGAAAGGCCGCGGGGCATTTTGACTCGGCGACGGCACTTGTGGCGAGTTTAAGCGAGCACCGCGAGCGGTCCACCACGTTCATGAATCGATCCATGGCCGAGGGCAACTCTATACTCATCTTCCCGGACTTTTTGCTGTTCTTCGAATCGACCGTGCTGGACCTTCACCACGGTGTGGCGAGCGGTCTTTTCGATGAGGCAACAGCGGGGATCATTCAGGATCGCCTGATTGAATCCATGGCCGTCCTCGACGAATCCTTCAAGCGGGGGCTCCGCGCCAAAGTGCGCCTGACCCTCGGCCCCCTGTTGTTCGCGGGGCATACCGATGCCCCGCTTCCCGCTGATGTGGATCGCACACTGGACTGCGTGCTAAAAGAATTGGCGACGCTCTTTCGCGCCTTTCCCCAGGACCTTTACCTCGCCCTCATCGGCTGATTCCGGAACTAACGATGGAACCCACAAGCCACACGGCTGAACGCCCCCGCCCCGCCTGGAAGCTCCTCGTCGCGGGCGGCTGCCTCGGCACCTTCTTCGGTGCCGTGGCCCTCCTCACCGCCCTTCTGGTGGCCTATACGTTCTACCAGCAGAAGGCCGTGCAGAAAATGGCCGAGACCAAAGAGCTGAAGCCCGTACAACTTCGAGCGGACTATGCCTGGGAAGTGAAGAGCGTGGACGGCGCGGCCCTTTCGCTGGAGTCCCTGAAAGGGAAGCCCCTTTTCCTGCACCTGTGGCGGCCAGGCTGCGTTTCGTGCGTCGCCGAGATTCCCGGTATCAATGCCCTCTATGAGACCTACGCCGCTCGCGGAATGCAGTTTGTGGCCATTGCCCTCGGGAAGGTGGACGATCTCGACGGCGAACTCCAGATGCACGGGGTGCGGTTCCCGGTCTACACCGTGGAAGGGGACAAGCTCCCGCCGATTTTCAGCTCCACCAGTACGCCCACAACCTTCATTATCGACAAAGCGGGATTCATCGTCTATTCCCATTCCGGGGGCGTCGATTGGAACAGTGACGATGGACGGGCTTTTCTGGAGTCGCTGCTGAGGGGACAGTAGCCGATTGGCACACGACGCCGGAAACGAAGTCGTGTCAAGGGCCCAATCGGTGACCCCGGATTCATAAACTAACTGCAACACCGTCACGCTCCCCGGTTCGTTGGCCTGGTCATGGGTTGCTGAATCTGAAGGACGTGGCCTCTGGAATCGCCAAGTCGCACCAGCTCGGGAGGCAGTCCCCTCAGACGCCCTGAAAAGGCTGGCCCACTTCAGCCTTCAGGAACACGTCGACCAGCTCCGGGTCGAAACGCTCGCCGCGCTCGGTCTTCAGGTGATCCACGGCGGCCTCGTGGGTCGCGTGGCTGCTGCGGTAGTGGCGCGGGCTGGTCATGGAGCAGTAGACGTCGAGGATCTTCATAATCCGGGCGAGGAGAGGGATGGCTTTTTTCTCGAGACGCGCGGGGTAGCCCTCGCCGTTCCAGCACTCGTGGTGGTAGCGGACGATATCGAGGATGTCGTCGTGGATCTTGTGCTCTTTGAGGAGATCCGCGCCCATGGTGGTGTGGGCCTGGAGCAGGATCCAGTCGTCATAGCTCAGCACGGCTTTCTTCATCAGCACTTCGTTGGTGAGCAGGATCTTACCGATATCGTGGAGGAGCGCGCCCCGCTCCAGGGCGTGCTGATCATCCTCGCTCAGTTTGAGGGCCTTGGCAAAGCGGGTGGCGTGATCCCGTATGCGCTCGGAAGAGCCCTTGACGAGCCCTTCGCGGCTGTCCACCGCCTCCGCGAGCAACACCATCAACACATCATGGGCGGCGGCCTGGACCCCTGCTGCCGAAAGGGAAGTAAGGGTCAACGGCGCCAGCAGGGCACCCGAGCCGGGGGGAATAGGGGCCTCCGCCGCCATCGGCTTCATCTGAATTCCCGCCTTCGCGGCGGCCTTGGACAGTTTCGGATCGAGATCCCCGTCGGCGACGACGGCAATGCGCTTGAGCATCCCATTCTCCCTGTGACGTGTTGCATGGTCTGATTCGCGCCATAGTACCAAGCCCGTTCATAAACAGCAACTTGAATTGAGCCCCGTTCCCGCGTAGGATCAGGGCTAGCCGAAGCCGCAAATTCTCCCCCCTCATCCAGGTAGCACCGCCCATGATCTCGCTCAATAAAGAACAGAAAGCCGCCGTCACGGCGGCGGATGGCGCCACGCTGGTGCTGGCGGGCGCAGGAAGCGGAAAAACCCGGGTCATCATCGAGCGCATGGCCTGGCTTGTGGAGGAAAAGGGTATCGACCCGCGCTTCCTCCTCGCCCTGACTTTCACCAACAAGGCGGCGAAGGAGATGCAGGCCCGCTTTGCCCAACGCCTCGACACGGACCGCGTCGCCGCGTGGATGGGCACCTTCCACAGCTTCGCCCTCTATGTCCTGCGTCGGGAAATGCAGCATCTGGGCCGAAACAAGAATTTCACCGTATTTGATTCCGCCGACCAGTTGAGCGTCATGAAGCGCATGGTCAACGATCTGCCCGACGCCCTGGCCAAGGTTTCGCCCCGGGACGCCCTCCAGTGGGTGAGTAACCTCAAGCAGGAGGTGGAGTCCCCCGACACCGCGATGGAGCCGAAAGACGCGACCGAGGCGGCCCTGCGCGTCCTCTGGGTGCGCTACCACGACGCCCTGAAAGCGGCGTCCGCCGTGGACTTCGACGATCTCCTGGTGCTGCTGGTGGAACTGCTGCGAGATCACCCCGAAGTCCGGGAACGTTATCAGCAACGCTACCGCCACATACTGGTGGACGAATACCAGGACACGAATCGGGCCCAGTACCTCATCGCGCGCAACCTCAGCGGAGGCCATGGCAATATTTTCGCCGTGGGCGACGAAGACCAGAGCATTTACTCCTGGCGCGGCGCGGACATCAACAACATCCTCGACTTCGCCCAGGATTTCCCCGACGCGTCGGTGGTCCGGCTGGAGCAGAACTACCGCAGCACCCAGTCCATCCTCGACGTGGCCAACAATGTGGTAAAAAACAATATCAACCGCCTCGGCAAGACTCTCCGCACGGAAAACGGCAAGGGCGACCGTGTGGGCTTTTATCTGGCGGAATCAGGTGAAGAAGAGGCCCGTTTCGTCATGCGTGACATGCTCGAAAAGGGCCATGCCCCCGCCCAGGTGGCCGTGCTCTATCGCACGAACAACCAGGCGCGCCTGGTGGAAGAGGCCCTGCGCAATAAGGGCGTGAACTACGCGGTCGTGGGTGGCATCAAGTTCTACAGCCGCCGCGAGATCAAGGATATCCTGGCCTACTTGCGCGTCCTGGCCAATCCAAATGACGACGAAGCCCTGCGGCGCATCATCAACGTGCCGGCGCGCGGAATCGGCGCGACCACGCAGGAGCGTCTGGACGAATACGCGGCGCAGCGGAAGTGCACCCTGCTCCAGGTACTGCGCGAGATTGAACTCGACGAAACCCTCCCCGGTCGGGCCCGAAAATCCGCAGCGGATCTGGTGCAACTCATTGACGATCTGGCCATCGACGCCAGGGAAATGGACCTCGCCGATCTGGTGGAAAAGCTGCTGGAAGCCACGGGCTACCGGACCTTCATCCAGCAGAGTGACGAAAAGGATTTCCGCACGCGTCTGGAATCGCTGGACGAGTTCGTGGTGTCCTGCAAGGCACGCGATAGCAAGGGCGAAAAGGGCCTCCTGCCCTTCCTGCAGGATCTTTCGCTGCTGGCCGATGTGGATGGCTGGGACGAGACGACGCCGGCGGTGACGCTCATGTCGATCCACGCCTCCAAGGGCTTGGAGTTCGATTATATTTATCTGATTGGCCTGGAGGAGGGCCTGCTGCCCTTCGGCGTCGATTTTGACAGCGGCGCGGACCTGGAAGAAGAGCGGCGCCTCTGCTACGTGGCCATGACCCGAGCGCGTAAAGGCCTCGTGCTGGCGGCCGCCGCCTCACGCATGCTTTATGGCCAGACCCACAACAATCGCAAACTCTCCCGCTTCCTCGAAGAGGCGGGCTCGGATCGCCTGGAACGGCTCAATGAGGACCTGCCCACGCCCCGGCAGCGCATGTCCTCCTTTAATCCGCCCTCCCGGCCAAACCGGCCTGCGGCAGCGTCCCCGACCGCCTCTCCTTTCGCGCAGGAAACTCCGCGCGGTGGTGCCTCGGAATCCGGTGGCATGCGTATCGGCACGCGGGTGCGCCACGCCAAATTCGGCCCGGGCATTGTCATGTTTACCTCGGGCGTGGGCGACAAGTTGAAAGTGCGAATTCGCTTTAACACGGGCCGGACCGCCATGCTGATGGTCAGTCAGGCCCCGCTGGAAATTCTGGAAGGAAAAGACCGCTAATGCTGGAAGAGTGCCGCAATGAGATTGACCGCCTGGATGGGGAAATCGTCCGACTGTTGAATGAGCGGGCCGGCTTTGCCCAGAAGATTGGCGAGATTAAGAAAGAGGCCAACGCGCCCATTTACGTGCCGGAGCGGGAAAAGGCGGTGCTCGAGAAGCTGGCCCTGCTCAACGACGGCCCCCTGCCCAACAGTGCGGTGTTGGCCATATACCGGGAAGTCATCAGCGCCATGATCGCCCTGGAGCGCCCCATAAGCGTGGCCTTCCTCGGCCCGCGGGACACCTTCAGCCACATGGCGGCCATGCAGGTCTTCGGCGGCTCGGCGGAGTATCATCCCCTTCCCTCCTTCACCGACATTTTTACGGAAGTGGAGCGCGGACGTATCGATTATGGCATCGTCCCCGTAGAAAGCTCCATGGGCGGCTCGGTGAGCGATACTCAGGATCGCTTTATTTCCTCGGATCTCAAAATCATTAACGAGATGCTCCTCCACATCACCCAGAACCTCCTCGCGGCCTGCCCGCTGAATGAAATCAAGCGGGTGTGCTCCAAGGACAACGCCCTGCTCCAGTGCCGCAACTGGCTTCGGGCCAACCTGCCCGGTGTGGAGCTCATTGATACCTCCAGCACGGCCGAAGCCGCCCGCCGGGCGTCAAGGGAAGAGGGAACGGCCGCCATTGCCAGTAAGATGGCCGCCACGACCTACAACCTGAATCTGCTGGCGGAGCAGATTGAGGATGCGCCCCACAATTACACGCGCTTTCTGGTGCTGGGCCGCCAGCTCGTGAAACCTACGGGGGACGACAAGACTTCCCTGCTGGTGTCGATCAAGGACAAGCCGGGAGCACTCTTCAACCTGCTGGTTCCTTTTTCGGAGGCAAACATCTCCCTCACGAGGATTGAATCGCGTCCGAGCCAGAAGAAGGCCTGGGAATATGTCTTCTTCATCGACCTGCTGGGCCATGTGGAAGATGAGCCCGTACGCCAGGTGCTGGCCCGCCTGGAAGACCAGGTGCACACCCTGAAAGTGCTGGGATCTTTCCCACGCGCCCCACAACCCCTCTAAGCCCCTACTGAGACAGCAGTTAGCGCATAGTATTCTGTGCGCTGCTGTGTTGTGTCCGGACAAAAAAAGGTTCATCCGGTTTGAGCGTACATGAATACCGACACGTACAACTCCCACGACGAGATCGTCTCAGGGTCCGAATCTCTTGGCAATCATCCATGAAGCCAATTTGTATGGTCTTCCGGCCCGAAGGGCCAGTGCAGCTTTCAGCCCCAGGCAACGCCTGGGGATATGAGATCACCCCATTTGTTCGCCCTGAAAGGGCAACGCAGTTCTCGACCGATGATCGTGACGCCGGGTAACTGCGCTGCCCTTTCAGGGCGAATTCTTCGTCGGGTTGCACAGTTCCCTGGGCGTTGCCCAGGGCTGGAAGCTGCGCTGGCCCTTCGGGCCGAGGAAGCCCGCAAGAAAACGATGCTCCGGCCCGGCGGGTGGTGCTCCGACGGTCCAGATTAGAGAGTTCTACAGTTCGCGGGAGCCTGCAACAATGCTGCGCTGAGAGTACCTAAGTATCCTCAAATCGGATGAACCAAAAAAAATTACCGCCTGCCCGCGTTCGTGCGGAGCAGGCGGCAAAACTCGGTGTGCGAATTAAAGCTCAACCGGGTCAAGGCCGATACCCACAAGGATGGGGTTCAGCAGGCCGAGGATGAGGTTGGTGATGAAGGAAGCAATGCTGTTGGTGATGCCTTCAGCGATACCATTGAAGATGTCTTCGAATAACATGACGCGTTTCTCCTTGAATTACAACTTTAGTTTGTTCCGTACCTGAGTGTTCGCGCCTCCAGAGCGCGTTCACCTGACCTTACAAGCACAGGTTGAAAATGTTACACAAATATCGGATGACTGCCTGGCACGTTTCATTTGCCCTGAACGCGGGCTCCAGTCTCGGGGAAGAGACATTGAATAGCGTCGGTGGCTCATCGTCTTCTAAGTAAAAATGCCGCCTGCTTCTGCAAAGCTGAAGCAGGCGACATTAACCGTACGTAAATACAGTTCAACGACCTCTCGGCACCGTATCAGGCAGCGGGAGGAAGGATGGGGTCGATGATGCCGTAGATCAGACCGGAGATCAGGGCAGCGATGCGGTGGATGATCTCAAAGATCACGTCGTTGAAGAGGATTTCAAAAAAGCCGTCGTTTCCGTGGGGGTTTTCCATGACGCGTTTCTCCTTAACTGAATGCTTGTTGTTCCGTAGTCAATGGTGTCCGCGCCTCCAGAGCGCGGCCACCTTACCGACCCACTGTGCAACCACTGCACGGGTTGGGTAGATACTGAAGCCTACACCACCGGTTAGGGTTTATACCGGATGATTTGGTATAACACCACTAAACCTAGGGTGCAGCATACACGATCTGAGGTTTAAATGTCAACCGTTTGGCAATTTTTACATTCAGACGCAGTGTGGACGACAAACACCACCCTAACACATTCCATTCAAACAACTTACAATCATACAGGCGGACCGCGCGCACGTGAATGCGATGGGAGTGACCCTCTTTCCTTAAGCAGATTACGAACTTTTCGGTAACAATTCTCCCAGTTTCGATATACTATGTGGCAGCCATATTCCCGTGTCCAACAACCCAGGAAGTTTACCTCGACCATGCCCCGCCCTCTGACCAACCGCCGGTACGCCCTCCCCCTTCTCGCCCTCGTCGTCTGCCTGCTTTCCCCCCTTTCGTCCCCGGCCGAATCCTTTCGTGGGATTATCCGGGCCGAGGGTACCCAGGGCGATCTCATCACAGTGTCGCGTGAAGGCAAACTCCTGACCATCCGGCTCTACGGCGTGGCCTGTCCTGTTGCGGGGCAATCCATGGCCGAGGCGGCGACATCTCGCGTGCTGGAAGCGGCCATGGAATCGACGGTGAGCATCGAACTGGTCGGGCAGGATAAGGCGGGCACGCCGGTGGCCCAGGTAACGCTGCCCGACGGCACGAGCCTCAATGAAGATCTGGTGCGTCAGGGACTCGCCTGGTGGGACGCGCCGAACACGCCGGAAGCGCGCACCATCCAGAAAGCGGCCACGGAAGCGATAAGCGCGGGGCGCGGACTGTGGAGCACCCCGGCTCCGCTGGCACCCTGGGATTACCGGGCCAGCAATGGACTGGAGCCCGTGCGGTATCAGGAGGCCGATTCAGCGCCTGCGAAGCCCGCAACACCCGCGCCCCCCCAGGAAACGCCAACGCTCCAGGCCAAAGGCGACGGGAATCCGGACGATTACTTCCCGGAGGACCCCGCGGAGCACATGGCCCTCATGCTCAAGCACCAGCCGCGCATCATTTACGACAACGCTGGCAAAGCCGTGGGGCTGACGGCCGACGACATCGGCTCGGTTCCCGGTGCGGGCCGCGTGGGCCTGCAGAATGGCGACATCATCCGTTCGGTGAATGGCATTGCCCTTACGGACGAGGCCCAAGTGCTCGGCCTGGTGACCCAGTTGCAGGGGGTGAAGCAACTGGACTTGGCGGTCCAGCGCAAGGGCGCGATCACGAAGATCAGCATCCCGCTGGAATAGGCCGCTATCGTGCAAGCCTGGGGTCGGGCTCGAATCGGGTCGCGGTCCCGATTTCAATCCGGCTGAAGTCCGGGTGCAGCGGATTGATGAGGTAATTGTACTCACCGGGCGTCACCACGCTGGGGACTTTCAGCACCGCCGAAGCGCCTGAGGTGATCCACCGGTCTCCAAGAAGCTGGGTCGATGGCGCAATCTGGGGGTTATTCCAGGCGACGGGCAGTAGATTGGTACTCGCCTCCTTCATGAGGGAATCGGCGAACTTCACGGATATGACGACATACAGGTCGCGGATGACCGTGAGATCCTCCAGATGGACGAGCAACTCCAGGGTCGCCAGGGAGAGGGAACTGGAGACGTAGACCATGGGTGTCCCCGGTGAATTCCACCGCCCGCCGAACTGTCGCGCACCTTCGCCGTCAAAGGCGGTCGCGGTATACTTCGCTCGGGTGATGCGAAAGGCCGTGATGGTCAACTGAAGACGCCATGCTCCATCCGGCCCAGAAGGTGCTCCACTTCTTCCGCACCTGGGCCCGTGTCGCAATATTCCAGCGGCGTCTTCCCGCCGAGGGCACGTTTCGGTGTGGAGAACCAGTGGCGGGCCCTTTCCAGATCCTCAAAGGCATCCAGACTGCGCTGGAACGCCGAGGCGACCCGCAGGAGTCCCTCGGACTCGTCGGGCTTGAAGCGACGTCGCCGCGCGAGGGTGCGCAGGGGTACGCCAACCGCCCGGGCCAGGGCATCGTTGGACACGAAAATCGCCAGTCGCAAGCGATCAAAAGCCTCGCGGCTCAGCCCGGCGCGCATTACGTCACGGATGCCCTCCAGGGTAGCTTCGGCCCCCTCCATCGGGCGGCCCTCCAGATTTCCCAAGACCCCGCCGTACCAGAGGGCACCGCTTCGGGGAACATGGAATACCCACGAGCCGCGCCGGCGAAACGCGGCACCACGGGCGCGAGCGCTCTTCGCGCCTTCCCAGGGGATCAGGATGAGCCCCATGGGCTCTTTCAGTTCTTCTGCCATATGACATAGTATAGCGCGCCATTTGGCAGCGGTCAACTCAGACTCCAGACTCCAGACTCCAGACTCCTTCCTTCATCCTCCCCGCCGTGGATCCCGCGTCCCCATTGCTGCTACCCTTCCGGGGTGCGATGGTATCAACCTGTGGGGCAGGAGCCTATCCATGACCGAAGAAGTCCGAGACTTGCTGCTCGAAGCGGGGAGCCTGCTGAAGGCCCGCTACTTCGACCCGCCGCTGTGCGACGTCCAGGCCCGCCGGGAACTGGTCACGGAAACGGACCGGGAGATCGGTCGGCTTATCGTGGAGCGGTTGCGCAAGCTCTTTCCAGGGGACGGCATTCGCGGGGAGGACCTCGGCCGGGCCCAGGGGCACTCGGGCGGGAACTGGATCATCGATCCGATAGACGGCACCTCCAACTACCTCATGGGCAAGCCCTACTTCGCTATTTCCATGGCCAGGGAGCAGGGCGACAAGATCACTGAAGCTTACGTCTACAATCCCGTGAGCGGTGAGCTCTACCATGCGGACAAAGGCAAGAAGGGCGCTTTCCTCAACGGCCAGCGCATCACCCCCTCCCCCACCACCGAGATCCGCGACTCCCTGGTGGCCTTTGGCTTCAGCGCGAACATGATGGCCATCCAACGCTATTACGACGAGTGGAAACCGGTCTTCGATCAATGCGCCAAGGGCGTGGGCTGGATCACGCCCGCCGTCACCCTCTGCAACGTGGCCCGGGGACGCCTCGACGCCTACTTCGACTTCGGCGCAAGCCCGGCGGGGCAATCTTCGGGCGGCTACATCCTCCAAAAGGCCGGGGGTGTCGCCATGGACTACGACAGTTTCGACCACTACGACTACCGCACCAAGGGAATCGTGGCGTGCGGGCCGGGGCTGGTCGAGGCGCTGAAGAAGGCGCGGAAGTAGGGATGCTGTAGGCTTCAGGCTTCAGGCTTCGAACGCGTTCCTGAACTCCGCTCTTGCCATTCACCATGCGTGCGATGGTTCTCAATCTGCAATAGATCCCAACGGAGGTCTCTTCTTAGCCACGTAGTGGCGGCGTATCGTAGCCTGGGGTGAAGCGAGGCACGAGCGGAACCCCAGGAAAGCCCCCCATATCATTGAACCCCGGAGGGGTGACACACCAACCCCGGCACCGTGTTCACTCGTTATCTGTGCCGCCCCTTGCGGGGTTGAGAATAGGGGCCGGTATATTCAGGGCGATGGCCAACTTCGGAACACGTGTAGACGCTGTATCAACGATCAACTCCAATTGACGCCAAGGGCGAA
>JBIJDL010000270.1:0-8453 GCA_044344195.1 Candidatus Hydrogenedentales bacterium
GGGCAACAAGCTCGCCGACGCGGCGGGTGCCCGGGTGACGCCGGAAATCTATGTGATCGATAAGGAAGGCAAGCTGGCCTATCACGGCGCGCCCGACGACCGGGCAGGTCCGACCAGCACCCCCACGGCCTTCTATCTTAAGGATGCTCTGGAAGCCCTGACAGCGGGCAAGGCGGTGGAGAAACCTACCGTGAAAGCTTGGGGCTGTGGTATAAAACGGGCCGGTTAAGGACCGATCACAGCACTGTAATTTTGTGTGGCGGGCGCGGATGACGCGTCCGCCCTTTAATTTGAATGGAGATTCCCCATGTACACGCTTCGCCTGTTCATACCCGGTTTTGTCGCCTGCGCCCTGCTGGTGGCGGGCTGTTCGCAACCCGAGCCGGTCACTCCCCAGACCGTCCCTTCTGAAACTTCGCCCCCGGTGGCGGAGGAAGGCCCGGCTACCTCCCCGACTGCGGAAGCCCCTTCGGCCCCGGCACCGGAGGCCCTGCCCGCAGCGGAGCTGGCACCTGCAGCGGTCGATGCCCCGGCAGAAACGCCCCTTCCCGAGGTGCGCGCCGTGAACACGGCGGAACTCGGTGAGATCATGGAGAAGACCCGGGGCAAGGTGACCGTGCTCAATTTCTGGGCCACCTGGTGCGTGCCCTGTGTCAAGGAGATGCCCGACTTCGTGACGTTGTACAACGAATCGGATCCGGAGCTGGTCGCACTGGTGAGTCTCTCCATTGATGATGCTACCGAGGTCACGGGCGCCATCCCCGAATTTCAGCAAACCCACAAGATGCCATTCCCCATCTACGTGCTCAACGAGCGCGATGACGCGGCCCTTGAAAAGGCGGTGCGGGGGAAATTCTCCGGTATGATCCCCGCAACCTTTGTCTACGACAAAACAGGGGCGCTGGTGAAGATGGTGGAGGGTCCGGTTACCCTGGCGGAGTTGCGGGAGATCCTGAAACCTCTGCTGCCTCCGGCCTCATAACATCAATTTTTTCAGCTATTTAGCCATTAACAGCCCACTCCCTGAGCGGGAGGCGTTGGGGGAGGTTTCGGGGCATCGAGACTTGACACCCCGTGTTGGTTATGCTAGTATGCGCTCTTGTTAGCACTCCATTGAATGGAGTGCTAACAGTTCCCCGAGGCA
Source organism: Candidatus Hydrogenedentales bacterium (assembly GCA_044344195.1). Lineage (GTDB taxonomy): Bacteria > Hydrogenedentota > Hydrogenedentia > Hydrogenedentales > JAEUWI01 > JAEUWI01. The sequence goes on from JBIJDL010000270.1 coordinate 1,145, forward strand.
CGGGGGCCTTCGTTCCCCGGCTCTTCCGGCAATTTTTTTGTGGCACACCACGTGCGCAACTTAAGGAGATAGACAACATGGCCAAGCAACTGCTTTTTGGTCAAGAAGCACGCATGACGCTCATCGAGGGCGTGGACAAGCTGGCGAATGCCGTCCGCGCGACGCTGGGACCCAAGGGTCGCAACGTTTTGATTGAAAAGTCCTATGGCGCGCCCCACATCACCAAAGACGGCGTGACGGTTGCCAAGGAAATCGAGCTGAAAGAGCCCTTCCAGAACATGGGCGCGCGCATGGTTCGCGAAGCGGCCAGCCGCACGAACGACAACGCGGGCGACGGCACGACGACGGCGACGGTATTGGCTCAGGCGATGGTCCACGAAGGCCTTCGCCAGGTGACGGCGGGTGCGAACCCGATGTACCTGAAGCGCGGCATGGACAAGGCTGTTGCGGCCGCGATTGAAGCGGTAGCCAAGGCCTCCAAGAAGGTCAAGAATCAGGAAGAGATCAAGCAGATCGCCACGGTTTCCGCCAATGGCGATTCCACGATCGGCGACATCATCGCGCAGGCGATTGAGAAGGTCGGCGAAGACGGCGTCATCACCATCGAACAGGGCAAGACCCTGGAGACGGAAGTGGACCTGGTCGACGGCATGCAGTTTGACCGCGGCTATCTTTCCGCCCACTTCGCGACGGATCACGAGACGATGCGCGCGATCCTGGAAGACGCGCTTATCCTGTGCCTTGAGAAGAAGATCACCAACATCGGCGAGCTTCTCCCCATCCTCCAGAAGATTGCCCAGTCCGGCAAGCCCCTGCTGATCATTGCCGAAGACGTGGAGGGCGAAGCCCTGGCCACGCTCGTGGTGAACAGCCTGCGCGGCATCCTGCGCTGCGTCGCGGTGAAGGCCCCGGCCTTCGGCGACCGCCGCAAAGAAATCCTCCGCGACATCGCCATCGTGACCGGCGGCGAGTACATCAGCGAAGACCTGGGCTCCAAGCTGGAGAGCGTCGAGCTGGCCCAGCTCGGCTCCGCCAAGCGCATCGAAATCGACAAAGACACGACGACGATCATCGAAGGCGGCGGCAAGAAGAAGGAAATCCAGGGCCGTTGCGACCAGATCCGCCGCGCGATTGAAGCCACCACGTCGGAATATGACAAGGAAAAGCTTCAGGAACGCCTGGCGAAGATCGCGGGCGGCGTCGCCATCATCCGCATCGGCGCGGCCACCGAGACCGAGCTGAAGGAAAAGAAGGATCGTGCCGACGACGCGCTGAATGCGACGCGCGCCGCGATTGAAGAAGGCATTGTGGCCGGTGGTGGCGTGACGCTGCTCCGCACCCGCAAGGCCATCGAAGCGCTGAAGCTTGAGGGCGACGAAGCCATCGGCCAGGCCATCGTGAGCAAGGCTGTGGGCGCGCCCCTCCAGCAGATCGCGAGCAACGCGGGCCATGAAGGCTCTGTGGTCGCGGAAGCGGTGCTGGACGGCAAGGGCAATTTCGGCCTGAACGCCGCCACGGGCAACTATGAAGACCTCGTGGCCTCCGGCATCATTGACCCGGCCAAGGTTGTTCGCTGCGCGCTGCAGAACGCGGTGAGTGCCGCCACGATGATCATCACCACGGAATGCCTGGTGACGGACATCCCCGAGAAGAAGAAAGCCGGCGGCGGCCATGACGACCACCATGGCGGCGGCATGGGCGGAATGGGCGGCATGGGCGGAATGATGTAAGCTACTGGCTTACGCCCCTGAATAATTAAAAGCCGGGTCTCCGATGGAGACCCGGCTTTTTTCTTTCGGGACCGTCCTGAACGAAAAACTTAAGGACAAGCCTACATGCAATAGAAGTGAATGCCGGGTGCCACCTTCAAGCAGAGGAGCGCAGCAGGGGAGCTGCTAAGAAAACACCGGCCTTCAACCGACCAAAGCCCCACCCAGATCCCCTTAAGGCCCTGCGGGTGCCACCCTCAAAGGGAGGAGCGAAGCGGGGGAACTTTGTTGAGGGGACTTTAACCAGAAACAGTTCACTCAATAGCCGAACACAACTTCCTACAGCCTGAAGACTACAGCCCGGCGTTTTCTTTCTCGAACCCCCGCAAAAAGCGGTCACGACTTGTGGGTGAAAAGACTCATATTTTCAAGGAGAATCGTGCCACACGGTCAAGTCTCAACACCCACAAACTCCATCGCTACGCGATTACGTTTGAGGGTGGCACCCCAGGTTAACCATTGAAGAACCCAGGTAACTCCCTTAAAGTTGGTGCTATTCTGGACAGGTCCCGTCGTGCCTCATCCCGCGTCGGGAAAGCTCACGATGATCACGCTAACCTTCGGATCCACCGACTGCATGACGGGGTGATCGGAACTGAAGGTGCCGTCGCCCATGACTTCGGTATAGCTGGCGGCGGGATCGGGCTGAAAGGTCAGGAGCAACGCGCCGCCGCGAAATCCGCCTTCGGGGTCTTCGTGGGGCAGGTCCTTCAGCGCACCGCCGTTGGAGTCCACCAACTGGCCACCGTAGTCCCATTCAAAGCCATAGAGCAGGAATGGCTTGCCATTGAGTTCTTCGACCCGCCTCAGGGAAGTTCCCACGGCGAGCCCTTCGGCCGTCTTCCATTGGGAACCCGCGCCGTCAATGCGCACGGCCAGGGGAAGAGCTTTTTTGTCCAGGTCATTCCAGAGAATCAAGACGCGCCTGGTCGGGTCGTCGGGGAAGACCACCGTGCCCTGCTCCGATTCCCCCTCGCCCAGCGGGTAGGGCTCGTCACGGACATTCTCCGCACCGTAGGCCGCAATCAAGTCGGCCGCGCTGGAGGTTGCGGTGAGTTGACCCACGCGTTCGCCCGGCACGATAAGCCAGTCGGCCACGGGCGCGGGGGCGGGCGCTTCCACCGGAGCCGACGTGGCGGGAGTTTCCTCAGCGGATTCGGTCGCCACCGCGCTTTCGTCTGCGGGCTCGGGTTCCGCCGCTTTTTCGCCGCACCCGGCCAGCATAGCGGTCAGAGGAAGGGCCAGTGCGAGGCCGAAAAAGAGGGTGCTTCGAATGGAACTGGGCATAAATCGCTCCCCGGCGGGATGGAGGTTCAACAGGAAAACACGCGGGCCGCAGGCTCACGTTCTTGCGCGCAGACAGTTTAGGGGGGAATCGCCCCATAGTCAAGCGGAGTGGACCGGTTTGCCGACGTGCGCAACAAAAAAAATCCCCGCAGGGCCGGTCAGCCTTGCGGGGAAAATCGGGATTGTGGATCAGGCGGCCAGAACGAAGGATTTTTGGTTGCTGGACGTGGAGGCACCGTTTTTCATATCGACCTGCACCTTATACTCTCCCGGCGGCAGCTCCTTGTTGGTCTTCAGCGGAACCGTAAAACTCTCCCGGCCTTCGTCCAACACGATGGGGCTTTCGGAGAGCATCGTTCCGTCCGGTCCGTAGAGGCGGATGGTGCCGGCGCGCTGTTCGGGCGGTGCGGGGTTGAGCATGGTGTATTTTCCGTCTACATTGACCACCTGGCCATATTGGACGGCGTTCGGTGCCACGTTGACCTGTTCCAGGGTCACGGTGGGATCAGTCGGGACCACCGTGCCTGCGGACTTGTATTCCTGGATAACCTGCTCGCGATTGGCCAGGCGCTTCTTTTTGACCGTGCCGACAATCGCGCCGATACCGGCACCCACGGCCGCGCCGATGAGGGCGCCTTCTCCGGCATGGCCGGACTGGGCACCGATCACGGCACCAGCAGCGCCGCCAAGCACCGCACCGAGCCCCGCGCTCTGCCCTGTGGTCTCGCATCCGGCGAGTACCAGCATCAGCACGGTGGCCACTGCGGTAAGGTTAATTTTTTTTCTGGTCCACATTGTAATATCTCCTCTTGGGTTATGGCGCCCGGGTCGGGCGCGGTTGTGTACGGTCTCCATTCGATTCGGGTGCCCCGCCCGGATGGATGGGGGCCCCTCTTCCCTGCTTAGAACACGGATGTCGGCTTGGCCTGCTTGTAGGTCTCGGCGGCGGACTGCATCTTTTCCTTTGCGGCGGCGTAGTCCCCGCGCTTGTACAGCTTCTCAGCTTCGGCGTGGAGGGCTTCCGCCCGCGCGTAGGTGTCGTTGGCACTGGCATTCCGGCCTTTGAAACGGGTGTCCGCACCCTGCTTCGCTTCGGCCACGGCGGACTTGGCGCGCTCCGCCGCCTTTTTTGCGGCGGTGTCCACAGGCGGATCCGGGGTGGGCGCTTTGACCGGCTCCGGTTTCTTGACCGGGGCGGGCTCCACCACCATGGGCTCGGGTTCCGGCTCCGCTACGGCAATGACGGGCGGCGGCGGGTTCATCCCCGCAAAGGCCACCTGGGCCTGCTTGTAGCCGGTGGCCGCCGCCGTCCAGTCCCCCGCACCCAGGGCAAGGTCCGCATCGGTGAGCGCCTTGGCTGCGGCCGCATACGAAGCATTGCCTGCGATGTCGGCCTGACCATCGGCAAATCTTTTTTCCGCCGCGGCCCGGGCTCCGACGGCATTCTCCTGTTCACTCCGGGCAAAGCGCTCCTCCTGGCTCGTCGTCGGCGCGGCCTTCAACGCCTGGTACAGCGTCGTTGCCTCGGTGTACTTCACGCTAGCTGTCGTCCAGTCGCCCGCTGCGAGGGCTGCGTCACCGGCCTGTTTGGCCTCGCGGGCCTTGAGCGCCTCGGGCGGCACCTCGCCGGGCGCACGATTCGCCATGGCGGCGCCGAGTTCCTGATCCAGGGCTAAGACGGCGGCCTGGGACGTCACGAGGGCTTCCGGGGGCGCGGGCGGGGTGGCCGGTGGTGTCTCCGCTGCGGGCTCAGGCGCGGGTACCGGTACGGGTGCAGGTGTGACCGGGGTATTCTCGGCGGGAGCCGCAGGGGTCTGGCTGTCGCGACCGCTCAGGAGGCTGTAGGCACCGACTCCAATGAGCGCGAGGGCGGCAACGCTACCCAGAACGAGACCCAGGGAGCTTTTCTTCTCGCCGCCGTTCTGCACTTCACCGCCGACGCCGCCACCACCGCCGAAGGCCTTGCGGGCTTCGGCCTGAAGTTCCAGGCTGAAAATGTGGGCCGAGGGATAGCGGTCGTTGGGACTCTTTTTCAAGCTCCGGAGCACGACTCCGGCCAAACCCTGCCCGAGGGTGGGAATGAGCTTGCGCGGGTCGGGCGGCTCCACGTTGGTGTGGAGATGGAGCAGTTCGGTGAAGGTGCCATCAAAGGGCAGCCTGAGCGTGAGCATCTCGTAGAGCGTGATGCCGAAGGCGTAGAGGTCCGAAGCCGGGCAAAGCGCGCCGAAGCGGGCCGGATCAATCTGCTCAGGGGCCATGTAGGCCGGCGTGCCGGGTCCGGGGCCACCGGCCTGGGTCAGCGCGGTCATGGGGATGGCGGATGAATCATTGGGATCGGTCAGCAGCTTTCCAATACCGAAGTCCATGATTTTCGCAACGATGTTGCCGTTGTGATCCCGCGCGACCATGATGTTGCTCGGCTTTATGTCCCGGTGGATCACGCCCCGGCTGTGGGCGAAATCGAGGCCCGCGAGGCACTGCAGGGCGATGTTGATGGCGTCGGAGGGAGTCAGGATGATGCGAGCAACCCCGTCGAGAACGGGGGTGGTCTTCCTGGAGGCGTCCTCCTGAGCATTGACCGAGCGGGTGCGGGCGAGCACGTCGGCCAGGTCCTCTCCGGGCACATATTCTATGACGAGGACGGTGGCGCCTTCCCAGGTAAGCCGGTCAAAGAGGGTGACGATATTGTGGTGCGGCCCGAGCTTGGCCATGAGGCGGCTCTCGTTTTCGAGGCGTTTGACCACTTCGGGGCGGCTGGCCCATTCGGGCCGGAGGATCTTGAGGGCGACCTGCCGGTTGAGATGGAGGTCGGAGGCGAGATAAACACTCCCCATGGCCCCCTCGCCCAGGGGGGACTTGATGTAGTAGCGCTCCTGAATAACCTGGTCGATCATCGTTAAATCTTGCATTCTCGGGAATTCCTGAGCTTCACGGGCGACAAGCGCCCAAATTTTTCCGCCACCGGCGAGCCACAGCCGGGCGGTCTTTTAGAGTTTGTCATAGCGCCGGAGGTTTACACAAGTGGCGATGAAGTAAACCAGGGCCATTACGCCGAGGGCGGCGGCATTGCGGGTGTAGACTTCGCCGCCGAATTGGAATCCCATGCCCGCGGGGCTCTCGCCGGTGATGATGCGCCGGGCCCATTCCGGTTCCTGGTACATGGCGGTGAGCATCAACTCGAAGCCCCACCGCGCGGGGAGTATGGCCGCCACGCCCTGGGCGAAGGTACTCATGCCGCCATAGAAGGCCGGCGCCATGGCCCCGGAAAAGATCATCTGCGGGAGCATGGCAATCACGGCGAGAATCACCGAATTCTGGCCGGGTGTCGGGTCGAGGCTGGAAATGAAGAGGCCGATGATGCAGGAAACCCACGCCACGGCGATGGACACGAGGGCCAGACTGAAGATGTCGACATCGGGCGGTCGAAGCAGGACCATGGTCACGGCGACGTAGAGAAAGGCCTGGACGGCGGAGAGCACAAAGAGCGCGGGCAGCTTGCTGGCGACGTAGGCGGGAATACCGAGCTTCACGGCACGCTCACGGAGATAGATGGGCCGCTCGCCGGATATCTCAAGCGCGGCGGAGAGGGTTCCGAGGAAGACGACGGTCATGACCATGGTCAGCGGAAGATTCAAGGGGATGCCGAGTCCGCCAAAGCCTTCGTAACGCATTTCGATGAATTGCTGGCGATTCATGGGCATCCCAGGCTGATCGAGCATGGTCAGGAAGGCGGGGTTGTCCCGCTCGAAGTCGAGACGGGCCTGATTCTTCTCCGACTGATCGCCGATGCTCATCGTGGCGGTGAGGAGGGCCAGGATGATGGGTGTAAGCAGGGGCACGGCGAGGCGTGCGGGAATGGAGATTTTCTGGTCCAGGTTGCGGCGCGCCAGCACGAGCATCTGGCGCACGTTGGTGAGGCTCGAAAAAAGTCCGCGCAGGGGATTGCGCCTGGCTTTTCGGGCCGGGGGCGCCATCGCGGGCACGGTGGCCACGCCACTGGACGCCCGCCGCTCGAAGTGTGATGGATGGGCGGAGCGCTGGGTGATGTATTCCTTAAACTCGGGGGAAGTCAGATATTTCTTCTCGTAGAACTCGGCCCGCTGTTCGCGCACGGCGGGATCGGGGGTATCGGGTTCCAGCAGGTCGAAAATCTCGATGGGGCGCGTGATGGGGTTCTCGGGCGTGCTGAAATACTGGCAGACCGTGGCAGTCGGCCCGAAATAGACCAGCCGCCCGCGCGCGAGGAGCACGAC
>JBIJDL010000273.1:0-8415 GCA_044344195.1 Candidatus Hydrogenedentales bacterium
ACTTCCAAAGTCCAAACGAGGTCTTGAAAAAACAACGCCTATTACAGCATGTTGCATTTAGAGCTTGAATCCGGGGAGTCTGGAGTCTGGAGTCTGGAGGGAGGCCACCTACAGCAAGGGCACGGGCCTTCTCCAGACTCCGGACTCATCCCTCCAGACTCTTTCGCTGTCAACCGTCCACTGTCAACTGTCAACTGAATTAAGTTATGCTATGCGCCTCAAACCTTCTGGAGACTTTGCATGCCCCCGATTGACAACGCCCTGGCCCATGCCCGTGCCCATAAAGACCGCCACCTGGCGGAGTACCGCGAACTGATTTCCATCCCCAGCATCTCCACGCTGAAAGAGAACAAGGCCGACGTGCTCCGGGCCGCCCACTGGCTGGCCAAGCAGCTCAAGCAACTGAAAATGGAGCGGGTGGAGATCATGCTCACCCCCGGCCACCCCATCATCTACGGCGAGTGGCTCAAAGCCCCCGGCAAGCCGACGATCCTCGTCTATGGTCACTACGATGTGCAGCCTGTGGACCCGCTCAACGAGTGGGAGTCGGACCCCTTCGGTGCCGAAATTCGGGGCGACTTCATCTACGCGCGGGGCGCTTCCGACATGAAGGGGCAGATCTTCGCCCAGCTCAAGGCCATGGAAAGCATCCTCGCCGATGGCGACTATCCCGTCAACATCAAATACCTGCTGGAGGGCGAGGAAGAAATCGGCTCGCCCAGCCTGCCCGCCTTCATCGACGAGCACAAGGACCTCCTGCGCTGCGACGCTGTGCTGAATTGCGATGCGGGCATCCACGACAAGGACACGCCCGCGATCATGTATTCGCTGCGCGGCCTGGCCTATTTCGAGCTGGAAATCCGCACGGCGAAGAAAGACCTTCACAGCGGGATGTTCGGCGGCTCGGTCCGCAATCCCCTCCACGTGCTGGCTGACGTGCTCTCGGCGATGCACGACGAAAAGGGCCACGTGACCCTGCCCGGATTCTATGAAAAAGTTCGCCCGCTGGACGACGAAGAACGGGAACTCCTGAAGCAGGTGCCCTATTCCGATGCGGCCTGGACCGAGATGGCGGGTACCCAGATGTGCTTCGGCGAAGAGGGCTACACGACAGTGGAACGCATCGGCGCCCGGCCCACGCTCGAAGTCAACGGCGTCTGGGGCGGCTTCACGGGCGAGGGCGCGAAAACCGTCCGTCCCGCGCGCGCCAACGCCAAGATCAGCACCCGCCTGGTGGCCGATCAGGATCCCGAAGCGGTCGAAGGGCAGTTGCGCGCCTTCCTCACGGAGCACCTCCCCGCCGATGTGTCGTGGTCGCTCCACAAGCACTCCGCGGGCCCCGGCTCCACCATGGATCGCAAGTCCATCTACATGGCGGCGGCGGGCGATGCGCTGAAGACGGTCTTCGGTCGTCCGCCCGTGTTCAAGCGCGAAGGTGGCAGCGTGCCCATTGTCGGGCTGCTCCAGAAGAAGCTCGGCGTCGACTCCGTCATGCTCGGCTTCGCCCTCCCCGATGACGGCATTCACGGCCCGAATGAGAAGCAGTATCTGCCGAATTTCTTTCGCGGAATCGAGACCTATATTCATTACTTATATTCGTTGGGAAAGTAAAGCGGGGCCGTCATGTAGCAGGTTCGCGCAAGCATGGAGCGCCGCCGGCCCGGCGGCATTGCACCGAAGGTGCATTGCGTTCTCGATGGAGCGAATACAAAGATGTCACGGTGTACCTCCCCGATGCACCTGCGGTGCATCGGGCCAGCGGGCCGCTGGCGCTCCATGGGTGCAAGTTCTTTCTGACATTTGAGGGGCATTATGAAAATCTCCCGAAAACGCATTATCACGCTCTGGGTCGCCCTCTGGGCGATATGGCTCGTGCTCCTCATCCAACCAGAGAACCGAGGCATCCTGCGACTCGCGGTGCTTGTTCTTTTTCTTGGGCAGCTCCTGGGTGGCCTGGCCCTTTTCTGGAAGCGGAAACCTGTCCGCTTCGGCATAATCGTGCTCATCGTGTTGACTTCCCTGCCGCTGGCCTTACCAAGTCGGGCCGTGGATCCCGCACGTTTGCGAGAAGCCTACATCGACTCCCTCAAACCCTACGACTGCACGACCTACATATGTGGCGGTGAAAATCGCATCGGCATCGACTGTTCTGGGCTGGTCCGGCGAGGATTCATCTGCGCAGCATTGAAACAGGGCCTTGCCGAATTCAATGGGAGTCTCGTTCGGAAGGCCTGCGAACTCTGGTGGTACGACGCCTCCGCCGAGGCCATGCGTGATGAATATCGCGGTGATTCGGTCGTGCTTTTTGAAGCGCCGGGCTTGAATACCCTCGATCACGGCAAGCTCCTGCCCGGCGATTTCGCCGTGACCCGAAACGGTGTGCATACCCTCGTCTACATCGGCGACAATAGGTGGATGCAGGCTGATCCCGGTCGGGGTCGCGCCCAGTACGAGACCATACCGGTGCATGATTCGGGATGGTTTTCCACGCCCGTGGTGCTGCTGCGCTGGCGCTTGCTGCACCAGACGTAGAACGTATGGAGCGGGGGCTTTCAGCCCCCGGATGGTCCAAGTGGCCGCACAGCCTCGTAAAAGAACGGGGGCTGGAAAGCCCCCCTCTCCATAGCTTCGCTGACACAAAAGAGTACTCCGCGAGATGACGTACTGAGGATATATTCCATGACCTCCCCCGAAGAAACCAAACTCGCCCAAGACACCTTCCGCGTCACCGGCATGACCTGCGCGGGTTGCGTTCGCAGGGTGGAGACGACCCTTGCCGCGCTTGATGGCGTCAATACCGCCACCGTCAACCTCATGACCGAAGAGGCCGTCGTCGCGTACGATCCCGCGCGCCTCACGCCCGAGGCCATCGAGCAAGCCGTCACCGCCATCGGCTACGAAGCGAAACGTAAAGAGCCCGGCAACGACGATTACACTATCGATGTGGCCCTCGACAACATGCACGCGGCCTGGAAGCGCTTTCTGATCGCGTGGGCGCTCACCGGACCCGTGGCTGTGCTCATGCTGCTCCATATGACCGGACTCTGGCACCTCCACAACGGTGCCTGGCTCGAACTACTCCTCGCCGCACCCGTCCTCGCCATCGCGGGCGCGGAGACTTTCAAAAAAGGCTTCCGCACGTTGTGGGCAAAAGCGCCGAATATGGACGCCCTCATCGCCATCGGCACCCTCGCCGCGTGGAGCACCGGCCTGATGCAGCTCTTCGGCATTGAGGTGGAGAGTTTCGCGGCGGTCTCGGCCATGATCATGGCCTTCCACCTGACCGGACGCTACCTTGAGGCCCGCGCACGCGGCAAGGCCTCCGAGGCTATCCGCAAGCTTCTCGAACTCGGCGCGAAGACCGCCCGCGTGCGTCGCAACGATGAGGTGCTCGAACTGCCCATCGAGGAAGTACGGGTGGGCGATATCCTCATCATCAAACCCGGCGAGAAAATTCCCACCGACGGGGTTGTCACCGAGGGGCGCAGCGCCGTGGACGAATCCACGGCCACGGGCGAGCCCATCCCTTCGGACAAGGCCCCCGGCGACGCGGTCATTGGCGCGACCGTCAACACCACGGGCGCGCTGGAGGTCCGCGCGACGCGGATTGGCGGCGATACCTTCCTCGCGCAGGTGGCGAAGCTGGTTCAGGAGGCCCAGGCCTCCAAACCGGCCATCCAGGGCTTTGCCGATCAGATGACGTCCATCTTCGTGCCCCTCGTGCTGGGCGTTGCCCTGCTCACCGCCGTTTTCTGGCTCACCGTCCCCGGCATGATGGAGAGCCTGAGCGGCTGGGCCGCACCCTGGCTCCCCTGGTCCCCCGCCGAGGGCGCGTCGCACTTAAGCATGGCCATCTTCTCCGCCGTGGCCGTGCTGGTGATCTCGTGCCCCTGCGCCATGGGTTTGGCCACGCCCACCGCCATCATGGTGGGCACGGGCATCGCCGCACAGCGTGGACTCCTGATTCGCGAGGGCGCGGCCATCCAGCGCTTGAAAGAAGTTACCATCCTCGCGCTCGACAAAACCGGCACCATCACCCACGGTCGCCCGAAGGTCACGGAGATCGATACCGTCGAGGGAACAGACGGCAAAGCCCTGCTCACTTGGGCGGCGGCAGTGTCTCTGTTTTCGGAGCATCCCCTTTCCCACGCCATCCTCGAAAAGGCCAAGCAGGATCGCTGCGATCTGCTGCCTGCGGGCGATTTCGACGCGGTACCCGGCAAGGGCGCGCGGGCCATGGTGGACGGTGAAATGGTGCTCGTAGGCAAGCCGGATTTCCTGCGCGAAGAGGGGGTGAACATCAAGCCCATCGAGCATACGCTCTACCGCATGCAACACGAAGCCAAGACCGTGGCCGCCGTGGCGCGTGACGGCAAGGCCATCGGCGTCATTGGCATCGCCGACACCCTCAAGCCGGAATCCGTCCGCGCCATCAAAATCCTCAAGCGCATGGGCATCAAATGCATCATGATCACCGGCGACAACCAGGCGACCGCCGAGGTGGTGGCGGCCCAGGTGGGCATCGAGCGGGTAATCGCCAACGTGCTGCCGCAAGATAAAGCCAAGGCGATTGAGAAGCTCAAGAAGGAAACCATCGGCACCGTGGGCATGGTGGGCGATGGCATCAACGACGCCGCCGCCCTCGCCGCAGCCGACGTGGGCATCGCCCTCGGCACGGGTACGGACATCGCCATCGAAGCGGGCGACGTGACCCTGATCCAGGGCGATCTCATGGCTCTGGTGACGGTGATCCAGCTCGGCAAAGCGACCTACAACAAGATCGTGCAGAACCTCTTCTGGGCCTTTGGCTATAACCTGCTCTTCGTGCCCCTGGCCATGGTGGGCCTGTTGCACCCGATGATCGCCGAGGCCTGCATGGCGCTGAGTTCGTTGAACGTCATCGGAAACTCGCTGCGCCTGCGGAAATTCGATCCCGAGGCGGTGACGAAGGAAATCATGCGGATGTAAACGACGTTTTGCCGCGAAAGAACTCATAGAGCGCAAAAAATAAGTCCCTCTCTTTACGTTCTTTCGCGGCTAAAATTGTTCCAGCTTCAGGTGGGCGACGTGTTACTCTTTCTTTGCCTTGGCCTTCGTCTTTGCTTTTGCCTTGTGTCTTGCCTTTGCTTTCGGCTTCGCCGCCCCGGATTGGCCATGTTCGGCTTTCAGTCCGTTATGCCATTCCAGCAATTTTCGCATCTTCGCCAGATGATCGAGATCTAGGCGATGGGCCGCCAGCGCTCTTTGATAGGATGCTTTCGTCTTCTTGAAAACCAAGGTGTACGGTCGACCTTTACGCTCGGTAGCATGCGTCGTATCCAGTGCCTTGTACTTGACCCGCTCGTGCAGGTGTCTGCGTCGCGCCTCGGCCAGAGGAAACCGGAACGTCGCCTCCTTTGGATTATCCAGAAATGCGGCGAGCACCTTGCAATCGGCGCAGATGCAGCCGATGTCCGAACTCCGCCGCCAATCGGTCGGCTCCTGAGGCGGTTGGGCCGCGCGCATTTCGAGGGTGTCGATCATGGCCCCGAGCCATTGGCCCACCGGCGCAACGCGTACCTTCACATGCTGTCTTAGCCAATTCTCCAGATCAATCCACGCTGGAACTTGCGTGGTGGTCAGGTCGAACTCTTTTGGACGATCAAGAACATAAGCGACCAGACGCGCGAGCTGATCCTGCTCATCTATCGCGAGAAAGGATTGAGTGAGCGAGGACAAGAGCCGGGGCAAATGGACTCTTCTGGCCCGCCAATCGCTTTGACCTGTCGGCGGACTCCAGCGTTCCACGGCGTTCATCAACAGTCGGGCCAGGTGGGAGCACAGGGCAATGCGATCCACATCTTTGTCTTTGTAGCTTGCGAAATCGGCCAGCAGCGCGGCATCGCGCTCCAGGGTTTCGTTTGATGTGTCCTCGATAAGCTCCCCAAGCTCTTCCTGGAAGATAAGCCAGCCTTGGTGTTTGCAGCAGCGTCCCAGAGCCGTTCTTGGATAGACGGACGGGTCCCGCGCGAGAACACCGCGAATCCATGCGGAGACGAGGGTGGCATCGCCCAACGTATTCAGAAGTGAGATCAGCGAGGGGCTTGGCCTATCCTTCAAATTGCCATCCCCATCGTCGGGAGCCGCTGAGGTATAGGCGGTGTCCCCGATATCTACGACGTCTACACCGTCGCACATCACGTCGTCATCAAAATCGTCATCATCGTCCCAAGCGGAAGATTCGCTGTATTGACGCCCTCGTGCACTACGCTCCGGCCACCGGGCGATAATCCGGCCCGCGAAATCAAGGCAGGATTGTTTCAGAGGTTCACCTTCCTTCTTTCCGACCTTTTTCCATCGCCGGACCATTTGCGCCAGCCCGCCGACGGCCGTCTCCACGCCGGCTTCGCAGAGCACATCAAAGCGTGCCCCTTCGGGCCATATCACCACGGCGGCGCGGTGATACCAGCGCTCCAACGTCATTCCTGCGTTGCCGGTGTAACCTTCGAAATCTTGCTCATCGGGATCGCGCTCGTTGAGGGGTTCCTTGGAGACGATCTCTTCTTCATCAAAGGGAATCCATCCGAAGGCGAGAGGGGCACCTTCGGGATCGCTGAAGTGCTCGGCCTTCAGGCTGTGGTCATACACCTCCTGCATGATGTAGTCGCCGTCGTCTTCGGAATCGTCATCATCGTGCCAGCCCCTTCGGCCAAAGTCATAGCCCCCGGCGGGCTCCGCCAGGCCACTCTCCCAGTAAGTCACCAAGGCCAGGGAAGCATCGCAACCAGCCTCGCGGGCGGCCGCGAAGAGGACATCGGCCTGGACGCTGTCAATTCCCTTGAGGGTGTCGCGCGTCAGCCCGGCTTGACTGTATTTGTGATCGAGCAACACCGCAAGTTTCGGCGGGGCCGACTCGTCGCGCTTTTGCAGCGTCACCCGCTCCGCTTCCACCCAGTTTCGCAACAGGTTTGACACTGCGGCAATATGCTCGCCGCTCGTGGGCGCAACAATCGACTCTTTCCCTTTCGCCAGGGTCAGGTTGTAAACCAGGGCCAGTCGGAACCCGCTGGTGACCGGGCGAACTTCGTGTTCGCAGTCCGCATAGAAAGCGGCAAACTGAGTCTGGAACCAACTCTTTGCTCCAAAGTCTATAATGACTTCGCGGCCCTCGTGACGAACAATGAGTTCGCCCCCTTCATGCGCCGAGGGCAGCGCGATCACCAGCGTGGCTACCATGCGATCCAACTTCTCCCCGTCGCGATGGGCCAGGAAGAAGCTGCCTGTCTCATAGACCAACAGTTTGTAAAGATGGGGCTTCAGCTTCTGTTTCAGCAGACCCAGCTCGGATTGCACAACCTCCACGGCCTTCTGCACGACCCCCGCCCATTCCGGGTTGGCAAACGCAACCCGTTCCGCGTCGACTTCCCACACCCGGCGGACGTCAGTATCCACCACGGTCTGGGCCCCCTTGCCGTAGGGTGCCTGTCGGGCCTGCTTCTTGAGCGCGGCGGCCTGCCGCTTATCGAGCGGCAACGCAATCGGACCGAGGCCTGAAACCTCGAGGCCCGGAAGAATCGACGGAAGATCGCCGCTGGCACAGAAAGTTCCCGGTCGGTCGATTTTGTTGAGCACCTTTAATAGCTGCTCGGAAAAGGAAGTGCCCATGGATATCATTCCCACTTTGAAAACAAGGGTGTTGGAGTTGAGGCGTGACTGTCGCACAGGATCGTAGCGGTTCGGAGGGAGGACTGTCCAGTGCTACCGTCTCCATTCCCCGCCGCTATTTGCCGAGAACAACAAGAGCGCAAAGAAGTCTTCCTCTTTGCGCTCTTTGCGCGGCTAATCGACTAGCTCACCACCGCCTCCGCCTTCGCCAGGAAGGGGGCCAGTTCATCCAGCAAGGCGCGCTTGGGCAGTAGACCCTTCAGCGTCTTTTTCGCTTCCCCGCCGTCGAACACGATGAGCGTGGGGATGCTCTGAATGCTGAAGCGGGTGGCCAGCTCCGGGTTGTCGTCGATATCGACTTTGACCACCGCGAGGTTGCCAGCCTGCTCCTCGGCCACGGCTTCCAGCGTCGGGGCCAGGGCCTTACACGGGCCGCACCAGTCGGCGTAGAAGTCCACCAGTACCGGCGTACCGGCGTTCTGGATATTCAGATCGAAGTCTTTGTTCGTGAGATGTTTCAGTGTTGCCATGTCTTACTCCTTTTCTGGGTGGACGGCACTGCGCCGCCCGTCGTACTCCTTGCTCAGTTTGCCGCGGCGGCGAAGAGTTCCACACGCGGAAAATCAATCTCAGTACCCGCCACGTTGTTCAAATAGTTCGTCATGATGTTCAGGGTCACATTCGCCACTACTTCGACGATTTCACCATCGGTGAGGCCGGCGGCGCGGGCGGCGTCAAGCTCGGCGCGGGAGATGCGCCCCTGTTTCTTTA
>JBIJDL010000274.1:0-8414 GCA_044344195.1 Candidatus Hydrogenedentales bacterium
CGTCATCGGGCATGTCATAGATGATTCTTGCCAGGGTGCCCCGCGTAATCTCCTTGTCGCCGATTTTGGCAATGACGATTCGGTCGGTGTCGGCGATCCATCCGCAGCCCGAGCTGCCCGCCAATACAACGGCAAGAAAGGCGAGGCCCCGAAGCGCGAAAACGCTCAAACGTAAATACTGCATGGATGTGCTCCTGGATTTTTCCGGCCCTGAAAGAAGCCTTATGAAAGTTATGATCAGTCGTATATCGTAGCATTCAGGTCGGTCAATTTAACAATACAGGCGCGCCGCAGGCAAGTGGCCGGACCGCCCCCGGATCCGCCCCTTCCGGGGGGGCTATTCCCTTGGGTCCGACGCGGTCTGGACCCACCAGATTGCCCCAGGGCAATCGAATAAAAACGCCTCGCAAACAGGGGGAATATGGAGAGAGGGCATTCCCTCCTTAGGCGCGTCTGCGACCTGCCCCCTTTTTCGCCGGATTTATTGTGCGGTGAAAATGCATCCGCTTTGTCCCTGCAACTGCGTTGCACGGGTCGGGGGTGGAAAGCCCCCGCTCCATACCCCCGCAATCTCTAAGGTTTTAATGCGATTGCCCCGCCGGATTCCCTCTTTATCCCCCGGCGCTGTTGATCTATACTGTCAGCGCGGGAGACCCCCGTGCGCGCGGCGTCAGGCGTCAGGTCAGTCCGCACGGTTTGGGGCTGGAAAACCGAAGTCCCATCGAGAGCAAAGGCCTTTCCAATATGAATCAACACCGTTCCACGGTCCGGGCCACACGTACCGGGAAACGCGTCCCATCGCCGGTCCAGGGCAGAACTCACGCCGTTCCGGGGAAGAATCTGGGGCCAGGCGTCCGTCTCGGGGATGCGTGAATCGGATGCGGGAGACCATTCGCCATTCGGTTGCCCTGAAAGTCTTGCTGCCGCTCGCGGTGGCCGCCGCGCTCGCCGTCGCCGCCGTTTGCACGGTATCCATCCAGTTGGGAGGGCTGGTGGTCTTGCTCATGGCCACGATGACCCTCCTCGCGTATATTCTCCTCAGGCGTTACGTGCTCGATCCCCTCCACGCCATCGAGCTGGCCCTGGATTCCCGCTCCCGAGGCGACGAAGGCGTCTACGCGGATGTTATCGCCCGCGATGAAGTTGGCAGCCTTGCCATCGCGCTCAATACCATGATCGAGCAGCAACTGGAGAGCCAGGTCAAATACAAGAAGGTGCTCGACACCATTACCGACGGCGTGGTCGTCCTCGATGCCCGCGGCCTGATCCAGGTCGCCAACCCCGCGATCCGGACCATGTTTGGTTTTGAAAACGAGAACATGATCGGGGAGAACTTCCTCAACCTCCTCCTTGGCCAGATCGAATCCCCGGAGCACATGCCCAGCATCGCGGATCTCCACGCCCAGCATGCCAGCGAAATCGGCCTCGCCGCGGGAGAGCTGATCGCCCGCCGCCGCGATGGCCGCAAGTTCCCCGTGGAAATATCCCTCACCGCGATGGAAACTCGGGAGGGGCCAGCCTTCACGGGCGTCATCCGCGATATATCGACCCATAAGGCGACCCAGGAGGCGCTGGAATCCAACAACGAAGCCCTGCGGCTCCAGGCCACCCTCTACGCGTATATCCAGCACGCCTACAGCATCGAGCACCTCTTCCAGAGCACCCTCCCCGTTATCGCGAGCATCCGGGAGATGAAGGCCGAGCGGCGCGTTGCCGTCTTCCTGAACGAGCCCTCCGAGGCCACACTTCACATCGGCGCAGTCTATGATGAAGGGTTCGATCCGGCCTGGCGCGGCGCCATGGAAATGGCGGTGCGGCGCGCCTGGTCCGATGGCGAGATCGAAGGGCGCCAGGTTCTCGTGTACAGCGCTTCGCCGGACGTGTCGCGCGAAGAGCGCTTCGGCAGCTATCTCATCCCCCTCTATGCCGGCGGCGAGATTCAGGGGCTGCTCTATGCCCGCTGCCATCACCAGCCCCGGCGCGACGCCCTCTGGCTGTCGGTGCTGGAAGGGATCGGTGGCCAACTTGGCATGGCCGTGCTCGACCAGCGGCGCAAATCCGAGGTGGAGCGCGCCCGCGACGCCGCAGTGCGGCTGAACAACGAGCTCGCCGCTTCAGTTGAGCATGCGCGGGAAATGGCCCAGGCCGCCCAGGCCGCCAGCGTGGCCAAGAGCCAGTTTCTGGCCAACATGAGTCACGAGATCCGCACCCCCATGAACGGCGTGCTGGGCATGCTGGAGCTTCTACGGGAAACGGAACTCACCGCGGAACAGCAGGACTACGCCGATACGATCAAACTCTCGGCGGAGTCTCTCCTCGACCTGCTCAACGAGATCCTGGACTTCTCCAAGATTGAAGCGGGAAAGGTCGAACTGGAATCGCTGGATTTTGACCTGCGGAACACCCTCGACGAGTGCCTGGAGCTCCTCGGTTCCCGGGCCGAGGAAAAGGATCTCGAGCTGGCGTGCCTTGTCCATGCCGAAGTCCCCCAATGTGTCAACGGCGATCCGGGGCGCCTGCGCCAGATCCTGCTCAACCTGATCAGCAATGCGTTGAAGTTCACCGACGAGGGCGAGGTCACGGTGGTGGTGGGGCTCGACGAGGCTTTCGACGGCGGATTTCGCGTCCGTTTTGAAGTCTCCGACACCGGAATCGGAATCCCGCTGGATCGCATGAACCGGCTGTTCGAATCCTTCACCCAGGCCGATGAATCGACCACCCGAAAATACGGCGGCACCGGCCTGGGGCTGGCCATTTCGAGGCAGTTGGCGGAACTGATGCAGGGGGAGTTGCGTTGCGAGAGCGAGCCCGGCCGGGGCACCACCTTTGCCGCCACGCTCCAGTTTCGGGCGCCACTCAAACCGGCGAGCAAGCCCGTCATCGAGTCTGTCGACATGACCGGTCTCCGCGTACTTCTGGCGGACGACAACGCCGTGAGCCGTGCCTTCCTCAGCACCATTCTGGAAGCGTGCGGGGCCGTCGTGTCCAGTGTGTCCGGCGGGGTCGAGGCCCTGGAGTTACTGGCCGACCCGGCGCAGCCCCCCTTTGAAGTGGCCCTGGTCGACCACAGTATGCCGGAGATGAATGGCCCCACCCTGGCCCACCATATCCGTGCGCTGCCCCAGTGCGCGGATTTGTCCATGATCCTGCTGGCCAGTCTCGCCGTTCGCGGGGATGCCCGCAAGATGGAGAAGGCGGGGTTCTCGGGCTTCCTTTCGAAGCCGGTCAAAGCGGAGCGCCTGCTGGACTGCATCGCGGCGGTACTCGGTCGGAAGGGGGGCGAGGACAAGCCCGCCATCGTCACGCGCCATTACGTGCAGGAAGCGAGGCGTCAGCAGAAATTCCGCATTCTGCTGGCGGAAGACAATCTCGTGAATCAGAAGGTGGCCGTGCGACTCCTGGAACGGCGGGGCTACGTTTGTGACGTGGTCTGCAACGGCCGGGAGGCGGTGGAGATTATCGGGCGGGAAGAGTTTGACCTGGTCCTGATGGATTGCCAGATGCCGGAGATGGATGGATTCGAAGCGACGGCGATCATTCGTGCGCGTGAGGGCTCCGATCGCCGCGTGCCCATCATTGCGTTGACCGCCAATGCCATCCAGGGTGATCGGGAGCGTTGCCTCGCCGCGGGGATGGACGACTACGTGAGCAAGCCGATCAATCCCGGCCTGCTGAGTGAAGTCCTGGAACGCTGGATGGATCCGGAGTGTTCCCGAAATTCCTCCAGCGGACTTTGAGGCTCAGCGCCGGTAGGGAAAGATCAACTGGAAGCAGGCCCCGCGGCCTTCGCGGGGAATCAGCGCCACTTCGCCGCCATGCTGGTGCATGACGTTCTTCACCACACTCAGGCCCAGGCCCGTGCCTTTTTTACCCTTCGTCGTGAAGAGGGTGTAGAAGATGCGCTGGCGGTCCTTCTCCGGGATGCCGGGGCCCGTGTCTTCAATTGTGAGCACGAGCTGGCTGATTTCGCAGCGCGTCGTGATGGTAATTTCCCGCGGATCCGCCTGGGCTTCCATGGCCTGGCAGGCATTGTAGATCAGGTTCAAGATCGCCTGGCGCACCAGCACGAAGTCACCCACGCAGATCGAAATGTCCGGGCTCAGTTCCGTGCGCAGGGTCACTTGCTGGCGCGTGAGCAGCGGGCGGGCGACATCCAGGCAGACTTCCACCGCCGTGTTAATGTCAAAAGGGGACTGCTCGTCCGGCGTGTGGCGGAGGAAATTCATCGTGGAGCGCACCAGTTCCGTGCAATGCCGGACCTGGGATTCCATCGTGCCCAGGCGCTTCATCAGACTTTCGTGCGACGGGTCCGCGCTCAGCAGTTCCAGGTGGGTGCCCAGAACCGAGAGGGGGGTGCCGAGGTCGTGCATTGTGCCCGACACCAGGCGCCCCAGCGTCTCGAAGCGGTTCGCTTCCATGGTGAGACATTCCAGCGCTTTCCGGTCTTCTTCCCGGCGGCGCTTTTCCACGCAGGCACGGATCTTTTCCAGCATGATGCGGTGGTCGAAGGGCTTCTCCAGGTAGGCAAATGCGCCATACTCGATGGCCTTCATCGCCGTGTCCAGTTCGCCGTAACCCGTCAGGATAATAAATTCGATATCATCATGCTCCTCGCGCACTTCGCGGAGGAGATCCATGCCCGTCTTGTGGGGCATCCGGATATCGGTGATGATGATATCCACCAGCGCTTCCTTGAGCTGGGCCAGGGCATCGTCCACGCCCGTGGCCAGCGAGACATCATAGTCTTCCTTCAAGAGCATGCGAAGGGACTGGCGGGGGCCGTTCTCGTCATCCACAATCAGGATGCGCGGCGTGTTGTTGAAATTGAAGTCGATGGGGGGCCGACTGGAGGGACGGGACTTGGTCAAGAGATGCCGACGGGGCCGACGTTCTTCGGGGCTCGCATCGCCGAGGGCCGATGCTATCGTCTGGGAAGCATTCGAATGCTGGATGGCTTGGGCAACTGCGTCCACGGGGGCTCCGATCGTACTACGTCCGCTACGGTTGACAACCTCCTCGACCCCCGAAGAAAGTTGCGGTCTTGTTTCAAGTGAAAGGACTTCGCTTCTCCTGTTGATAAAGCATGGAGCGTGCCATTCGTTGTGACATTGTGTAAGTTTATTGTTGACAGATGCTTGTGGAATTTTACGCGCTAATCGATCGTGTACGTTTTTGTACAGTGTCTCTGCGGGCGGAAGAATCCGCACATTTTTGTACAACGAGTGCAATTGTTTTTCGAGTTTTGAGGGGAGAATTTTTTCTGGAGAACGAATTCAATCGGAGCAGAAAGTGCGCATATTCCTGTTGAGTGGCGAGAGAACGATGGTGGTGCGGATAAAATCGAGCGTGCGGGAATTTCTCCTTGCACGGAAATGTCTCTCCTGCTAGACTAC
Organism: Candidatus Hydrogenedentales bacterium; assembly: GCA_044344195.1. Classification (GTDB taxonomy): domain Bacteria; phylum Hydrogenedentota; class Hydrogenedentia; order Hydrogenedentales; family JAEUWI01; genus JAEUWI01. The sequence goes on from JBIJDL010000274.1 coordinate 5,394, forward strand.
ACTTCAACTTTAACTGAATCAGGGAAGTGCTACCATGTTTACCAACCCGGGCGAAAAAGCCACGAAATGCTCCACGATGCGATCCTTCGTATTCGTGTGGCATGCCAATGTAATTGGCGTGGCCGGGCTCCGGGTGAGGCATATGCACTAGCGATTCCGCGAAGACATAGCACAGCTTACCCAGCCACAGGCCCCCAAAAGAGCCTGTGGTTTTCTTTTAAGCCCGGCGGGCCACCACGGCCCGCCACAACCCCAAACCGAGTAAGAAGGAATTGCAACATGAAACACGTCAATGTAGCCACCCGAGTGAAATGCGCCAATGTAACCCCCACGTGGCACCGAATCATGACTACCGAATCCCGATTTTACGCCGGACAGGGCGACACCGAACAGAAATTCAGAGAAGAAGGAGAGCCGAGATATGGCCAGCTATAATCCAGATTTCTGGGAAATCCCCACCGAGATGGCGACCCTTGACCGGATGCCCGCCACCGGAGCTTTGTACTACGAATCCGAAGACGACCGCGAGCGGCGCTACGCCATGCAGTCCTTTTACGAGGACGTCAAGCCGTCGGTCAACGACTACATCGAGAAGTGCCTCACCCCCCGGCAGAAGGAAGTGGTGAAGCTCTATTACTATTACGGGAAGACGCAGGAAGATATTGCCGTCATTCTCCAACTGACCCAGTCCACCGTCAGCCGCCACCTTTTCGGGACCGTGCGGAGCGGCAAGAAGGTGGGCGGCGCCATTCCGAAACTGCGCAAATTGATCGACCGGACCGACAATCCGGTGATCGCCGGCGCACTCGAAACCCTCCAGGGCCGACTCAAGGAGGCCGTGTGATGTCGGGTCAAGCCCTTTATTTCCAGTACCCTGGACGACAACCGAGGGTGCCCGACGGAAGTTGCATGCCCCATCCCCGCATGATAGAATAGCGCTCAGAGTTTGGATCCTAACGGATTGGACTCAGGCGGTATGGTGTCGGGAAACCGCCGAATCAGGTGGGTATTGCTTGACACGCCCTGAGTATTGTGGTTAAATGGTTGGTACGGAGCTATGTATGCTTTGTATGACCAAAAAAGACGCGGAATGACAATTTAAATTGCAGCGAAGAAGGAGAACGACCGCCATGAAACGATTAGTTGCATTGGCCCTGATTGCCGCCGTATGTGGTTTTGGTGGCAAGGCAGAAGCCGCAAAACATTGGGACGACATGTCCTGGTGGGGTAACACCGGTGCCACCCCCGCGCCGACCGCCGACACCAAGGGCCGTTCAGGTTACTGGTGGTGGCCTATTGAACCCGCCTCCAACGCCGATGACGGCGAGCTGTGGGGCAACCGCGGTATCGTGTACCACACGTATGCCGCCGCTCCCAAGGTTGAAGAACCTCCGGTAACGCCTCCTGGTGTGCCGCCAGTTGACAACAAGGCCCCTGAGCGCGTCGCTATCGTGCTGAACAACGTGCTCTTCGACTTCGACAAATCCACGTTGAAGCCCGAAGGTAAAGCCGAAATCGACAAACTGGTCGCCGAAATGGGCAAGTTCCCCAAGGACACGGTTGTCGTAGTCGGTCACACCGACAGCGTCGGCTCCGATGCGTACAACATGGCCCTCGGCCAGCGTCGTGCGGATGCCGTGGTGGCCTACATGAAGGCTGCCGGTATCGACGCCGCCCGCGTTGGTTCCAAGACGATGGGCGAGAGCTCCCCGGCTGTGGCGAATGACTCCGCCGCCAACCGCGCCCTTAACCGTCGCGCAGTGTTCGAAATTACCCTGAACAACTAAGCTCAGGTAACAAAAGCTGAAGATTCCCCGGTGCCTCTCGAGGCACCGGGTTTTTTTGTGTCAGTTGACAGTTGACAGTTGATAGTTGACAGTTGACAGCGAAGAGATGGGTCGTATGGGTCGTATGGGTCGGATGGGTCTTAAGGGTCTTAAGGGTATTATGGGTCTTATGGGTCGGGCGAGTCCCCTTCATCAGAACCATTGGTCCCATAAGACCCATTCTCTGCTATAGTAAGCCACGTTGATCGCCTTCGCTATCAACTATCAACTATCAACTATCCACTGAAATATGATCACACTCGACACCGCCCTCGATCGTTACCTGGAAATGGCCGTCTTTGAAGCCGGCCTGGCCGAAGCCACGCTTTCGGCCTACGGGGCGGATCTGCGCCGCTATATCGGGTTTCTTACGGACAATGGTGTGGGCTCGGCGGCGGAGGTGGTCCGGGAGGATGTCCTGGATCATCTGGGCAGCCTCATCGCCTCCGGGCTTCAGGCGCGCTCGCTGGCGCGGCACCTGAGCGCCATCCGACGCTTTCATGTGTTCCTGCGCGATGAGCGGCTGGCGCCCCTCGATCCTTCCGAGGGTATCGAGACGCCTCAGCTTGCCCGGCTGCTCCCCCATAGCCTCAGCAATGACGAAGTGGAACGGCTGCTGGCGGCACCGGGGCTCGACCCCGAGGCGGCCCACCGCATTCGCGATGCGGCCATTCTCGAGCTGTTCTATTCCTGTGGGTTGCGCATTTCGGAGCTCGCCAATCTTCCCGTGAATCATGCAGATCTGGCGGAGAGCATGGTGCGTGTCCGGGGCAAAGGCAGCAAGGTGCGCATCGTGCCCCTGGGGGCCCGTGCGCGGGAGGCCATTCGGGCCTGGCACGGGGTGCGTGAAGCCCAGCCCCGGCTGGATGACACCCTGTTCCTCACGGCCAAAGGCAAGCGTATGAGCCGGGGTATGGTGTGGAAGGTGGTGAAGCACTGGGTCCGTGCGGCGGGTATCGCGCGCAACGTCACGCCCCACATGCTGCGCCATAGTTTCGCGACGCACCTGCTGGATCACGGGGCTGACCTGCGCGCCGTCCAGGAACTCCTGGGCCACGCGGATATCAGCACAACCCAGATCTATACCCACGTGAGTATCGCGCGCCAGCAGGAGGCCCACCGGAAGTTTCATCCGAGGGCGTAGGGGACAGGGGCGAATGGCACTAACGTAAGAGGAATGCACTAAGCTTTCGAA
>JBIJDL010000275.1:0-8406 GCA_044344195.1 Candidatus Hydrogenedentales bacterium
TTTCCTCAATGGGGAAGAGGGGCTCGCCGGTCTCGCGGTTGAAGAGGAAGACGTAGGCCGATTTGGTGATCTGGGCGACGGCGTCGATCTTCTTGCCGTCGTGCTCCACGGTCATGAGGTTGGGTGGTGCGGGGAGATCGCGATCCCACAGATCGTGGTGGACGGTCTGGAAGTGCCACTTGCGCTCGCCGGTGTTCGCATCGAGCGCGAGGAGTGTGTTGGCAAAGAGGTTGTCGCCGTGGCGGTCGCCGCCGTAGAAATCGAAGGCGGCGGAGCCCGTGGGCACATAGACGATGCCGCGCTCCGCGTCGAGGCTCATGCCCGCCCAGGAGTTCGCGCCGCCGGTGTAGGTGTGGGCCTCGGGCGGCCAGGTCTCATAGCCGAATTCGCCGGGCAGGGGAATCGTGTGGAAAACCCAGGCGATGGCGCCGGTGCGGACGTTGAAGGCGCGGATGTAGCCCGGGGAGGAGGGCAGGGCCTCGTTCGTGCGGAAGCCGAGGATGTAAAGGTCCTTGTAGACCACGCCGGGGGTGGTGGCGGCGACGAAAAGATCGTCCTTCCCCAGGCCGAGGGAAAGGTTCACCTTGCCGCCGGTGCCGAAACTGGCGATGCCCTGGCCGGTGGCGGCGTCGATGGCGTAGAGGTGGGAACCGGCCGCGAAGAGGATGCGCTTCTCGGCGCCATCGGTCCACCAGGCGAGACCGCGGCTCACGGCCTTCTGGCGATCCTCCGGCATGAAGGCCCACTTTTCCGCACCCGTGGCCGCATCCAGCGCGAAGACCTTCATCCACGGCGACACGCCATAGAGCACGCCGTCGATCACGAGAGGGTTGCACTGGATCTGGCCCAGCTTCGTGGCGTCGCCGCCCTCGCTGGCATAGGTCCAGGCCACTTCAAGCTGGGCCGCGTTTTCCGGCGTGATCTGGGTCAGGGGCGAGTAATGGGCGCTGTCCTGGCCGCCGAGATAGGCGGGCCAGTCGGTGTTCTGCGCGGCGGCACTCAAGGCGCACAGGGCGAGCAGGCAGACGCTCTTACAGGCATAGGTCATGGTTGTAGGGCCCTTTCGGCACGGGGATGTTTCTGTTATGGGTCTTATGGGTCTTATGGGTCGTATGGGTCGTATGATCCCGATGACCCATCACCAATCCATAATTCGCAATTCATAATTCATAATTCTCTACTCCGCGCAACGCGCGAGGAGCCACCCGTAGATCGAGTCGCCGATCTGCTGGTAGCCCGAGGCGTTCGGGTGCACGCTGTCGTAGATGCGCGGCACTTTCACTTCCGTTCGCGCGTTGGCGGGCACGTCGCCCGCCGGGTAGTTTCGGTGGCAGTCCAGGTTGACGTAGGCGGGGATCAGGGACAAGCCCTCCGCCTCGTGGCCACCATAGGTCTCGTTCATGCGCTCCAACAGCCGGTGCTGATTCTTCAAGTACTGCCAGCGCGTCTGGCCGTTCTTGTACGAGATGCCGAAGGAATCCTGATCGGGCGCGGGGGGCACGGGCGCGATAAGGCCGATCCGCGTGGTGGAATCAAGGGCATGGACCATGCCGATGAGCACATCCATGTTATGAAAGATGCCGTCGATGGTGGATTCCAGGTTGTCGTCCTTCGCGCCGAAGACATCGTTGCAGCCGAGGAAGATGGTGACGAAGTTCGGGGCCGCGCCGCCGTTGTTCTCCGCGCAATAGCGGCTGAAATCGAGCTCGGGCGGGTTCTCGCCGTTCTTGTAGATGAAGGGGCTGCCCCATTCGCTGAAGGGCTTGTCGCGCGTCGCGCCGGTGTAACGCGTGGCGAAGCGCTCCGCCGTCCAGCCGCCGTAGCCCTCGTGGCGGTTCTTCGGGTCTTCCTTCGGCGCGTGGCTGCCCACCAGCGTGAGCTCGGGCGTGTCGGGCTCGGCGCAACGCTCCAGCAGGGTCTGGGTGTAGATGGAGGCGTGGGTGAGGCTGTCGCCGATGGCCATCAGCGTGACGGCCTTGTCTTTCCCCGTGCCCGCGGGCAGCACCTGGATGGTGGTGTCCGCCTCGGCGATGACGGCGTTGTTCCCGTCGATCACGCGCAGCTTCAGGGCATAGCTCCCGGCCTCCTCCGCCGTCGGCGTGAAGGTCCAGCGCTCCGACTGGTTCATGCCCTTTTCACAGTCCACGTCGAAGACATAGTTCGCGGGGTTGACGGCCAGGATCACGTTTTCAAAATAGATATTGGCCTCCACACCGGGCACGGCGGGGATCACCGGCGGAAGAACGAGGCGCACCGGACCCGCCTCGGCCCCCGCGCGCAAAACAGCAACCAAGACGAACAAAACCAGACAAGACTTCCGCAACGACTTCACGGCACGATTCCTTTCACATTTCGACGAGACAAATCCCGACCCATGCTAACGCCGGAGACCAGCAAAAGCAATCAGGCAGAAACAAAATTTCAGTGAATTTCCGTGTGCTTCCGTGGTCATAACTTTTTTGACAATGGAATACTTAGCGCAGCCGTTGGCCGCAACCAAAGATTTGGACCACGGAGACACGGAGGCGCGGAGAAGAAAAGGAGTTTCAGAGGCGCCGGTGCCGAGTCACGGCACGCTTGTGTTCGAGAAGGTCTCTCTACCTTCCCTCTCTCATGTTGTTTTCTCCGTGCCTTCGTGTACTCCGTGGTCAGCATTCTTTTAGTTGACCACGGAAAATCACGGAATGAAAAAGGCTGCTTCTCGGTTGCCGGTAGCCCCTTACTTCGGAATTTCCGTCCGCAGGTGCATGCTCTTCAGCCGCGTGAAGGCCGTCAGGCCGTATTGCGAGAGCGTCGCGCCGCGGCCCGTGTCCTTCACGCCGCACCAGGGCAGCGCGGGGTCCAGGAAATCGCAGCGGTTCATGAAGAAGGTGCCCGTCTCGATTTGCTCGCCGATCTTTACCGCGCGGTCCACGTCGGAAGTCCAGATGGACGCCGTGAGGCCGTAGGGGCTGTCGTTCATGTATTGGATCGCTTCCTCGTCGCCCGAGACCTTCAAGATCCCGATCACGGGGCCGAAGCTCTCTTCCTGCATGAGGCTGCAATCCTGCGGCGCATCGGCCACGAGCGCGGGCGCGCAGAAGTAGCCCTTCGACGGCAGGATGAACTCATCCGGCGACACGACGAGGCGACCGCCCGCCTTCACCGCGTCGTCCACCTGCTGCTTGAGGAAAGCCGGGGCGGCTTTGGAAGCCAGCGGGCCGATTGACGTCTCGGGATCCATCGGATCGCCGAGCTTATAAGCGCGCACAGCCTCCGCCGCTGCCTCCACGAAGCGATCATAGATCGGAGCCTCCACGTAGATGCGCTCCACGGCGCAGCAGGACTGGCCGGCGTTGTAAAAAGCGCCGTCGATGCAATTGGCCACGGCCCAGTCGAAGTCCGCGTCGGCGCAGACGTAGGCCGGGTCTTTGCCGCCCAGTTCGAGGCCCACATCGATAAAGCGGTCCGCAGCGCTGTGGTTCACCTGGCGGCCGCCGGAGACGGAGCCCGTGAAGGACACGTGGTCCACACCCGTGTGCTGGATCAGCAGTTCGGTAACCTTGTGGTCCGCCGCCACCGCCTGCACCAGCCCGTCGGGCGCGCCCGACGCCTTGAAGGCTTCTTCAAAGATGGTGCCGCACTTGGGGGTCTTGCTGGAATGCTTCACGATCACCGCGTTGCCCGCGAGCACGGCGGGAATCACCACGTTGACCGCGATCAGCAAGGGGTAGTTCCACGCGGCGATATCGAGCACCACGCCCTTGGGCTCGTGGCGGATATAGCGCGCGAAGCCGTCTTTGTGGGGGAGTACGTCGTCCTTCAGGGACTCCTCGGCGATGGCGATCATGTGGGTGGCCCGGTCCACGAGGCCGTTAACCTCGCCCCTGGCCTGGCCGATGGGCTTGCCCATCTGGGTGGTGATATCCTGGGCGATGGCCTCCTGATGCTCCTTGAAATACGCCGCCACCTTCGTGCAGAGGGCCTGGCGCTGGGCGATGTGGGTGCCCCGCCAACCCAGATAGGCCGCCCGCGCCGTCGCCACCACACCATCCACCTCGCCCGCCGCAAGCCCCGCAACGTGAAACACGGTCTCTTCGCTGAAGGGGTTGATCACTGAAATTTCGTTACTGCTCATGGGGGGCACCTCGTCGATTGCTTGCAGGGGAAAGGGGGCGGTCCCGGGCGGGCTCCGCTGCCGGGAGGCCGGCGGCATCCTGGCCGGCACAGTATAGTGGAGGGGGCGAATTTGCTTCAAACGGATTTTCGTTGAACTCGCATGACACAATCGCTAGTATACCATCTGTGAGACTGCCCTCACGGGCAAACCAAATGAGAGAGACAGGAGGTTATTGCATGGCTACGTTCCTATTGGGTACGGGTTCGCAAAAAAACCTGCGCCAGATTACCGCGCTCCTAGAGAAGCACCTGCTTCGCACGGAAGGCATTCCCCGAAAGATCACCGCCTGGTTTGGCACCTTCGCCTTCGACGCCGAGCGAATGGATTTCGAGGAACCCTTCACCCACTTCACCGTTCGCGTCCAAACCGACGACCCACTCGTCCCCGAGCTAGAGGCGCGCGCTTCACGCCTGGGCCATCACTGCACGGTCGAGAAGAAGGGTGACGCGATCCACTTCGATTTCGTGCCGCGCAATGGCGCCGTGACCGAAGAAACGCTGATGGCGTTTGACCAGTTCTGCGCAAAACTCCGGATTCCCGAGGTATGGCGCGCGGAAGGCAGCAACTACCGCATCGACCGTATCAGCGTCGAGCTGCTCTTCCAGGCCATGGTCCAGTACAAGGCCAGCGACGTCCACCTCTCTCCCGGTGTCAGCCCCATCTTCCGCATCGACGGCGAAACGCGCACCTCGGAACTCATGGGGGCGCTCTCGGCCATGCAGATCAACGAGTTGATCCGCGAAATAGCCCTGGATGAAGGGTGGAATGAATTCGTCAACCACAAGCAGACCAGTTTTAACTTCCACCAGTCGGGCCTGGGCTATTCCCGCGTTTCCGCCTTCATCAAGTCGGGCGCGCCCCATTGCACGCTGCGCTTCCTGCCGGAGACGATTCCCAGTTTCGAGGACCTCCATGTGCCGCGCAAGACCATGGAGCAGTTGGCCAGCCTCCACCGCGGCCTGCTCCTCGTCACCGGCATGACCGGCAGCGGCAAATCCACCACCGTGGCCGCCGTCATCGACTGGATCAACAGCACCCGTTCCAGCCACATTCTCACCATCGAGAATCCGGTGGAGTTTGTCCACACCAACAAGAAATCCGTCATATCCCAGCGAAATCTGGGCATCGACGTGGACACCTTCAACGACGCCGTGACCGGCGCGCTTCGCCACGACCCCGATGTGATTCTCATCGGCGAAATGCGCGACCCCGACACCATCCGCTCCGCCATCAACGCCGCCGCCACGGGCCACCTCGTGGTGAGCACGCTCCACGCCAACACCGCCGCCGAGGTGGTGAACCGCATCGTGAGTTTCTTCGACCCCATCGAGCGCGATCTGGTCAAACTCCAGTTGCGCGATTGCCTCAAGTGCGTGATCTGTCAGCGCCTCGTACCCCGGATCGGCGGCGGGCGCGTGCCCGCGCTGGAAATGATGCTCAACGACGTGAAGGCCGTGGCCGACGGGATCATGGAGGGCAGCACCGATCACATCCGTATCGGCATGCAGCAGACCATATCCCACTCCTTCCTCTTCGAACACTACCTGCACAATCTTTTCAAGGACGGAAAGATCGACATGGAGCATGCCCAGACCTTCGCCACGGACAAGAGTATGTTCGACCAGATCCACATGGGAACCTACGCCGTGCCCCGGCTCGACGCCGTGCGAGGTCATTGAGACCAGGCGTGCCCCTTCAGATCAGCGTGCCGCAGAAGCTGCCGCGCCTTCCACCGCCGGGATTTCCGGCGCGGAAGGCGCTTTTGCCTTCTCCAGCGCCGCAGCCTGTTTCTTCGCCAGGAAGCGGGCCGTGTGCCGGGCAATCGCCTCGTTGCGGATCGACACGGTGAGTGCGATGAGGAACCAATAGGGCTCCATGATGCGGACGATCAGAAATGAGATGGTCCCGATGGAGTGGACGACCAGCGCCAGCGTGGCGCCGAACATGCCCAGGGCGATGCCCCGGGCCATCCAGTCTTCCGTCCAGCGGTAGGCCTCCCGCGTGGTTCGCAGGAGGCGCCATTGTAGGAAGAGAAAGGCAAAGAGCCCCACAACACCCGTCTCGAGCAATAGGCGCGCATATTGGCTGTCGAGCACCGATTCCCAGGAGATGCCGCCGCCAAAGAGGAAAAACTCCGTTCCGAGGGAAAGGAGGAAGCCCACTTTCCGCCACACGTGGACGCGTTCGTAGGTGGACTTGTCCACCACGCCTATATCGCGACCAGCAATGGTCACCTGCTGCCCGCCCTCCTCCTGCACCGTTTTCATCACACGTTCGATCACCACATCGGGCATGATGACCGAGGACAGGGCCAAGGTTACCGCCAGCGCGGCGAGAATGGTGTACTTGCGACTCATCAGGGCGATCACGGCAATCCCGACGATGAGCCCGCCGTAGGACGCGCGGCTCAACGTGTAGAGCAGGGGCACGAAGCCGGCCCCGCACAGCGCGAGGAAAAGGAGCTTCCGCTTGAATCCGGGCGCTTGAATGAGCAGGCCCAGTGCGACGCACAGGCAGACGACGAGGTAGCCCCCCAACGTATTCGGCTCCGTCCCCCCTTTTTCAAAGGGGGCGCTCACCCGCGGCGTGGTGCCGATGGAATGCATGCCGAAGACGCTCACGATCAACATCACCAGAAAAAACAGGGTTATGGGCGTTCGCAGATCCCGCGAGCGGCGCACCGAGTGCGCCACCATGAAGAAGATCAGATAGAACTCCGTCATCTTGAGCAACACGAAGAAGGCCGAGCGGCGATCCCAGGCCGGAAGGCTGCGCTCGAGAGCCAGCACGGTGGAGAAAATACAGACGCTGAAGTAGGCGAAAATAGCGACGTTAATGGGACTCGGTTGGCAGAGGGTGAGCCGGCCCTCAAAGGTCAGCTTGATCATTACGCCGATGAAAATGACCAGGATCAGGATATCGTCGTAGCGGAGGTTCACATTGCGGTCGCCGCCCGATCCAGGCCGCAGCTCGATTTCCGGGGAGAGCAGCATCGCCACCAGCAACACAAACAGCCCCACCTCCACCCGCAACACCGTGCCGCCGAATACCAGCATACTGATGGACAGCGCAATAGTCAGGCTCTGGTTGCCGAGGACCATGTGCTGGATCACCAGAGTCACACAGGAGAGCACCATGAAGGCCGCAAAAATGGGCACTTCAAGCTGGCTCTCCGCGACTTCGCCGCGGCCGATGCCCCGCTCTGAACGGAAAAATGCCATTGTTTTTAGATTACCTGGGGCGAGGAGCTATGCAGCGGAGGCTTTCCAGCCCCCGGAATTCCCGAAGCCGTCGTACCAACATGTTTCTCGATAGCCCGGGGCGAGGGCCGGGAACCCCCGCTCCACATCAAAAGTGGTACCACTTCCGTCGGCCCTGGGAGCCGTCGTCGTAGTAGTAGTAATAGTAATAGTAGTGGCGCCTCGTCGTCTCCAGGCCATTCACCACCACCCCCGCCACGTCCACTTGGGCTGTCGTCAGCAGCTTCTTCGCGCGCACCACCGTCTCGCGCCGCGCGTTGTTCGTCGACACCACCATCATGCAGGTGTCCACGTGCGTGGCCAGCAGCACCGGGTCCGTCACCACCAGTACGGAGGGGGCGTCGCAGATGACCAGATCAAACTCGTCGCCCAACTGGCCCATGAGGGCCGCCATGTGATCCGAGCCGATCAGCTCCGAGGGGTTCGGAGGCACGCGACCGCTGGATATGATCCACAGGTTTTCAATGCGCGTGGGGCGGATCACACTCTTCGGATCGAGGCCCTCGCGCAGCACGTCGGCCAGACCCGGGCCGCGCTCCATGCGCAATACGCGGTGCACGTTGGGCCGCCGCAAGTCCGTGTCCACAATCAGCACGCGCATGCCGCGATCCGCCATCGTCACCGCCAGATTCACCGCCGTCGTGGTCTTGCCCTCGCCCGGCACCGCGCTCGTCACCATCACCGTCTTGGGTTTGAGCTTGAGCGTGGCAAACTGGAAGTTGGTGCGCAGCGTGCGGTAGGCCTCGGAAATGGGCGACTTAGGATCGTGCTGCGTCACGATGCACGAGTCGATCTGCTCCTCGTCCACCGTGCTCACGTAGGTCGCACGGCGGCGGCGCCCGCCCCGGGGCCGCCCAAAGCGCATCCGCGGGATCGTTCCGATCACCTCCAGGCCGATATACTCGTTCACGTCCTCAATACTGCGGATGGAGGTATCGTTAAAGTCAATCATCATCGCCAGGCCAAAGCTGAGCACCAGCCCCACGA
>JBIJDL010000279.1:0-8321 GCA_044344195.1 Candidatus Hydrogenedentales bacterium
AGATTGCGCGGGAAGTGGCCATTCGCCACTGCTGGAATGTTATTGTTCGCGGGAAGCGTGTTTGAGTTATCACCAAAGAGGGAGCAATATCGTGGGCACCGTAACGTTCAAAGACATTCTGAGTCCGGTTTATTTCCTGCTATTTTCCCTCGGCGTCGCGCTCCCGGTGCAGGCCAATATTGTGCACAAGTCGGTAGCTGCCCTCCTGCAAAAAGTCGAGCCCCGGCTGGCCTTTGAGTTCACGGACGACAAGACGGGCATCGCAACAATTGTGGAGAGCGGCGACACAATCGATTTTCAGTTGGACGGCTTGGTCTACCCTCTCGATGCCGGAAAAGAGTGCTTCGTGGGCGTGCTGCAATTCCCCATGTATCAGAATTCCAAGTTGAAAGGCTTCAACGAGAACGGTGTTTTGGACGAGGCGAAGTTCAAACCCATAATTTTTAGTCTCTTAGCGCCCTTCTCGAATCCAGAGATACACACCCATGTCGTGGACGAGCGCGCATTGGCCTTTTTTGCGAAGGATGTCGTCATAGACGACATCCTGGGAGAAGGCTCAATGCAAATGAAGTTTACGGGAATCTCCCACTATGCTTTCGAAGGCCCCAACGAGGTTATAAGCACGGAACGCATGTATGTTTACGATGTCCCTTCCTTAACTGAGCGGGTCGCGATTACAAGAGTCCGGAACATAATATCGACGGAGACCGTGCAACTTCCGGATATGTTTGTGCAGCGAGTCTATATTGAAAGGAAGACGGCGACAGCGCCGCCCCTGCTGCGCATAACTTCCACAGACGGTGCCGCCGAAAAGAAGTACTCCCTCGAGCTTGGAAACCCAGATCCACTGCCAGCCGACACGCCTTGGATACGTGATGAAAAAGCACTTGAAGCGCGGAAACTCGCCGCTGCGCCGATAATGCTCCGCCTCCAGATCGTGGACAGCGATGGAAATCCCATCGCGGGAGCCCGTGTCACGGGCGAGGAGCGGAGCGTTAAATGGGATATGTCGGAGGAGTCTTTTCCGGTGGAGTCGACCGCAGATGCGGAGGGCCGCGTTACGCAACCCGTTTCGAGGCATCGGATTAATCTGGAGGTGCATGTGCCGGGTTACGATAGGGAGCGCCTGGGTTACAGCCGCAACGAACTTCCGGAGACCGAGCTCCGGCTGACGCTGCTGCGCGAAGGGGTGAGGGTCCCGCTGCGAACTGCAACCCAGTGGGGCCGTTTTTGGAGGACCGAGGCCGAGTCGTATGAGGTCGGCTTGCACTTTGGCGAAAGTGCTAGCCCTTTTAGATCAGGCGAATGGGTAACTCAAAGGGAAGATGCGGATATTTGGTTCGTCACGAAAAAGACGAAAGAATTCGTACTCGGAGATCGGGTGGCGTGTGAGGTTAATAGTGACGCTTGGACTGTAACGGTGGAGGGACTCGATGGATGGGAACTCTTGGAAGGACCGCAGACTGAGGATTGGCGGGCAGAAATCCGAGAAGCGCCTGCCGAGGGCTACAAAAAAACGGTGACATTCGTTGGCAAATGCAATGTCAGGAACACGAATATTTATCTGCGCTACGACGGTGGGAAAACGTATGGTATCCTCACGTCCCTAATGTTCGCGGACAAGAGCACGACGGGACGCATAGCGAGAGAGCTGTTGTGCGACTTCGTTCTGCAGATGGAAGACTCCGGCAGGCGTTCGCTTGAAGCACGTTGAACTAGCGCTGCATAACATTGAATCTGAATCTCGACGGCAATACATGGCACAATTTCTCGGCTCACGGGGCATGCCTACTGATCCTTTCGCTTTGAGGTATCTAAATTGACAACCCAACGGTTCCTACGCGTTCTTTTCTTAGTTCTCCCAATAACATCTTTCCTTTCCCTTGCGGCATTCGCAGATAACGTCATTCTCGAAAACCCGATCGTCCGCTACGAAGTCACAGAAACCGGACGCAGCAATTCCCTGATCGACAAGTCCACCGGTGTCAACCTCCTGGCCGAGGGTGCCGAAACGCCCGTATGCACCCTCCAGAAAAAAGGCACCACGTGGGAGTCCCTTTCGATCACCGAGCGCGATGGCCTGTGGCATGTGGGCTTTGGCGATGCCGACGTAGTCGTCGTGCTGCGTCCCGAGGTGTATCCCACCCATTTCACCGTGGAAGTCGTCTCCGTAACGGGCGAAGGTGTCGACCAGCTCAATTTCCTCTATCTGCCTTTGGGTGCGCAGGCCCAGCAAAGCAACCTGGCCGTGTGCAGCCTTGCCCTCAATCTTCAGACGAACGTGCCCGAACTGCCGGGCCCGATGATCGCCGCTCAGGCGTCGTGCTATCCCCGCTTTGGTCTGGTGGGTGCCAAGGCGGCCCTCATCGCGGCCCCGCGCGAGGGAATGCGCGCGACCATCCAGCAAGTGATGCTGTCGTCGCCCTCCCTCCCCCACTCGCCTCTGGGCGGGCCCTGGGCCCTCGATGCCAAGATCAATCGAGGTTCCTATCTCATCGACACGGAGGGCGAGGTGGGCGAATCCACCATCGACGCCTGGATCGCGCTGGCGAAGAATCTGGGTATGAAGCAGATCGACTTTCACACGGGCAAGTCCATGCGCTTCGGCGATCTCCGACCCAACCCCGAGCGCTACCCCAGCGGTGCCGGGGGCGTAAAGACTGTCGTGGACCAGCTCCATGAGGCAGGGCTGGAAGCGGGACTGCACACCTACGCGTTTTACATCGCGAAGGACACGCCCTGGGTCACGCCCGTGCCGGACCGACGGCTGGCGACGTCGGCCAACTTCACCTTGGACGCCGATATCGATGCCGTGGCCAACGCAATACCCGTCGCCGAGTCGACAGCGGGCGTTTCGACCATCACGGGCTTTCAGATCCGCAACAGCGTTACCCTGCGCATTGACGATGAACTGATCGTGTTCTCGGGCGTGAACACGGAGGCGCCCTTTGGCTTCACGCAGTGCGAGCGGGGTGCGCTGGGCACGACGGCCGCGCCCCACGCAAAAGGCGCGGCGGTCGTGCAGCTCAAGGAGTGCTTCGGGTTATTCGTGCCCGATGGCGACAGCACCCTCTTCACCGAAGTCGCCGCGCGCACGGCGGAGGTCTACAACCAGGCCGGCTTCGATATGATCTATCTCGATGCCCTCGACGGCTCGGATATCCTCGCTGGCGGCTTGAACAGCTGGCACTATGCGGCGAAATTCGTTTTCGAGCTCAACGCGCGTATGGATCGGCCCGCCCTCTTCGAGATGAGCACCATCACCCACCATGTGTGGATGCTCCGTTCACGCATGGGCGCGTGGGACGTGCCCGCCCGGGGCGCGCGGCGCCTGGCGGACATCCACGCCCTCGCCAATGAATCGGCGGGCCGCAATTACATGCCGGTAAATCTGGGCTGGAGCGGGATCTTCGATTGGGCCCCCGTGCAGCCGGAGCGGACCTTCGCCAGCGACGTGGAGCACCTCTGCGCCCGGGCTCTGGCTACCGATTCCAGCCTCTCTCTGCTGGTCGGATTCACGCCCGCCGCCTGGGAGCGCTCCGCCAATGTGCGGCGCCTCGGCGGCATCATTCAGCGCTATGAAACCCTGCGCTTGAACGGTGGACTGCCCGCCGGTGTGCTCGCGCGCCTTCGGGAATCCCGCGAGCCCTTTGTGGTGACGCAAGACGACGGCGGAAGTTGGCAGGCCCGTTTGCGCCGTGAAGCCGCTCACATCGTGCAGGATAATTCCGCAACCGAGTGGACCGTTGACAATCCCTTCGAAGGCCAGCGTCCGCGCATTCGCATAGAGGGACTTGCCGGGCTGGAGCCCCTGGCCAGTAAAGAGGCGCAGTTGCTCGCCGATGGCAAGGACAGCGCCGACCTGAAGCCCCTGCCCGCCGCAGAGGGCGTAACCTTCTCCTGGGAAGCTGGTCCAGGCGCACCGGAAGGCACGGCGCCCGGCTTGAAGCTGACGGCCCGGAACAACGGCGCACCGACCCATTCAGCCTGGGGCGGTGCGGGCAAGCGCTTCTCCCCCGCGCTCAATCTCTACAATCGTGGCCTGGGTCTGTGGGTTCATGGCGATGGCTCCGGGGCGGTGCTAAATGTGCAGTTAAAGAGTACGGAAGCGGCTGCGGGCGGGCGGGCGGAGCACTACGTGAACCTCGACTTCCAGGGCTGGCGCTACGTGGAGCTGGTGGAACCCGAGTCCGCGCGGCTGGGCGAATTCGGCTGGCCTTATTCCAAACGGCACGACGACTGGAAGGGCGAAGTCCCCTTCGGCGAGGTATTGCACGATTACATCCTCTGGGTGAACTATGGAGAGATTGCGGAACTGAATCTCTGGCTCAACAACGTGCCCGAGGGAACCACTGCGGAGTGCGTCGTGGCCTCGGTCACCGCAGTGCCCCTGCGCAGCATCAACCTGGCATCGCCAAAGTTGACCGTCAACGGTACCGTGCTGGACGTGCCGGTGACGCTGAAAAGCGGCGACTACGTCGAAGTGGAGCCTTCAGGCGATGGCGCGCTTTACAATGGAATGGGTGAGACCGTCCAGACGGTGGAATTGCCCCAGCTTCCCCTGCTGTTGCCGGGAAGCAATGCACTGGGCCTCGATGTGGGAGGCCAGCCAGGAGCCCGAGCCCGCGTGACGCTGTCCGTTTTCGGACCGCTCGAATCAGGATCCTGAAGCTATCGGGAAGTGCTTCGACGAGAATACATTACGCCGCAGCGAGATCGAAATGTATCATTCTGGGGCTTCAGTAGACATAAACTATTGGTCAAATCTGACAACACCTATGCGGCATATGCTCAGTTTTATCCGTCAGGTCGGACACATGAGGCCGATTAATGTGAGGAACCCTATAAAAAGCAGCCACTTACGCTAACGCCAGATTTTTGGCACTCCCTATGCTTACCTCACATTGCGAGAAGCACGGGATTGGTAGCCTTGGGATGCTGCCAATACCCCGTGGTGGATACACCACCGGAAAGGTAGGCGCAACGTGAAGATGGGACGACGCAGGTTGGCCGTCTTCGCATTACTGATGGGCACAGTATTCGCGGAGACTAACGCGGGTGCAACAACACTTGCCTCCGAGCAGGGCGGGTATGAGTCAGGACATTTCACCGGAATCGAGCTCTGTCTGCCTGTGGGCACACTGGGCGAGGTGCTTCGTCCAAGTGTTCCGGACAGACTACTGCCGCTGCTATTGCTGGAATCTTCCCCGACGTGGCTTGGTCACCTGGCCCAGCCCAACCCGACTGACGACACCTTCCACATCCCCGTTGACGGCGTCCCCACCCCCTCTCTGCCGGTCAGTGAGTTGGCCCATCCACAACACGGGGCAACCACTCCGGAGCCCGCTGAAGCTGGTTACCGCACGAGAGGACCTGCTCTCCAGAGCGCTGACCTTCTTGCCTGGAAATTGACAGGCGACACGTCCCCCGCAAATCCCGAAGACTGGCTTTTCCGGCTTCAGTTCACGCAAGCGTCCAGTTTTCAGGCCGCCGCCCCGGCTCCGCTCTTTCCCATACCGGAACCAACGACGGGCGCTATTTTACTTATGGGACTTGTCGGAACGCTGGCACGGCGCTGGCGCGCCTGAGCGACGCGTGAATATGCCGTAGCAGTATAGATCGTTTAGTCTCCGTCGAATTCTTCCACAATTTCGCGCTGCTGCCCGAGATCCGAATCAACGCCCGCAGCATGACTGCTATGCAGCGGCTCCTGCGGAAAAGGCAGTTCAAGCTGTTGACGACGAATCAGATCGTAGCGCTTGAGCAGGCGGAGCGTCTGCAGTGTGTGGGAGGGGGCATAGTTCCCATGGCTGCTCAATTGCGCCGCCAGCGAGGACAACAGGGCACCGAATTCGAGGATGTGACCGAGCCCCAGTTCCTGAAGCAATTGGAGTGCGCGGGCGCGCGGAATGGCGGATGCGGGCAACTCCGAAATGACGAGGATCGTCGTGAAGGCGGCACCGCCAAAGACTTCGCGGGCGAGGTCCTCCACTTCCCGCGAGGCCACATGGGCCAGGATCGGACTGGACTCAATGACCGAGGGGTAAAAGCGGTCGCCATGCCAGGCCCGCACTTCAACCACGGCGCGCTGGACCGTCTGAATGGTGTTGCCCGTCAGGAGGAAGGGCGCTCCGCCGACATCTTCTCCGCGCAGGTGCTCCACAAAGAGGAGGGAAGCATCTTCACCGGCCTTTGCCCGTTCATCGCTGTGGCGCCAGTGGGTCAACACGCTGAACCGGTTCAACTCAAAAAAATCCCGAACCAGTTGCAGGTTGATCTCACTCATGCCGGGGGCTTCTCTGCGCCCGATCCAGCGAGCATCGCCGCGACGCGACTCTTCGGGCGCATAGCCAGAATATTGACCGCCAGTTCGCGGGCCTCGACGTAGCGATCAAGGCGCAAGAGGCACATGCCTTGGCGTTCGAGCACGTCGGCCAGTTCAAAATGCTCGCCATAGGAGTAATAGTGCGCCGCCGTATCCATATGGTTCTGGGCGGACTGGAAGGCCGCCAGCGCCGCGACAAAATTCTTGCGCGCGAAGTACAACTCGCCGCGCAAAAAGTGGGCCTCGGGCTGCTCGGGACTGCCCTCGACGGAGCGCTCCAGCAGCGTATCCGCCTGATCGAAAGCCGTCAGGGCGACGTCGTGCAGCCCGACCAGTTGCGCCGCACGCGCCTGGAGGTAGAGCGCTGCGAAATTCGCGCCCCCGTTGGTCACTGCCTGCGTGGCCATGGTAAAGGCAAGGTCCCACTCACCTTTTTCGAAAGCGCAGCACCCGAGTCCCAGCATCGCTCGGGCGTTGTCAGGCTTGCGGTTGAGCACCTCTTGGAATATGTCCAGGGCCTTGGTTCCGTTGCCGCCCTCCAGCAAGGCAAACCCGAGGTCGAGCCGGGGCGGAATTGGATTGGGACGCGCCTTGATGGCGCGATAAAAGCACTCAACCGCTTGCTGGAGCTTTCCCAGGCGCTGGTGACAGCGGCCCAACTGGTGGCAACTGGCGACATGATAGGGATCGAGCTGGAGCGCCTTCTCGAAATGGCGGATCGCCGCGGCGGTATCGCCTTTCATGCTGGCGGTCACGCCTTCGTCGTAATAACTGTCGGCTGTCTCGCCGCCAAAGACCATGGGGCACGTCCTCTCGGGGGTTAACAGGTCACAGCGGCCAGTGCCGCGCGCACCTGTGCCTCCGTTATATCAGTTCGCTGGACCACGCGGCCAATTTGATCTGCCACGATGAACTTCATGGTGCCCGCGCGGACCTTTTTGTCTTTGCGCATGGCTTCGATGGCTTCGTCGGCGGGCAACTCCGCCCACGAGACCGGCAGTCCGTAAGCGCTGAATATATTGCGCTGGCGCGCGTCGAAGGCGGCGTCCACCAGGCCCAGTTCCACCGCCAGCGCGCCCGCCGCAACCATGCCGATGGCGATGGCTTCGCCGTGCAGGAATTTCTCGTAGTTCGTCACGGATTCAATGGCGTGGCCGAAGGTGTGGCCATAGTTTAAATTGGCCCGCGCGCCGTTTTCCTTTTCATCTTCCGCGACCACGGCGGCCTTGATCTCGCAGGAGCGCACGATGGGCACCGCGAGGGCTTCGGGATCTTTCGCGAGGATCGCGACTGCGTTCTGCTCCATGAACTCGAATAATTTCTCATCCGCGATGATACCGTGCTTAATCGCCTCGGCGAGGCCCGCGCGCAGTTCGCGATCCGGCAGAGTCTGGAGCAGGTCCATGTCGATCAGCACGCCCAAGGGCTGGTGGAAGGCACCGATGGTGTTTTTTCCCAGCGGATGATTCACACCGGTCTTCCCCCCCACGCTGGAATCCACCTGGGCCACGATCGTGGTGGGAATCTGGATGAAGGGGATCCCGCGCATGAAGGAAGCGGCTGCATAGCCCGCCACATCGCCCACGACGCCGCCGCCCAAAGCGAGGATGAGACTGGTGCGATCGAGGCCCTCGGCGAGGAAAGTGCCGCAGATGTCTTCCACAGCGGTCATGCGCTTGAAGGGCTCGCCCGCCTGCATTGCGTGGACGGCGACATGATAGCCCGCTTCCACGAGGGGCGCTTGCACGAGGTCGGCGCAGAGCGGGCCCACGTTGGTATCCGTGACGATACCGATGCGGCCCTTGATGCCGGTGCTTTTCACGAGCGCAGGCAACTCCGACAGTATGCCGTTGCCAATGTGAATGGGGTAGGCGCGTTCGCCCAGTTCTACGTTTACGGTCTTGGGTGTCATGAGAATTCCGTTTTCGCTCAATGCTAGGGGCCGTCAGTGACAATCAGACGGTTCGGACCGATCAGACTGATTTGATCGGTCAGG
>JBIJDL010000280.1:0-8291 GCA_044344195.1 Candidatus Hydrogenedentales bacterium
GCCCGCCGCCGGCTGCGCCGATGCCAGCGACGCGACACACCACAGGCCCGCCATGAACGCCAGACGGCCAGCCCATACCCAACCTGTGCCTGTTCGTTTCATATCAATCGTTGCCATTTACAAGACCCTTGGCCTTTCACAACTAACGCCCACATCAATTTCGATTACCAAAAGTGACGCCGGGTGCCACCCACAACCGGCGGAGCGCAGCGGGCGGCGGGTGCGCCGTAGGCGGAAGGATGTGGGTGACGTGACTTTAAACTTCTGAAAAGCAAACAAGCTTAACTTAACCACGAATGGACTTAGAGCAGCCTTTGGCCGCAATCAAAAGAGTTGAACCGCAAATTTACGCAAATTAGCGCAAATTCCATTCATGGCTTGAAAAGCCTATTGTATTTGCAGTGTGCAAGGCGTTGACCATAGTGATTTGAACATGTTTATTTCCGGGAAGTTCCATGCCCTTCCGTGGTCTATGCTCTTTTTTGACCATGGAATTCACAGAGACACGGAGAAAACAACAGGTGGGAGGGATGGTGGAGTTTTTGCCTTCTCGAACGTAAGCGTGTCGTTACTCGGCACCGGCACCTCTGTAACTCCTCTTCTTCTCCGCGCCTCCGTGTCTCCGTGGTTCAAATTTTTGGTTGCGGCCAACGGCTAATCTAAATCCATTCGTCGATAGTTTTTTTCTAGCTTCTGTCAGCTACTCCGCCTTGCGCTGCGCGTCCATGAACTCCGCCAACTGGCCCAGGGCCTCCGGCGCAATCCCGGCCCTGCGCGGGGTCAGGCTTTCGCCACCGTCTATCGTCACGATGGAACCCGTCATCCAGGACCCGGCGTCCGACGCCATGAACACCACCATGTTGCCGATCTCCTCCGGCTCACCCACGCGTCCCAGCGGCACCGAATCAAGATGATCGTCAAAACTTCCGCCCAGGGCAAAGGCCTTCTTCACGCCCTCCGTAATGATCGGTCCCGGCGCGATGGCGTTGACCCGGATCCCGAAGCGACCCCACTCCTGCGCCAGGGTCTTCGTCATGGCATCGATCCCCGCCTTCGCCGAGCAGGCCGGCACCATGCCCACCCAACCCGTGTGGTGCAGCGTCATGCTCGTGCTCACAATCGTCCCGCCCTGCGCCTGCAGATAGGGAAACGCCGCCCGCGAGCAAAAAAAGGTCCCGTACAGATCGATTTCCACCACTGCCTTCCACTGGCTGTCGCGAAGCTTCTCCGCCGGATAATAGAAATTGCCGGCCGCATTGTTCACCAGTATGTCGAGGCGGCCCATAATTTCAACGGCCCGGGCCATCACTTCGTTGACAAGCCCGGAGTCGCGCACGTCCAGCGCCAGCCCCACTGCGCGAACGCCGAATTCCGACACCAGCGACGCCGCCACGGCCTCGCACTGCTCCACCCGGCGGCTCGCCACCACCACATCGGCCCCGGCCTGCGCGAGGCGTCGGCTGATGCCCAGACCAATGCCGGAGGCGCCGCCCGTCACAAAAGCGACCTTGCCGGAGAGAATGCCATCTTTGAAGATATAGGGGACGTCCATAAAGTATCCTTGTGTTGAGAGTGATTCCCACTGGGCCTTTCATCATAGGCGATTTCGGGCCACGTGGCAAGCCGGTAATCACGTGGACGGATGACCGCAGGTCCAGGAAAAGCGCCTGCGCATCGTATGCGGGAAGAAAGCACAAATGAATACATCCGAACTTGAACCCCAACCCCCGCCTCTCCCGCGTGGACGCCATCGGGCGAGTGCTTCGTTCTTCAACGCCATGTTTCTCGCTATTGCGGTGCTGTACATCGTGCTCAAGATCACACTGGAAATCACCCGCGCGGTCAAGCCGATCTATATGGAAAGCGGTGCCGCTTTGCCGCTGGTCACCGTTCAGGCCATGGCGCTGGTCGAAGGGGCCCTGAAACATGGGCGACTCTATCTCGGAGTTCCGCCACTCTTCATCGCCACGGGCTATGTCATCCTCGCCGCCCGCCCGCGACTGCGCCAGGCGTACATCGCCACGCTGATCGGCGCGGCAATTCTCGTGGCCCTGACCCTGACGTTCTTTCTGACCTTGCCGCTCTTCACAATCCCCGGACAAGGTTGATCCGTGTTTTCCCGCACACCGCCCGGTTGCTTTGTTAAGTTCTTGTTGCGCCCAGCCTACCGTTTGGTTAGGCCCGCCGAAACCATATATCGATTCCCGGAGCCCCAGAGCGCGAGCCTGCTTGCCTTAGGCCTGGCCGGGCTGGGTCTGCGCGCCTGCTGGGGCGCACGGCGCTGGGAACGCTAACGCGAAGGGCCCCCGCCGGGAATGACAATGCTGTCGTCGTGCGGGGCCCTGCCAATAGCGGCCCGGTCTAGACGAAGCCCTTCTTGCGCTTCCATGGATTCTGGTGCGCGATCACCCGGTCATAGATGGCCTTGCGGTGGCGCGACAAGAGGCGCTCCTCGTCCGGCCAGAACATCGCGGGGAGAGTGTCGAGTGGCGCCCAGATCTGCTCGTCGTGATGCTCCGTGTCGAGGATCGTGCCGCTAATCTGCGCCGTGGCGTAGAGAAAGTAGTGGTTGATGGACCACTTGTCCTTCTTCTCGCTCAGACGCTCCAGCACCGCCAGTTCGCCCAGCAGATGGATTTCCGTCAGCCCCGACTCCTCCTCGATCTCGCGCAGGGCCCCGGTCTCCAGGGACTCGCCGGGATCGATGCCGCCCTTGGGCAGGACGTAGCCCGTACAGCCTTTTTCATGGACCAGCGCCACATAAACATTGCCCCGTTCAATCCGGACAATCACCCCGCCCGCCGAAACCCGCTCTGGAAGCCCCTCTTCGCGGACATACCAACTCTCATCAATCACCAGGGACATGCATCAAACACTCCAGAAAAAGAAAAGGCGCCGCAGCGCCCGGAAAGCTGGAAGTATAGCACGTCGTGGCTCGCACGCTCGCACGGCCATTGCCCCCTAACCATACGACCCATTCCGCCGCCCCAGGCTGGCCTCATTGCGGCCCCTCAATACAAGACAAAAACGATCAACCCGATCACCGCCACCGCCACGACCAGTCCCAACCCCACCAGTTTCTTTCGCGTCTCGCGCTGCCGCGCCCGAAACCGCGCCTCGATCTCCGGCGGAACTACGTTCAGCACCGCATTGTCGATCTTGGCCTCATCCACCACCAGCCGCTGCACCTGCTCCTCCACCCGAGGCTCAAATGGATCATCCCACGAGGCCGCTGCCGTCGAAGGCGTCGCCGGGTCTTCCCAACGCTCCTCCGCCGCCTTGCTGTAGGCCCCGAAGCGCACCGGCAACTCCCCGTCCTGCAGATCGCTCAGCGCCGTCGACACCGGCGGCAACGGAATACGCCCCACCGGCCCGCCGCACAACGGACAACGCTGGCCGTGCCCCAAATGCTCATCCACACTCACCGACTTCCCGCATGCCCCGCATTGCATCGCTATCATTTTCCCATCCTCGCTCCACAGAGCAGCACGTGAGTCCAACAGAAAACGCCACAACCCTCCGAATATTATAGGGAGCGACGGCTGGAAGGGCAATGAAAAAAGGGAGGAGTCTGGAGTCTGGAGGGGGAAAGGAGGCGGGGGAGGCTCCATGCTAATACCAACTGGGCATATCGGTCCCATCTGACCGACCTCCAGTCTCCAGACTCTTCCCTACCGCGCCGAATGCGCCAGCAGCCACTCCTGATACCGGTGCAGCCGCCACAGATTAAAGCGCTCTTCCCACTTCATCTTGTCGTCCCCCGGCAAGTCCTTCAAACGATACGGCACACTGTCCCACGACTTCGTGCTCTTGTCCCCCGAGGCGGTCTTGATGCTCGACCCGTCCTCGTCGAACTTGGCACTCAGAATACCTCCCGCCGGATCCTCCAGCGACACCAGCAGCGACCCGTCGTCCGTGTTCCACACGTTTGCCGTCTTATCCGCCGACGCTGTCACGATACGCTTGCCGTCGGGGCTGAAAGACGCGCTCACGATTTCGCTCGCATGCCCTTCCAGGCCCGCCAGCAATTCACCCGTCTGCGTGCTCCACACCCGGGCCGTTTCGTCTTTCGACACCGTGGCCACCCGCGCGCCATCGGGACTGAAGGTCGCATTGGTCACGGCGTCCGTGTGGCCTTCGAAGGTGAACAAAAGGGCACCGTCTTCGATTCGCCAGAGCTTTGCCGTCCCGTCCCACGAGGCCGTCACCACCTGTTTACCATCCGGGCTGAAGCCCGTGCTGATGACGCCGTCGATGTGGCCCTTCAGGGTGTTCAACAGGGTGCCCGTCCCCGAATCCCAGATGCACACGGTCTTGTCCCGCGAGGACGTCACCACGAGTTTGCCATCGGGACTGAAGGAGGCGTTGTCGATATCGTCCGTGTGGCCCTTTAATGTCGCAATAATCCCGCCACTCGTCGCGTCCCACACTTTGGCGGTGTTGTCGCTCGAACCCGTCACGATTCGCCGTCCGTCCGGGCTGAAGGAGGCGCTGTTCACTTCGCCGCTGTGGCCAACCAACGTCGTCTTCAGCGAACCGTCGGACACCTCCCACACCTTTACCGTCTGGTCCCGCGAGGTCGTGGCAAAGCGCTGGCTGTCGGGCGAAAAGGACGCGCTCGTTACCCCCTCCGCCGTTCCCGCCACGTTTTCCTCCACCTCCGTTTTCTCCGCCATCAGCGGCACGCTCCAGATTCGCGCCGTCTTGTCTTCGGACGCCGTCACCATGCTGGCGCTGTCCGGGCTGAAGGACGCGCTCCACACTTCGCCCGCATGGCCCGTCAAGGTCACCAGCAGCTTGCCCGTCTGCGCATCCCATACCTTGGCCGTGCGGTCCCGCGAGGCCGTGACCACCATCATGCCGTTCGGGCTGAACTGGGCGCTCTCGATGGACAGCTCGTGTCCGTCCAGCGTCGCCAGCAGGCTGTAGTCGATCATGTCCCACACCCGGGCGGACTTGTCCCACGACACCGTGACCAGGCGCGTGCCCTCCGGGCTGAAAGCCACGCTCCACACCTCGTCGGAATGGCCGATCAGGGTTTCTACCAGCCGCCCGTCGTAGGCGTCCCACACCTTCGCTGTATTGTCTTTCGACACCGTCGCGATCAGCGATCCATCCGGACTGAAAGCGGCATTCATCACGCCGTATTCATGGCCCTTCAGCGTCAACTGAAGCGCGCCCGTCGCCCCGTCCCAGACCTTTGCCGTGCGGTCCCACGACGACGTGACAATCCGCTTGCCGTCCGTGCTGAAGGACGCGTTCTCCACCGTCTCGCCGTGGCCCTCCAGCGAAAAAATCACCTCGCCCGTGTCCGCGTCCCACACCCGCGCGCGATTCTCGGCCGCGGTAACCACCTTCGTTCCGTCCGGGCTGAAGGACGCGCTCGTGAGATCGGCCTCGCCCTCCAAGGTCGATATCACCGTCCCCTTCGCCACGCTCCACACCTTCGCCGTCAAATCCCACGAAAGCGTCAGCAGGCGTTTGCCGTCTTTACTGAAGGACACGCCCCAGACCTTTTCCTTGTGCCCTTCGAGCGTGAACTGCAGGGTGCCATTGGCCACATTCCAGATCTTGGCGTTGTCTCCCGCGATCGTCACGATGCGTGTGCCATCCGGGCTGAAGGCCGCGCCCAGGAGCCGGTCCTCATGCCCCTCCAGCGTACCCAGCGACTGGTAGCACTGCGCCAGGAAATAACCCCACTCCCAGTTCCGGTGTTCCTCGCTCGCCGCCCACAGAATTTTCCGCGCAAGGGGATACTGTTTCTGCGTGATTTTACTGCTCGCGAGCTGGATGCTCGAATAGTACGACTGAATTTCCGCGATGCGCCGCTGCCGCTCCGCTTCGTTGCGTTCCAGCTCCACCGCTTCGCGCTGCTTCTGCGCCTCCGCCTCCGCCTTGCGCGCGTGATCCCGCTCTTCGTTCGCCGCGCGCCGTTCCTCGATGGCCTCGTTGCGCGCGTGGGTGATCTGGTAGATGTACACGCCCGATAAGGCCAGCAACATCACAAAGGCCCCGACGGCCACAAAGATCGCGGAGCGGTAGCGCTGGAGGTAGCGCGAGAAAATATCCTTCACCGAATAGACGTAGGCATCCACCAGCGCGCCCGACTGGAAGCGCGTCACGTCGTCCGCAAGCTCCTTCGCCGAGTTGTAGCGCTCGTTCGGGCTCTTGCGCATGGCCCGCTCGCAGATGGCCGCCAGCTCCAGCGGAACCTGGGACTCCACCTTCAGGATCCCCGTGGGCTCTTCATAGATGACCGAGCTGATCAGCTCTTTTATCGTCTTCGCCTTGAAAGGCAGCCGGCCCGTGAGAATCTCATAGAGCACCACGCCGAGACTGTAGATGTCCGATCGCTCGTCGATCTGGTCCGTGTGCCCCAGCGCCTGCTCCGGCGGCATGTAGGCCGGCGTCCCGATCAACTGCCCGTAGTTCGTCTTGGCCGAGCTCGCGCCCGACCCGAGATTCATCGACATGATCGATTTCTCGATCACGTCCGCGTGGGCGTCATGTCCACGGCGCGCCTTCGCCAGGCCCCAGTCCAGCACCACCGTTTCGCCGAATTCGCCCACCATCACATTGGCCGGCTTGATGTCGCGATGCACCACATGGCGGCTGTGGGCATAGGCGATGGCATTGCATAAGTCGATAAAGTGGGGCAGCAGCATCAGCCGCTCCCGCAATGAGCCCGCCTCGCGGATGGCCTTCGAGAGACTCTTCCCCCGCACCAGCTTCATCGTGTAATAGAGGGCACCGTCTTTGCGGTGGCCCAGTTCATACACCGGCACAATCGAAGGATGCTCCAACTGCCCCGTGATCCGCGCCTCCTGAAGAAAGCGCGCGATCACCGCGCCCGAAAAGCGCACTGGACTCGGCGCACTCGGCACCGCCGCCGTGCCCGGCTCTTCGGAGTCACCACCGCTGCTCGAACCCATGTGGGGCAACAGCTCTTTCAACGCAATGTCGCGGCCCAGGTACTCATCGTGCACCATGAGGATGCGCCCCATGCCGCCTCGGGCGTGCTCGCTCGGGTTGGTGTAGCGCCCCGAATTCTCGATGACCCCCGGCACCTCATCCGGCTTCTCGTGCTTCAGCGGGATCGTCACCTCCGGCGCCGCCGAAAGCTCCACCGTGCCCGAATCCGTCAGCCGGATCGTACCCAGAAAGGAATCGCGGATGCTGTCCTCGCCCCCGAAAGACTCCAGGGCCGCCGCGCTGTCCCCGTTGTGCGCCGCCACCGCCTCGCCCACCAGACGCTCCAACAACTCGCGGTCCTTCGCGTCCAGCGAATTCGACTCCACGAGACGCGTGGG
Source organism: Candidatus Hydrogenedentales bacterium (assembly GCA_044344195.1). Classification (GTDB taxonomy): domain Bacteria; phylum Hydrogenedentota; class Hydrogenedentia; order Hydrogenedentales; family JAEUWI01; genus JAEUWI01. The sequence continues at coordinate 7,311 of JBIJDL010000280.1, forward strand.
GATATCCCGGCTCGGATCCGTGGCCCACGCCCCGGCCGCGTCCATCAACTGGGCCGGCGAGACCTTGTTGAGCTGAACCGCGAATACTCCGAAAAGGAGGTTATGGTCTCGTTTCATGCCGTAAAACCCGTGATGATGCTATGAGAACAACAGCTTTCCCGGAGGCGCGCGAAAAGTGAGGCGCTGCGGCTGCTCCAGAAAAGATCGGTTGGCCAGGATTCTTTGCGCACAATCGCGCTCCAAAAAAACGAGGCTCGCCTGCAAGACCTCGCGCCCCAATTCTACCCCATCACCGTTGGCAATGGACAATTGACAATGGACAATGAACAATGGACCGTTGGCGACGATTTAAAGGTAGAGGCAGCAGGTACTGACTCCCATAAAACCAGTAAATCCCCCGCATCCCGGAAGCAGCCCCCCTTGCCCACACCCGTTGTCCATTGTCAATTGTCAATTGTCAATTGATCAATCCATTCCAGAATAATCGCCCGCATCTCAGGCAGCTCCTCATGCTTGCACTCAAACAACTCTATCCGGCAATCCTCCGCCTTCCCGTATTGCGCATAGAGCGGCGCAAGATAATCCCGCACCTTCTCCACGCCTTCCGGCGGCGTCAACCCATCGTAGCGGCCATTCAGGCTCAGGCGGCGACGCGGCACGATCAATTCATTGATCTCCGCTGTCTGAAAGTGCTTCAAGAGCGACGGCACATAGTAGTAGATTCCGTGCCGTGCGAGGCCCTTGTTCGCAATCAGCGCCTCGTAATCCGTCAGGCAGCACAGATCCATGCAGCACGTGATCCGCTCATCCAGCGCGGCCAGCCACCACGACTTCGTGGAGCCCATCGAGATCCCGAAAGAGCCGATCCGCGATGTGTCCACCTCCGGACGCGTGCAGAGATAGTTCAACGCCTGCCACTCGTCGAACATCATCATGCCGTAGAGCACCCGCCCCTTCCACAGCATTTCCTTGAACGTATCG
>JBIJDL010000281.1:0-8278 GCA_044344195.1 Candidatus Hydrogenedentales bacterium
TTTACCGCCCGGCGCGTCCCGGGCCTGAGCGACGAAACCGCCGCACTCGCCCTGGCCGCCTTCCTCAGCTTCACCCGACACCCCCAGATGCGCACCCTCCTCCTGGCCCCCCTCGGCATGATCATCCTCCTCGCCATCGCCAGCAGCCGCTCCCTCTTCTTCGGACAAGAGCTCGGGCTCCCCGTTATCGTCATCATGTGGCCCTTCTTCATGTTCAGCGCCTTCTTTTTCAACCTCTTCGGCATGGACGCCCGCGGCTTCCGCGCCATTATGATGCTCCCCGTCGCGCGCCACCGCGTCCTCCTGGCCTACCACCTCGCCCTGCTGCCCCTCGCCGGCGGCATGGGCCTCCTCTTCGCCCTCCTGGCCGCATGGTACTTCTCCCTCGACCCCCAGACCGTCGCCGTGTGCCTGTTGCAAGTCGCCCAGCTCTTCCTCCTCTTTACCCTGGCCGGCAGCTTCATCTCCATCTATGCCCCCTTCGCCATGAGCCGCAACATGATGCGCGGCCAGCACTCCCGCTCCCTCCTCGTCGGAATCCTCATGCCCTTCATCGTCGCCATCCTCGTCCTCCCCTCCTCCGCCTGCCTCCTCATCGACGGCATCGCCAACCGCTGGGGCTTCGTCGACTTCCCCGCCGGACTGGCCCTCTCCGTCGCCTTTATCCTCCTCACCCTCATTGCCTACCCCTTCGCCCTCCGCCACGCCGGCGACCTCCTCCTCCTCCGCGAACAACGTATCCTCGCCACCCTCCAGAAAACGGCCGAATAGCGGGGACTGTTGCCGATTGGCACAGGTCGGCACCAACACGCGCCAGGAAGATGCAGTCCCCCGGCCACTTTTCATGGTATAATTCCAGCGGACTGCACACGGCGTGCTAGACCAGAAAGCGAGTACACCATGAGTCACGCTCGAGACAAAGGTAAACACGAAAACAAGAAGAAGCCCACGCACTCCCTGAAGGAAAAGCGGAAGATCAAGCACGACAAGAAAGTGCCCCATCCCCAGGAGGTTGTGGCCAAAATCCACGCCTGACACCCACATTTCGCCCATCCCTGGCCCCGTTTAATCGGAGCGCCCCCGGGCTTGACCTTGGCGTTGCAAAGCTTCGCAGCAAGCCCGAGGTGAGGTGGGCTTTTTTTGTTTTCCCCACCTCCGGCTGCCTCTTTTCCCTCGCAGTCTCTTGATAATTTACGGTGGCCTCGGGACGTACCGCCGCACAAGCACGCAACAAAGGGGTAAAACGCGAACCTCTCAAGTCGGTCGCAACCCGGATGGCCCGCGTGAGGCTGGCGGTATGTACCCATGGAAGCTGAAATCGCGTTGTGACGCGTCTCGGGCTTTGTCGCCTATCCACCGTTGAAGCTCGGCCCACAAGATAAATCCCCTGCCTCCAATTTTTATGTGATACACTCCTATAAAGTTTATATATTTCAGTCAACACCAGAAAGCGAATTCACCATGGGTGACACCGGAAAAAAAGACAAGGGCAAACGAGAAACGCAGAAAAAAGCTGCTCATAGCCCCAAAGAGAAGAAGCAGATGAAGAAAGACAAGAAGAACAAGCCCCTCGAACCCGTCATGGGCAAGCACTAATCTGGACGGGGCTCAGGCGGACTAAAGCCAGTCTCGCCAGGAATACACGGCAGTTCCTTTGCGCAGCGAATTTCTATCGCCGCCATAGACCAGCGCCGCAGGTGCGTCCGCCTGTTCCGCCAATGTGCGCCAGTAGTCGATCCCCTTGAAGAAATCGCTCGCCACGGTCTCGCCCGATTTTATCTCGACCGGCACCAGCGTCTCGCCCCGGTCCAGAACAAGATCCAACTCGTGGCCCGCGGAATCCCTCCAGAAATACACGTCGGGCTCCCTGCCCTGGTGCATGGAAGATTTGAGCACTTCGCCCACGACGAAAGTCTCGAAAATTGCTCCCCGCAGGGCGTGGCTGCGCAGATCCGCCGCCGTGCGAATTCGCAAGAGGTAGCAAAGCAGGCCCGTATCGAGAAAGTAAAGCTTGGGCGACTTCACCAGACGCTTGCTGAAATTTCGGAAATGCGGTCGGAGCAGATATACCAGAAAGCTCGACTCCAGCACAGACAGCCAGCGCTGCGCGGTGGCATGAGACACGCCGCAATCCGCGCCGAGGGAAGAAGTATTCAGCAACTGGCCCGACCGACCCGCACACAGGCGGACAAAGCGGCCAAAGGCCTCGATATCCCCAATGTTTATGAGGCTCCGGACGTCGCGTTCCACGTAGGTCTGGTAGTAGTTGCGCAGCCAGTCCTGAGGCGGAAGGTGGTTGTCGTGTATACGCGGGAAAAAACCTGTGAACAAGACGTCCGCAAGATCTTCCTCCCCATGCTTGCGGCGCGGAAGCCGCTCGCCGACGGCGTCCAGATCCATCGCCTTACGCGCCAACAGTTCCCCGCGAGAAAAAGGCAACAGATGCAGCACGGTCGTGCGGCCGGCCAGACTCTGAGATATCTTCTCCATCAGAAGAAAATTCTGGGAACCTGTGAGTATGAACTGTCCAGGACGCTTGCGTTCGTCCACAATGCCCTGAATATACGAGAAGAGCTCAGGGGTCCGCTGCACCTCGTCGAGCACCACGCCCCCCTCAAACTGCCCCAGAAAGCCGCGGGGATCTTCCAGCGCAAAGGCCCGATCATCCGGATTCTCCAGCGAAACATAGGCATGGTTCGAAAAACGATCCCGAACCAGGGTGGTCTTTCCCGACTGTCGAGGCCCGGTCACGGTAACTACAGGGTAGCGCCGGGCGGCGGCCTTCAGCACGGGTTCCAGCGTGCGCTTAATCATGATGGGCTAGCTCCTATACCTTGCACTATGAATATCCAATATTCAATATTCAATTTGCAAGGCGGAAATCTCCGCTCACCCCTCCGAAATCCACTTCGCCGCGTCTTTCGCCCAGTAGGTCAGGATCATCTTTGCCCCGGCGCGCTTGATGGACAGCAGCGACTCCATGGCCGCTTTGCGCTCGTCAATCCAGCCATTGGCTCCCGCCGCCTTGATCATGGCGTACTCGCCCGAGACGTTGTAGGCCGCGAGCGGTAGGTCAAAATTGTCCGCAGCCCACCGGATCACATCCAGATAGGGCAGCGCGGGCTTCACCATGATGATGTCCGCGCCCTCTTCGATGTCCAGCTCGATCTCGCGCATGGCTTCGTTCAGGTTCGCCGGATCCATCTGGTACGATCGGCGATCGCCGAAGCTCGGGGGCGACTCCGCCGCGTCGCGGAAGGGACCATAAAAAGCAGAGGCAAACTTCGCGCTGTAGGCCATCACGGGCACATCCGTAAAATCTTCCTCGTCGAGCGCCAGCCGGATCTCGCCGACGCGGCCGTCCATCATGTCCGACGGCGCCACGATATCCGCGCCCGCCCGCGCGTGGGCCAAAGCCTCCTTTACCAGCAGGTCCAGCGTCTGGTCGTTGTCCACATCCGGCTTCCCATCACGGTTGGACTGAATCGCGCCACAGTGGCCATGGTCCGTGTATTCGCACATGCAGACATCGGTAATGACGCACAGTTCCGGGCAAGCCTTCTTCACCGCCTCCACCGCACGGCACACGATGGCGTCGTTCGCATAGGCCTGACTGCCCAGCGCATCTTTCACCTTGGGAATGCCAAACAGGATGATCGCGGGGATCCCCAGATCCTGGATTTCCTTCGCCTCTTCCACCAGCGTGTCCACCGAAAGCTGGAACTGGCCCGGCATGGACACAATCGGATTGCGCACCCCCGAGCCCGGCCGCACAAACAAGGGCAGAATTAAATCATTAACGCCCAGCGTCGTCTCGCGAACCATACGGCGCATGGTGTCATTCCGGCGCAGCCTGCGCATGCGGGTCATGGGAAACATCGAATACCTCCAAGGAACCGACACGGTCAGTCCACTAAATCAAACAACGAAATCAGAAAGACTTTAGCCGCCTGAAGCAAGAAAACGTTTAACCACGAATGAACTTGGAGCAGGGCTTCTGCCATACAAGTTTGAACATATTATTTCCGTGAAGTTCCGTGCCCTTCCGTGGTCCATGATTTTTTGACCACTGAATGCAGACGCATCACCGGAACACAGATTTCCCGATCTTTCAGGGATACATCGTATCAATCCCGTCAACAATAGCGTAAACCAGCGCGGGTATTTCGTGCTCCTCGGGCTCGATGCTCACCGTCATCCCCAGCGCCTTCGCCGTCTCCGTCGTGATCGGACCGATCGAGGCAAACTTCACCGACCCCTTCAGCGCCTCAAGCCGGGCATCGCCCAGGATCGTCGCAAAGTTCCGCGCGGTGGATGAACTCGTAAACACCACCAGCTCCGGCGCCGCCGCCAGCATGGCCGACACCGTCGCTTCCGGCACTGCGGGCATTATCGTTTCATACACCACGCACTCCGTCACCTCTGCGCCCGCCGCGCGCAGCGCCTCCGGCAGGTCGGACCGCGCCAGATTGCCCCGGGGCATCAGGAAGCGCTTTCCCGCCACACCGCGCTCCAGCCGCGCCAGCGCCTCCAGGATCGACTCAGCCACGTACTGCTCCGGCGTCAGGCTCACGGGCACCCCGTGAACGCGCAACGCCGATGCCGTCGCCGGACCGATCGCGCAGACGGCCGCCGAGCGGAAGGCCGCCAGGCTTCTTCCCTCTCGGGCCAGCGCCGATGCGAAATGATTTACGCCATTGACGCTGGTGAAGATAAGCCAGTCCACCGCGCCGTCGCCGGGAATCGCGCCGTCGGGGGCGACTTCCTGAATGGAAATCGTGGGGAACTCAATCACCTTCGCGCCCATCGCGGAAAGCTCATCGGACAGCACGCTGCCCTGGCTTTCCGAGCGCGTCACCACCACCGTCCGCCCTGCCAGCGGCTGCTTTGGCTTCAAGGCGTCCAGCGCCACCTGGCGAATAAAGACCGAAGCCCCGCCCTCGATGAGCGCCTTCGCCACCGCCTGGCCCAGCGCTTCCGGTGCGTCGGCCGGCCCGCTCAGGGCCGCGCGAACCACCTGGGTACCATCGGGACTGCAGGCGCAAGCCTGGAGGTGCAGCTCGCCCAAGCGCACAACCGCGAGCGCGCCCAACGGCACCTGACACCCGCCGCCAACGCCGGACAGCAGCGCGCGCTCGGCCGTGGCCGCCGCCGCCGTGTCTGCGTCGTGGATGCGCGACAGCAAGTCTTTCAGCGCCGTGTCATTCTCGCGAATCTCGATGCCCAGCGCGCCTTGGCCAACGGCCGAAAGCATCACCTCGGGCGCGAGCAGTTCCGTGATATGCTCCGAAAGGCCGAGCCGGTTCAGGCCCGCCGCCGCCAGGATGATGGCGTCCAACCCTTCGGTCTCCAGCTTCTTCAGGCGCGTGGGCACGTTGCCCCGCAGATCCACCAGCACCAGATCGGGCCGAACCGCCTTCAGTTGCACTTGCCGGCGCGTGCTCGACGTCCCCACCGTTGCGCCCTGGGGCAGGGCCATGAGCCCCAGACCCGAAGCGCTGATCAGCGCATCTGCCGGGTTCTCCCGGCCGGGAATCGCACCCACCACGAGACCGCCGGGCAGTTCCGTCGGCAGATCCTTCAAGCTGTGTACCGCCAGATCAATGGATCCTTCCAGCAGCGCCACCTCCAGCTCTTTCGTGAAGAGGCCTTTTCCGCCCACCTGCGAAAGGGGCACATCCGTGATCCGGTCCCCCTTCGTGCTGATGATTAGCACCTCCACCTCCAGGCCCGGGGACACCGCCCGAAGGCGCTCCGCAATATAGGTTGACTGGGTCAGCGCAAGTTCGCTGCCCCGTGATCCAATGATTAACCGGGTCATCCGGCACTCTCCTCCAGACCAAAAAGTCGCTTCACCAGATGCAGGACCCGGCTCGGGTCCTCGCGCACCACCTCCTGCTTGATCTGGTTCATGGGCCGCTGCAGGATGTTGTTTACGATGCGTTTGGACAGGTACTCCACTTCATCACGCTGGCGGTCCGTCAGGTCCGTCAGAATATTCAAGGTCTTTTCCAGCTCCCGCTCGCGGATACTGTTCAACTCCTGTGTCATGGACACGATTGTCGGCTCCGCATACAGGCCCTGCCGCCAGTGGATAAACCGGTCCACCTGAATCTCCACCAACTCCAGGCACTTCACCAGTTCCGCCCGGCGGGACTCCAGATTCTGCGCCGCCACCGTCTCCAGATCGTCCATGTCATAGCAATAGACGTTGTCCAGTTGCGCCACCCGCGGATCGACGTCGCGCGGCACCGCAATGTCGATAACGAACATGGGCGCCTTATTGCGCTTGCGAAGGGCGCGGGTAAAATCATCCACGCCAAGAATGGGCACCTCGGACGCCGTCGAGGTAATCACAATATCCGCCGCATGAAGATAGTGCTCCAGCGATGACAGGGCCAGCGGCTCGCCGTGGTAGGTCCGGGCCACCTCCTCCGCCTTCGACAGCGTCCGGTTCGCCACCAGGACCTTGCCCACCCCCTTCTCCACCAGGCACTTCAGGGTCAGTTCGCCCGTCTCGCCCGAGCCGATCACCAGCACCGTCTTCTCCGAGAGATTCCCGAAAATCGACGCGGCCAGATCCACCGCGACGGAGGACACCGACACCTTGCCCACATTGATGTTGGTCTTCGTGCGCACTTCCTTCGCCACCTTGAAGGCGCGCTGGAACAGGGCATGGAGTATTTTGTCCGTCGCCCCTTCGCCCTGCGCCGCCAGGTACGCATCATGCACCTGGCCCAGAATCTGGTCTTCGCCCACCACCATGCTGTCCAAGCTCGATGTCACGCGAAACAGATGGGCCACCGCATCACGGTTGTGATGCTCATACAGGTGCGCCGTGAACGCATCCGATTCCAGCCGGTGCCACTCCGAAAGGAATTCCCGCACCAGATTGCGCAAGTGCTCCGGACGCGCCGCGTTGTCGTGGGTATACACCTCCACACGGTTACACGTGCTGAGGATTACCGCGCCGCCATCTTCCAGCCGCTGCTTGAGCTGGCGTAGGGCCTCGCCCCGCTGATCCTCGGGAAAGGACAAGCGCTCTCTGAGATCCACGGGGCAGGTGTGATGGCTGAGGCCGGTGAGCGCGATCGTCATCCGGCATCTCCAAAGAAATTGTAGTTCAGCACGTCCAGCAGCGACAGCGCCAGGAAGGTGCCGATCAGCGCGCCGGTGCCATAACAGACGATGTGGGCCAGCTTCGGCCCCCGGAGCCGCCCGGCGGCGCGGGCATGAAAGGCATACGCGTAGAAGGCCAGCGTCCCCAGCCCCATGAAGATCTTCGGCGAAAACCACCACGTCGGGCTCAGATTTTGCCCCTCATACCACGCCCAGAAGCCGCCCACCGCCAGCGTGATCGCAAAGATGGGATAGCCGATCCGGATCAGGTGAAATAGATCCCGGTCCAGCGACTCGAGCGGCGGGAGTTTCTGGAACAGCCCCGTGGTCATCCGGTGCTTGAGCCGCTGCGCCTGAAATGCATAGGCCACGCCGTTGATGCCCGCCACAAAAAACAACGCATAGGCCAGAAACATCAGGCCCACATGGGCCGTCAGCAGTGCGCCGCTCACCGGCTTCGGGGCCGTGCTCAGGGCCGGCACCGCCATGTACATACTCAGCGCCGCCACCAGCGCCAGCGGCGGAAGATAGAAGCACAGCAGCGCCCGATGGGAACGATCGTGGCCCAATTGCACCAGGATCGTCAGCAAAGAGAAAAAAGCGAGCAGACAGAGGGAATCCGCCGCCGTCGTAAAGGGTACAAGATGCCACTGGACCGTCCGAAGCACGATGGTCGCCAGTAGCGCAAACATCGCCACAAGTGCGCTGCGATAGGCCCCATTCAGCCATTGTGCGTTGCCCTGATCCACCCGAAGATACGCCAGCGCGGCACCCGCACTACCGACAAGCAGGATATTCCCAAGAAAATGCGTGATATAGACCAGAATAGTCATGGCGTTCCTATGCGATGGAGCCACAGCCTCCAGGAAAAGCTCCCGGAATAGCCGTAATGGCGTCTATGCAGAGACTGATCAGGATCGACAAACCCGAAACTCCCTATATCATAGCAGTTGACGGTGGACAGTTGACAGTGGGGGGGCGGACAGCCCGGATTCATAAACTAACTGCAACACCGTCACGCTCCCCGGTTCGTTGGCCTGGTCATGGGTTGCTGAATCTGGAGGACGTGGCCTCTGGAAGCACCAAGGCGCTCCTGGGGGCTTTTATGGGGCGCGGAACGCAGCCCGTGTTCGCCGTAGGCGAACTGCCCGAAGGGCAA
>JBIJDL010000282.1:0-8264 GCA_044344195.1 Candidatus Hydrogenedentales bacterium
GGGTATGGAGTGGACCGTCAGAGGCGCAAACGCCATCATCGCACTGCGATGCGTGACCGAATCCGCACGCCTCGAGGACTACTGGGAGCAAAGGGTTATTTAAAACCCACAAAACAGACGCAGGCCCTCCCCGAGGATGTATCTTGCGGAGGCGGCCAAGGTGTCCAACTTGTACGATCAAACCGTTTTCGCCTTGAAGTTGCGTGATTCGCCACGGCGACAACGTCTTAAATGAAGTTTTGCAATGACTTAGGCCGATTGGCACGGCTGTTGCACTTCTAATACAAATGGTGCGAAACGGGTAATTGGATCGGTTGCCGCGCCGATGAACGCAGGAGGATGGTTTCATGTCCAGAAAGTTACCCCCAAACCTTGGTTTGAAATTGGCCGCCGTCTGGCTGATCGCCACGGGCTTGCTCGGTCTGGTGAACCTCACCTTTGCCGGTCTGGCAGTGATCATGTCCGTGCTGGCGCTGGTCGCCGGTGTATTAATCATGGTTGAGCGTTAGGAGATTGTGCCATGCCTTGCCTGATGATTTTGATCGGAGCCTTCTTCCCGCGGATAGTCCTGGTGCTCGTATGGCTTTCGGGCTATGGCGCTCGGGCCTTTGATTCCACAATTGTGCCGCTCGTCGGCTTCTTTGTGATGCCCTACACCACCTTAGCTTACGCCATCGCCATGAACGAAGTGGGGGCCGTCCACGGCCTCGGCCTGGTGCTGGTCATTGTGGGCGTGGTTTTTGACCTGGGCGGCTGGGGCGGCACCCACTCGGGCTACCGGACCCGTCGGGGCCGATCATAGCGCACGTTGATAGGCCCCATGCCTTCTCAATGCGGGAAGGAGATTTCAAAGCCCTTCGTACGCCTGGATGAAGGCATCGTAGGTGGCGCTGCCGTAGAGCACGAAACGGACGAGTTCGATTTCCGCGTGGGCATCCAGATAGGTCGCGACGGTGCCCACGGCGATCATCGCCGCCTCGGGTATCGGATAGCCATAGACCCCGCAACTGATGGCGGGGAAGGCGATGGATTTGAGATGGTTTTCGAGCGCGACTTCGAGGCTGCGGTGGTGGCAACGGGCGAGCAGTTCGGGCTCGCCATGTCGGCCACTGCGATAGATCGGGCCCACCGTGTGAATGACGTATCTGGCCGGCAGGTTGCCGCCGGTGGTGATCTTGGCGTCGCCGGTCTCGCAGCCATGAAGCTTGCGGCAGGCCTCCAGGATGGCGGGGCCGCCCGCGCGGTGAATCGCCCCGTCGACACCGCCCCCGCCGAGCAAGCTTTCATTGGCGGCGTTGACGATGGCATCGACGCGTTGGAGAGTCAGGTCGCCTTCGATAATCTCGATGCGGTCGTGGGGCATGGTATCGGGATCCTGAGTTCAGGTTTTGATCGTGGAGCTTTTCACAGATTCGTCCGGTTTCGCGCCGATAGTGCGTATAAGAAGGTGCTACTCCGGTCTGTCGCCCCTGATGTATCTGTGGGAAGTCGCTAATTCCAGGTTCAATCCCACTGTTCCAGCGGCTGCACGTCGGGAATTGGAGCCGCATCCTCGCCCGGCCATTCGGGGCTCAGCACTATCGATATGGTGATGGATTCATCGCCCGGAGGAACGGTGGCGATCAATCGGCTTACGCCCTTGTTCGTTCGCTGTGGCTCGGCCTGCTCTGCGGAGTGCGTCGTGAAGACGCCGTTCTCCGGCGAGAGGATCCGGGCATGGAGGCGTTTTCCATCTTGGATCAGTGTGGCGTCCCTTGGTTCATTGATGGTGATCACCGCGTCCGTCGTCATGCCCCACGTGATCGACACGGGTGTTTTCAACGAGAACTCATCCTGCACGAGCAGGGCTTTGCGATGGGCGATGGAGGCCACGCCGCGCGTGACGGCGTTGGCCTGCGCGGGATAGGCGCCGCTGAGATCGACGATGGCGAAAGCGCCGTCTACGCTGGAGCCGGTCCGGATGATCTCCGCCTTACCCGATGGGTCCTGGCCCTGGCCATCGATCAGCGGGACGTTGTGACTCTGAGAGATATTCCGATAGTAGAGCCATCGCTGGCCGCCGGGCTTCCGATCGAAGTACCCCGGCAGGTTGTAGTCGTCCGAGCCGAGGTCCCGCGCCCAGCGTACGCCCAGAGCGTCCAACTCAAAATTGCCAAGGTCGAGATGGCCGTGATTGACTTGGTTGTAGCCTCCTTTGACACCGGCGAAGAGGGCAGCCGGATCGTTCCATCCACTTCTTGTTACGGCCACGGGCACGTCCCCCCGGAAGAACCGGTCAAGGGGCGGCGCGGCGGAATCCCCCGCAGGCTTCGCGACGTACCAGATCAGGTGCAGGGCTTCGGCGGGTATCTGTTCGAGCAGCGCGTGTTCCAACGTCGCCACGGCGGGCAGGTCGTATGTATTTGCGAGCCAGAACAGGGTCGGCATCGGCTTGCGCATACTGTTCTCGCCGCAATCGGCGAAGTTCAGCAGAAGGCCGGTCGGCCCGGTCGCCAGGAGGGGGAACCAGGCCGTTGCCCGAAGCCCGGGCTGATCACTCAGTCCAAAATCGGTCCCGAGGGCCGATCGGAGCGCCGCGATGCCGTAGGCGGTATAGCGTGTGGCGTAGTGCCAGTAAGCCGGACCTTCACTCCAGACTCCCTCCGGGTTATACGATGCGAGGGCGATGGGCAGAGATTCCACGGCGCGCGGGAGGAAGGAATCGGCGTATTGTGGATCCGATTCGGCGACGGCCAGCGCACCGATGAGAAGTCCGCTGTTGCACACCTGATTCCAGTTGTACTCGGACGTTGCCCACCACGGATCGCTGGCGTAGGCCTTTACGCCCGCTTCAAGGCCATGGCGGATGAGGCCGGCCTTGATCTCAAGCCGGGTAGCATCGTCCATCGCGTCGTAGAGCCAGTCATAACCGATGCCCACGGCGTGGGTCATTTCGGCCACGTCGAGGAAATGGGACGGATTCCAGTCGGGAAAGGCGCATACCGTCTTGAGGTTGGCGATGCCCGCGTCGGCAAAGGTTTCATCGCCGGTCCAGCGCCACGCTAAAGCCAATGTATAGACCCGGTCGAGGCATTCGCGGCTGACGGCCAAAAGACGGGGGCCTTTGAGTTCATATTTGAGGGCCGGTGCCTCTCGAAAGGTCAACGCCTGATCCTGTACCTGGGCCCACATGCGCTGGAAGGTCGGATCCGATTCGTTCTGTTTGCGAAGTGTTTCCAGTTGGGTGTGGTCCATAAGTAGCCGGGGGTGGCCGGGTTTCAGCGTGGCGAGCCGGTCCCCTTCTGCGCAACGGGCACCCAAAGCGGAGATGCTCGAGAGCACGAGTAGAATGAACAGTTTGAGCATAGAAGTGTGGAGTTGTGCCATGGTGGGAAAGAGCTCCGGGTTTTCGCAGGGAGTTCGGGGAAAGCGCGATAGTGATGCGATTAAAGCAAGCGGGATGCCGCCGATGCAAGCCTGTGATGCGCAGGGTCGTTGTGGTTTCATCGCGGTTTGCGTATACTTGGGATGCGGGATGGGCGCCCGGGAAAAGTTTCTCAATGGTGCAGGCAGGTAAACCATGTGCCAGAATTGCAAGGAGCAAAGGGTGTGGTGCGCGTTCGGATGGCAAATTACCATGGTCGGACGCGGCGGATGTGTGTGTTTGCGCGGGCCCGATGAAGAAATCGCGCGATATGCGGCGCACAGCCAGATCTTTGAATGGACTGCTGGAGTGGTGAATGAAGCTGAGTGACAAGCAGATCGATGCCCTAACCGAGGTGCTCAACATCGGCATGGGCCGGGGTGCCGGGGTGCTCAACACCATGCTCCAATCCCATGTGTCGCTGCAGGCCCCCCACATCCGAATCCTGGCGTTGGACGAGTATCTCGAAGAACTTCGCGGCATGACCCCCGATCGCCTTTCTGCGGTGCAGTTGGGTTACCAGGGTACCTGTTCGGGCAAGGCCCAATTATTGTTCCCGACCGCCAGTGCCTCGAAACTGGTTACCATGCTCACGGGAGAGGCACTCGACTCTGATGACTTCGACCTGATTCAGGCGGGGACCCTCAGCGAAGTCGGAAACATGGTGATCAATGGGGTGCTTGGGACCATCAGCAACTTGCTGGGCCAGCATTTCGTCTATTCGGTGCCGACCTACCTCGAAGAGCGGGCGGACAGCCTCCTCTGTACGCCGGACCGGGGCAAGGGCTATACCGTGCTGTTGGCACGTACCCGCTTTACACTTGAACGTTACCAGATTGAAGGGGATTTACTGTTGTTGTTTGAAGTTGGAGCGCTGGATGAATTGCTGGAGGCACTTGGAGCTCTGACGCCCCATGAGTGACAAACAGCATCGGGAGCACGGGGAGTCGAATCGTTTTTCGTTGCTGAATCATGTGCCGGTTGGCGTGTGTGTATTGAGCAGTGATTACTCGGTGGTATTCTGGAATGAATGCATGTCCTTCTGGACCGGCATCCGCGCGCAGGACATTCTCGACCGTCCTATAACCCACTATTTTCCCCACCTGGGCGAGCCCCGCTATCGGAGTCGCATCGAAACCGTGTTCCAGGGCGGACCGCCGACCGTCTTTTCCTCTCAGTTGCACAAACACCTCTTTCCCGCCGAACTGGCCGGGGGCAAGATGCGGGTCCAGCAGACGACCGTCATGGCCGTCCCCGTCGGCGATGGGCCCGAGGCGACCGCCGAGGCCTGGCATGCTCTCATCACCGTGGAAGATGTCACCGAGCTGACCCGGCGCGTGCAGGACTACCGGACCATGCACCAGACCGCCCTCGAAGAAATGGGGCGGCGCAAGGTCCTGGAAGACGACAAGGCGCGGATGGAAGAGCACGTGCGGCACATGCAGAAACTGGAGAGCCTCGGTGTGCTCGCCAGTGGCATCGCCCACGACTTCAACAATCTGCTCGCCGTCATCGTGGGCAATTCCGATATCATCGCCGCCGAGGTGGGCGGGCGCCAGCTCATCGGCCACTGCAATATGGAGATTCAGAAGGCCGCCCAGCGCGCCTCGGACCTGGTGGCCCAGATGCTGGCCTATTCCGGCGGCGGCACCTTTGTGGCCGACGCGGTGGACCTTTCGCTTTTGATCGAGGGTATGCAGTACCTGTTGCGCTCTTCCATTTCCAAGAAAGCGAAGCTGGAGTATGCCCTTGCGACCGAACTCCCCGAAGTGGCGGGAGACGCCGCCCAGTTGCAGCAGATCGTCATGAATCTCGTAACCAACGCATCGGATGCCCTCGGTGAAAAAAATGGGGATATCCGTATCGAGACCGGCATGGTCGACGCGGACGACGCCTACTTGGCCTCCTTGTATCTCGACGAGCATCTCGCCCCCGGGCGCTACGTCTATCTGGAAGTGAAAGACACCGGCTCCGGCTTGGAAGAAGAAGCGCTGGATAAGATATTCGATCCATTTTTCACCACAAAATTCGCCGGACGCGGGCTAGGCCTCGCCGCCGTGATGGGTATCGTGCGTGCGCACAAGGGCGGTGTGCGCGTGCTCAGTATTCCCGGACAGGGTACGGCATTCCGCATTCACCTGCCGCTCTTGAACCCGGTCGTCGCTGCGGAAATCGAGCTGGATGACGAGGATCGCCTGGTCGGCGATGGCGATGCCGACGGCGGCACCCGGATCCTCCTCGCCGACGATGAAGAAATGGTGCGGGTGCTGGGCCAGCTCATCCTGGAGCAACACGGCTATGTGGTGCTCACGGCGTCGGACGGGGATGAAGCCATTGCCGCATTCCGCGAACATAGCGACACACTATCGCTGATGCTGCTGGATATGACGATGCCCCGGAAAAACGGCTACGAGGTCGCGGCCGCCATCCGCGCCATCCGCCGCGACATGCCCATCGTGCTGTGCAGTGGCTATGCGGATGTCGAGGCGCGGACGCGTTACGCAGACCTGCAGATGGATGGTTTCCTGAAAAAGCCCTACCGCATGAACGAATTGCTTCAGGTGGTCCAGCGGGTGCTGATGCGTTTTCCCTTTTAGCGCCCAATCAAACACTTGAATAAATATTCAGTATGTGCTAGGCTGTTTACTGAGGTGAACAGCCATGACGCTACGATTAGTCGATGACGAGACCATTCCCGGGCGCGGAACCTGGTGGAATACCGAGAATCGCTTCGAAGAGCGAAATCTCGTGTACGAGGGGGAGGATCAACCCGCCGGGCCGACACGGGTTCCCACCGTGTATCGCGAGGACAGTGCCAAGAGTATCCTATGCCAGAACGATAGTCCGGACGTTGGCTTTGATTTCAGTGTTAATCCCTACCGAGGCTGTGAACACGGCTGCGTGTATTGCTACGCCCGTCCGACCCACGAATACATGGGCTACTCGGCGGGCCTGGATTTCGAGACGCAAATCTTCTACAAGCCCCGCGCGGCGGCCCTGCTGGACGAGGCCCTGGCGAAGAAATCCTGGAAGCCCGAAGTGATTGCCATGAGCGGGGTGACGGATCCCTACCAGCCCGTTGAGCGGGAGAAGCGTTTGACGCGCGGCTGTCTGGAGGTGCTCTGGAAGTACCGAAATCCGGTCGTCATCGTGACAAAGAACCGTTTGGTTACGCGGGATATCGATATTCTCGCGACCATGGCGGAGAAGGGCTGCGCGGGGGTGCTCCTTTCGCTGACCACGCTCGACCTGCGTCTCAACCGCATACTGGAGCCTCGGAGTTCCTCGCCCCAGCAACGCCTGGAGGCCATTCAAGCACTCCGCTCGGCGGGCGTTCCCGTGGGGGTGCTGGTGGCCCCGGTGATACCGGGTTTGACGGACCACGAGATTCCAGCGCTGCTATCCGCCGCCTATGACGCGGGTGCCCGCCATGCGGGTTACGTCATGCTTCGTCTGCCCCATGCCGTTGCGCCGCTCTTCGAAGCCTGGCTGGAGCAGCACTATCCCGACCGCAAGGAGAAGGTGCTGGGACGGCTCCGTTCCATGCGCGGCGGAGCCCTGTATCAGTCCGCCTTCGGCGAGCGCATGCGGGGCACGGGATTTCACGCGGATCAGGTGGCCCACCTGTTCAACCTGCTCCACAAGCGCCTGGGATTCCACGACAGCCGGATGCCGCTGCGGACCGACGGGTTCCGACCCGCCGGCGGGGAGCAACTGGCCCTGTTTTGATGGCCTGCATCGTGGCGGTCACCACCGTCGTACGCCCTATAGAATCGCATCGGGCATATCCATGGTCATTCGCATGAAAACCAAAGAAGTCTCGGGGATATGGAGCGGGGGCTTTCCAGCCCCCGACCCGTGCAACGCAGTGCACGGGCAAAGCGCCTGGGTTTCCATCGTATAGGGGATCCATGAAAAAGGGGCTGGAATGCTCCCGCTCCATACGTTCGAGATTGTAAAATAACGCGAATGCCTTTGGGCCTATCCTACACAGAACACGCAAGGATACAGATTCGTGGTATAGTGGGGCTATGGTTGAGCCCGTCTTCATCGCACCATCGGGTTGGGTCCCGGTGCAATTCCCTCGCGCACTGGGGGAAGGTCGCTCCTTTGTTTCGGGGGAAACTTCCGGGGACCGACTCATCGTCCATTACTATTCCTCGGGAGAACCTTAGATACTCAACGCCCTCGCCTGGTGGGGGCCCGGCGCGGAGGGGCCGCCCGGACACGCTCATGGCGGGAGTATGGCGGCGGTCTTGGACGAGGGTATGGGTTTTGCGGCCTGGCACGGCGGATACCCCGTCGTTGCGGCCACAATCACCGTGAACTTTCGCCAGCGCCTTCCCCTGGGCAAGGTCCATGGCGTAAATTGCCGGATTACCCGCGTCGAGCGCGCGAAGGTATACACCGCTGGTCGCATCTACGACCTCGAAACGGGCGAGGAGTATGCGAACGCTGAAGGGCTTTTCATCGTGCAGCCGCTGGAGTCCTTCGGTGGCCCCTTGGAACAGGCGTCGCTTCATCGCGCCCAATCAGCGGGGTGAAATCCCTGACCGGCGGTCGGGGCGGAGGCCCCTTCGTTCAGCAGCCGCATGCAGTCTCTGGCCATGGGGAGTTGGGCATACATAATCGCCCCCAGGCCGGATGACGTACGCAGCCATTCCAGAGTCCCAGCACGCACCCCATCTCAAGACCAAGCGGTCTAACCATCGTATCGGCTCCCACCGGTTGATTCATACAAGCTCATATCCGTCCAGCCCAAGGGCTCCTTCGAGCAGTGCAGACTTACATCGCGGTGACCTGATAGGCCTGTAGTAGATCGGGTCGGGTTCCGGGATTCAAGTGTGGAAAATACCGGGGT
>JBIJDL010000024.1:0-26471 GCA_044344195.1 Candidatus Hydrogenedentales bacterium
ATGGAGAATGCGGCCGGACGCTGGATCGGCACGGGCCTCACGGCGGGCGCGCCCCTCTTCTTCGTGTTGCAGACCTCCACCGATCCGAGTGGCAACGCCATCCCCGCTTGGCGCGTGTTTTGGGCCCTCTTCGGCGCGAGCAACCAGTTGCTCGCGGCGCTGACCCTCCTCGGCGTCACCGTCTGGTTGTGGCGCACCTACCGCGCGCAGTGGGTCTGGTGGGTCGTCGGCCTGCCGACAGTCTTCATGTATTCCATGAGCGCCTGGGCCCTGCTTCGCTTTGCCCGCGTCGGCTTCTTCACGCCGGAGTGGGCCTTCAAAGGCCTGCCCGCCGAGCCCGTGCCCTGGGTGGCCCTGGTGCTCGTGGGACTCGCCGCCGTGGTGCTGATCGAGGCGGTGCTGGTCTTCGTGGGACCATCGGAGCCCCCGGCAACTCAGGCTCCCGAGGCGGCTGCGGCGTAATCACCAGAAAGAATGGGTCTTATAGGTCGTATGGGTCTTATGGGTCAGTATGTTCCCATACGACCCATGATGATCGCCCTCACCCAACAGGATCACCCCATGCTACTTCGCAGTTCCCTCGCCCTCCTCGTCGCCACCCTCGTCACGTTCACGGCCCACGCCCAGTCGCCATCCATCACGGACTACCCTTCGCCCCAGGAAGCCATCAACGCCCACCCCGGTGTCCAGCTTTTCGTCCCGGCGGGCCTCCACAAGATCGACGCGGCCCTGATCTTCACCGGCGAAGGCGGCGGACTCTACGGACCCGGGACCATCGAGCAGACCAATCCTGGTGCGACCATCGTCACCATCGAGAACGGCGTCATGACCCGCATCGAGGGCGTCACCCTGACCCGCACGGAATCCTCCGAACCCGCGCGCGGTCCCGGCCTCTTCATTAACACCAGCCGCCTGGTCGAGATTCGTGGCGTCCACGTCCTGAAGGCCCGCGCCCGCGACGCCGCCATTGAGATCCGCAACAGCCAGCAGGTCACCGTGAAGGACAGCCTCGTCCGTGACTACAAGTGCATCGCCATTGACGATCGCACCAGTTCGCCCCTCTATGGCTATGCTTTCCGCGCGATTGACGGCACGGGCATCCTGGTCAACGCCAGCACCGGCACCGTGATCGAGTCCAACCGCATCATCGAAGAGACCTACCTGCCCACCCGTGAGACCGTGGAAAAATACAAGCTTGGAGAGATCACGATCCGCCCGGCAGAGAAGGGCAAGCTCATGCCCCAGGACGCGTGGGACACCAACCATGTGAGCAACTGGCACCAGGGTTCCGCCGTCGTCGTGACCAGCCCGCGTGAGACCAGCCACACCATCCTCCGGGGCAACTATCTGCAAAATTGTGCCCAGGGCTTCGACATCCACTCCGACAATGTGGTCTGCGCCAACAACATCGTGGACCACGGCTTCATGGGCGTGAAAATGACCCACGGCAGCCGCAACGTCATCGTCGAGGGCAACCTGCTGACCCACATTGATCTCTGGGGCATTCTGGTGAATCCCGGTGCAGCCTCCGAGCACGCCGTCGAAGCGAAGGACGGCGCGCCCGCGAAACCCGGCAACCACGACAGCGGCATCCTCATTGCCAACAACCAGATCACCGATTTTGGCTATGGCCACGAGTACTGGAACTGGGGCGGCAAAAACAACGGCGACAGCAGCTATCCCATTATCCTCATGGGCAAGCAGCTCGAAGAAAACCCGAACATCTCCGACGTGCTGATCCAGGGCAATGTCGTCTACGACGCCGGTCGCGACGGTGTGCTGGTGGATGGCGTGCTGGTCTACGAAAAGCCGCGCTACCGCTACGCCCTCCGCATCGACTACACGCCCGACAGCCCCCACTTTCCGAGAAATGTGATCGTGGGCGAGAACCTCTTTCACCCCGGGCGGGAGGGGGTCTGCAACCAGGTGCTGCCGCTGGGGGCGAAGGAGTGATGGCGATAGGACGGATAAGACCGATACGACGAATTTGATCAATCGGTCCTATCAGTCATATCCGTCCTATTGCCTCCCCATTTCCCCTCCAGCCCGCGCAGCGGTTACACTATGCCTACGTGTTTCCGGGCGTTGACCGGCCCTGACCCCAATCAAATATTCCCGGGCTTTGCCATGTATCGTGTATTCCAAATCCAAGTTGCCGCAGCGCTCTTCGTCGGGGCATTAATCATTCCCGGTTGCGGCGAGGCTCCGCTTGAAACTCTGACCGATCCCGCTGCAAAGCCACAGGCCCCCCCGGTCGCCGCGCCCTTGCCGGAAGCCCCTGCACCATCGCCCGCCGCTTTCGTGAAAGACACGGATTGCCGTTCTTGCCACGAGCCGGTCTTCGCGGAGTGGATCGGCTCGGATCACGAGCGCGCCATGGACCATGCCACCCCCGCCACGGTCCTGGGCGACTTCAACAACGCCACCTTCAACCACTTCGACGATCAGTGGCGCTTCTTCAAAGAGGGTGAGGCCTTCAAAGTGGGCTATCGCGTCGGCCCAGGGGAGGAGCGGGTGTACACGGTGGAGTACACCTTTGGCGTAAAGCCCTTGCAGCAGTACCTCGTGCCCTTTCCCGGCGGGCGCTATCAGTGCGTGCCCGTGGCGTGGGATGTGGACGAAAAGCGGTGGTATCACCTCTACCCCGACGCGCCCCTGCGCGAGGGCGATCCGCTTCACTGGACCGGGCGTCTGCAGAACTGGAACTACATGTGCGCCGAGTGCCACAGCACCGATCTCCAGAAGGGTTTCGACAATAAGACCAACACCTTCAAGACGACCTTCAGCGATATCAACGTGGGCTGTCAGGCTTGCCACGGCCCCGGTTCGACGCACGTGGAATGGGCGCGTCTGCCCGTCACCACGCCGAAGGACGCCTACGTCGCCACGGGCCTCGTGGTGGATTACAAGTCCAACAAGGGCGCGTATCAGGTCGATCAATGCGCCCGCTGCCATGCGCGCCGCGCGCCCG
The DNA here is from genome assembly GCA_044344195.1 of Candidatus Hydrogenedentales bacterium. Classification (GTDB taxonomy): domain Bacteria; phylum Hydrogenedentota; class Hydrogenedentia; order Hydrogenedentales; family JAEUWI01; genus JAEUWI01. Next base: position 2,972 of record JBIJDL010000024.1, read on the forward strand.
CACGGGCGGAGGACGAGCCCGCCCGCAATTTCCACGATAATTTCCTCCTCAGCGTAATCAGCGACGGCCTCTACCACCCCGATGGGCAGATTCTGGACGAAGTCTACGAGTACGGCTCCTTCACCCAGAGCAAGATGTATCACGGGGGCGTTCGCTGCACCGATTGCCACAATCCCCACAGTGGGAAGCTTCTGGTGCCAGGCAATGACCTCTGCGTGCGCTGCCACCAGGACGTGCCCCAGCCACAATTCCCCACGTTGACGCCGGGGGTGTTTGACGCAAAGTCGCACCATTTCCATGAGCCCGGAACACCTGGCGCGCAGTGCGTGAATTGCCATATGGCCGAGCGGACCTATATGGGCATCGACGAGCGCCGCGACCACAGCTTCCGCGTGCCCCGACCCGATCTTTCGGTCGCCCTCGGCACGCCCAACGCCTGCAACCAGTGTCACGCCGACAAAGACGCCCAGTGGGCCGCCGATGCCGTCAAAGGATGGTATGGCGAGAAGACGCCCGATCAGACCAAGCACTTCGCCACCACCGTCGCGGCGGGTCGCCTGAATAAGCCTAAGGCGGAGGCCGAGCTTGCGGCCCTGTCAAAGGATGCAGCGAAACCCGCCATCGTACGCGCGACCGCTCTCGAACTGCTCCAGAATTATCCGGGCGCCACAGCTTCCGAAGCCCTGCTTGCGGGCTTGAAAGATGCCTCGCCCCTCGTCCGGGCCCAGGCCGTGGGTGGTATGGATCGACTCCCCCCCGAGGCGCGGGGCGAAGTACTGTCCCCCCTGGCGCTGGACCCCATGGCCTCCGTGCGCATGGATGTCGCCCGACTGCTCGCTCCGGTAAAAGCGGGCCTGCCCACCGAGCAGCGGGCCACTGTTGAGCAGTTGGAGAAGGAATACATCGCTCTGCAGGAAGCCATCGGCGATCAACCGGAAGCCCACCTGAATCTGGCGCTGCTTAACGTCGCGAAAGGCGATGTAGTCGCCGCCGAAGCGGCCTACAAGACCGCCATCGCCCGCGATCCCCAGTTCATCCCCGCGCGGGTGAATCTCGCCAACCTGTACAACAGCCAGGGTAAGAACAGCGAAGCGGAGCACCTGCTGAACGAGGCCATCGGCCTCGCGCCGAACGAGGGAGAGCTCCACTACTCCATGGGCCTGCTGCTCGCGGAGGTCGGGCGGCTGGATGAGGCGACGGTCTACATGAAACGCGCCACCGAGCTGCTGCCCGAGCGCGCGCGGGTCTTCTACAACTATGGCCTCCTGCTTCAACATCAGGAGCAACGAAGCGCGGCGGAAGCCGCGTTGAAACAGGCCCATGTGATCGATCCGGCCGACGGGGGAATTCTGGACGCCCTGGTGATCTTCTATGTGCAGGAAGAGCGCTGGGCGGAGGCCAGGCCCTACGCGGAGAAGTTGCTCGCCCTCGATCCGAACAATCCCGAGCTCCAGCGCTCAGTGGCGGCCATACGCGCCCGATAAAACGCCCCAGAAGATCGACCACGGTATCTTTTGAGATGCCGTTGGCCGCAACCCAAAAGTCGAACCACGGAGACACGGAGGCGCGGAGAAGAAAGGGAGTTTCAGAGGTACCGTTGACGAGTCATGGAACGCTTAGGTTCGAAGGGCCTCTCTCCCCTCCTGCCTCCCTCATATAGTTTTCTCCGTACCTCCGCGTACTCCGTGGTAAATATTCTTTTGGCTGACCGCGGAAAGTCACGGAAATGTGCGAGTCAAATGGACCGACTACCGCCCTCAGAAAATGCAAAACGCCCGAAGGAAGAAATTCCTTTCGGGCGCATTGAGTGCTCTCTGGTAGTGATGCCCCATTCCGGCAAGGCGTTTTGAACTACCGCACCTGGGCGAAGCTTGGTGTCGGGCCCACAGCCGTGAAGAAGGCCGGGTCAATCCGGATGGACGGTGAGGAATCCCAGTTATCCTGAACCAGATGTTTGGGAGCGGTACGCAAAAAGCTCTCGGTCGGTCCCGGTTTGGTGAACCAACCCTGCACTTCACTGTTCTGTTGCATCACGTTTGAATTCATCTCGTACGGTTGCATCATGTGTGCGCCTTTATTGTGCCTGGCAACCAGGCCTTCCAGTTTGACCATCGTACATGCCTATAAACCAGACTCGTGCCAATGTTGTAAATGGCATATTTACAGGGCTTTGCGTGTCGGATAATCAAACACTCATAATTCGTATGTGTTCAATATTGAGTAATAAATGCTCTATATTGACAATAGGTTGTCGGGCCATTGTGCCCGCCATGTCCGGCTCTTGCGAATATTCCCATCGCCCTGGTTGTATCCGGACAATAAAATGATCGACACTTATTCGAGGGCGCAAATGGACCGCCCCACGGAAACCTATCGAGGCCAGGCCCATGAAAGTCATCGTCGATCTCTGCATCATCCCCCTGAATGCCGAAGTGTCCCTCTCGCCCTACATCGCCGCCTGCCAGGAGATTCTCCAGGCTGCGGGGCTGGAGATTCACCTTCACGCCTTCGGTACGAATATCGAAGGCGAATGGGACACCGTCATGGCCGCGATCAAAGCGTGTCACGAGAAAGTCCATGCCATGGGCGCGCCCCGCATCAGCACCACCATCAAACTGGGCACGCGGGTGGACAAGGAGCAGTCGATGAAGGACAAAGTCCTTCATGTCCAGTCCATCCTTGGCGCCGCGACCACCCACTGATAACAACAGGCGCCCCGCGCCTTCAAGAGGAGCATCCCCATGTCCCAGGACTACGTTCCCCCGCTGCCCAAGTCCAGTTCGAACGTCAACGGTTGCCTGATCGGCTGTCTCGTGGTTGCCGTAGTCGGTGTGCTTGGCGCCGGCATCTTCGGCTTCACCGTCTACAAGATGCTGCAAAGCAGCATCACAGCCTACACCGAGGAAGCCCCCCGTGAACTCCCCGCGCTGGAGCTCAGCGACGATGAAATGACCGCGGCCAATGAGAAACTGGCCCAGTTTCGCTCGGCCGTGGAGAGCGGCACCGGACCGCGTGAATTCGCTTTTAACGCGGAAGAGCTAAACGTCATGCTGCGCTCCAGCGAGCCCGGCCAGGTCTTCGGCGACTCCGTCTATCTGACCATTGCCAACGGTGAGATTCGCGGCGAGGTGAGTTTTGATATCGGCAAGCTGATTCCCATCCTCGACGGTCGCTTTGCCAATGGTTCGGCCACCTTCACGGTCTACACCGCCGGCGGCATGCTCCATGTCTATATGGAGAGTTTCCAGGTCAAAGGCGAGGAAGCTTCCCAGGAGTTCATGGACGGCATGGCGGCCCAGAACTGGGCGCAGGAAGTTTCCAACGATCCGGAATTTAAAGCATGGATTGAAAAGATTGATGAAATTCGCGTCGAGGACGACAAGCTCATAGTGAAGCTCAAAGAGGGCGCGGCCGCCGCGCCTGCCGAAGGCGCCAGCCAGGTGGAGATTACCGGTCCCGGGGAGGCTCCCGCCACCGAAGAAGTCGTCCCACCGGGTGAAGCGGCGTCCCCCGCGGAAGGTGCCGCGCCGCCCTCCGTGCAGTAAGATTGCATTAAAAAGCGAGGCCGCCGGCGTTTCGAGCGCCGGCGGCCTCCTGATTTCTATCGATCAGAATCCGCAGACTTCGGCCACGGCCTTCAGGCCCGCCTCGTGCATTTTTCCGTTGGACGCAAACACGCCCGTGTTTGCGGTCAACTTGCGGCCCTGGGTGAAGTCCAGCGGCGCGCCCTTCAGATCCGTGATCTTGCCGCCCGCTTCTTCCAGGATAATCGCCCCGGCGGCCTGATCCCAGATGCATTCCTTGTAATCTTCCTTGCCCGGGTTCAGCAAACGAAAAATGAACTCGCCGCCACCCGCCGCCAGCACGGCGTACTTCGCCTGGCTGTCCATCCGCACCGGCTCCGCCTGGATGCCCAGGACTTTGTCTATGGTGTCGATCTGGCCCGCGTTGGTGTGGCCGTCTTCCATCGAGCGCATGACCCGCGCCGAGGCGATGTCCGCGCAGTCGGAGACGTGCAGGCGCGTGAAGGGCTCGCCCGCCACCGAGAGCCACGCGCCCTCGCCCCGCTTCGCGATGATCGTCGCACCCAGGCCCATGTCCGGCTGGCAGTTGTCGCCCAGGTTCGGGCAGCTCAACGCGCCGATTTGAATTTCGCCATCCTCGATCAGCGCCAGCGCCACGGCATACTGGCCGCCCCGAAGATAGCCCTTGGTGCCGTCGATGGGATCGAGTGTCCAGTAGCGCCCCGAGGGCTCACCCGTGCCCTCGTCAATCCAGTTGCACACGTCTTCCTCGCTCGCGCCGGGCACGACCTTGCCCACGAACTCCGCCACCAACTTGCGCACGGCCGCGCCCTCCTCCGTCCGGAGTTCCGACGCGTTTTCTTCGCCCACCAGCGGCAGGTTGATCCCGGCCTCGCGCAGGGTGTGGGCCGCCAGCGCCTGGGAGGCGAAATCCGCCACAGTGACCGGCGAGAAGTCGCTCTTGGTCAGGTTTTGCATGGCCATGCTCGCCAGCACGCGTTGGGCCATACTCGCGCCCTGGCGCACGATCTGGAGGGCGGTTGCCACGTCCGGTTGGGCGGTATCTAACATTGAAAACGGTCCTTTCAGCTTGTTCCACATTCCCCAGGCAGGCATTGTACAACAGTTGATTCGGCCATGTCTGCCCGCGAGAAGATGCTCCGATATTGATGGCTTTCGCAGCTCTGGAGCGGGGCCTTTCCAGCCCCCGAACCCGTGCAACTCCGTTGCACGGGAAACCGGAGTGAAAACAGGCGACGGCGTGCGCGGCACATGATATAGGGGCTGGAAAGCCCCCGCTCCATACTTCCGCAAACCTTCGTTTGCACTGATGGGGATGGTCTGCTCTAATGGGGCCTTTCAAACCCATTCGCACTCAACGCAACCCGCGCGGGGCGTCTTCACGCCGGCCCGCCGAGGACACAACATGCGCTTCACATCAATTTTCGCACTGGCGGCTTTTTCCGCCCTCTCCGCCAACGCCCAGACTTACACCATCTCCGGCGATTCCCTGCCCAAAGATGGCGTTCCGAAGGGTACCGTCACAAAGCACCAGTTCACCGCGAGCCAGATCTATCCCGGCACCGTGCGCGACTACTGGGTCTATGTGCCCGCCCAATACGACGGCACCGCGCCCGCCGCGGTAATGGTCTTCCAGGATGGCGAATGGTACGTGGACACTGAAAAGGACTTCCGCGTACCGGTGGTCTTCGACAACCTCATCCACCAGGGCGCCATGCCCGTCACCATCGGGATCTTCATCAACCCCGGCGTAATCCCTGCGGCGGACGGCCAGGGCGAGCCCGCGAAAAATCGCAGCGTGGAATACGACACCCTGAGCGACGCCTATGCCCGCTTCCTCCTGGAGGAGATGCTCCCCGAAGTGGGGAAGACCTGGAAGCTCACCGACGATCCCGAGCAGCGAGCCATCGGCGGCATCAGCTCAGGCGGCATCAGCGCCTTCACCGTCGCCTGGGAGCGGCCCGACGCCTTCCGCAAGGTACTGAGCCACGTGGGCAGCTTTACCAACATTCGCGGCGGACACGTATACCCCGCCCTCATCCGCAAAGAAGAGAAACGCCCGATACGCGTATTCCTCCAGGCAGGCGAGAAAGACCTGGACAACCAGCACGGCAACTGGCCCCTCGCCAACATGGAGATGGAAAAGGCCCTCGCCTTTGCGGGCTATGACTACCGATTCGAAATGGGCACCGAGGGACACAATGGTAAGCACGGCGGCGCGATATTGCCCGATTCGCTGCGGTGGCTGTGGCGGTAGCCTCAACGGGACCGTCCCGCGCTGTTCAAAGACTGAAATTTAGTACAGTCTCCTGACCCCAAATGTCAGGAGCGCGTGCTACACTACATCGCGCTCAAAGTACGCATAAAGTGGTGCGTTTCGGCGAACCGTGAACGGCAGGTATTGTCAGGTGTCCAAAATTCGTTGGTTCTTTCGTCGTTATCCTGTGGGACCTGCGATGTGCGCCGTGTACCAACGATTGCCCTCCAATCGTGCGTGGGGCGTCTAATTCTGGTATAAACTACGCTGCGGCCTGAATAGATGGTCTCGAATGTCCCCATTGCACCTCCTTGCGGGAAGGTGCCCGGTTTCTCTGGAGTCTCTCAAGCCGAATGAGTGAAAAAAAGCATAGTCTCGATCAATTGCGCATCGATCGAAGTGCACCCCGTCGAAGCAGCGCACCCTTTATATTCATGTTGCTTTTGATTGCTGGTGGCGCGGGCGGCGGGGCGTGGTGGTGGGCCAACTTGCCCAAGGCCATTGCGGTGAAGACCCACGTGGTTTCGGAAACGACCACGGGCGGGGAAAGCGGCAATACCCTGCTGAATTCCTCCGGTTATGTCACCGCGCGGCGCGAGGCCACGGTCTCCTCGAAGGTTTCGGGTAAGGTCATGGAGGTGCTGGTGGAGGAGGGGATGTCCGTGGAGGAGGGTCAGGTACTGGCGCGTATCGATGCCTCCAATACCGAGCAGAATCTCCGCTTGGCCGAGGCTCAGGCCGCTTCGGTGCGGAAGGCGCTGGCGGAAACTCGGGTCAACATCGCCCAGGCCGAACGTGACCTCGGCCGCTTCGTCAGGCTCGTCGCCGAGGGGATTGGCAACCAGGCCGACACGGATCGGGCCCAGTCACAGGCCGAAGCGTTGAAGGCCCAGCTTGAACGCCAGACCGCCGATGTTGCCGTGGCCGAGCGACAGATCGCGGTGTGGAAGCAGGAAATCGAAGACACCATCATCACCGCTCCCTTTGCGGGAGTGGTAACCACGAAGAACGCCCAGCCCGGAGAGATGATCTCGTCCATGTCCGCGGGCGAGTTTACCCGCACCGGCATTTGCACGATAGTGGATATGACCTCCCTCGAAATCGAGGTCGACGTGAGCGAGAGCTACATCAATCGCGTGAGCGCGGGCCAGCCCGTGGAGGCCACGTTGGATTCCTATCCCGAGTGGAAAATACCCGCAAAGGTTATCGCTATTATCCCCACGGCGGACCGTCAGAAGGCCACTGTAAAGGTGCGCGTGGCTTTTGACGAATTGGATTCCCGCATCCTTCCCGAAATGAGCGTGAAGGTGGCTTTTCAAAGCACGGATGAGGCCAAGCCCGTGGAAAAGTTTACCGCCATCCCTGAGGCCGCCGTGCGCCAGCGCGATGGCCGCGATATTGTGTGGGTGGTGAGCGAGGGCAAAGTAAAGCCCCGTCCCGTCACCATCGGAGACAAAGTCGGCGGGCAGGCGCGGGTTCAGGCGGGGGTCAGCGGCGGGGAACGGATTGTAATCGAAGGATTTGACTACCTGGCCGAAGGCGCCAGTGTAACGGAGGCTACCGGATGAGTTCAGACAAGAAAATATTGGTTACCGTAGACCACGTGGACAAGAACTTCCGGCGCGGTTCGGAGCACATCCATGTGCTCTCGGACATGCACCTGGAGGTGAAGGACGGCGAGTTTCTCGCGCTGATGGGTCCCTCTGGCTCCGGTAAGACCACGCTGTTGAATCTGATCGGCGGACTCGACCGCGCCACCAAAGGCACGGTGACCATCGGCGGTGATCGTATCGACAACATGTCGGACCGGCAGCTCGCAGCCTGGCGCGCGCGGCACGTGGGATTCGTGTTTCAGTTCTACAACCTCATGCCCGTACTCACGGCGGAGCGCAACGTCGAACTGCCCCTGCTGCTCACGCACCTCTCCAAGAAAGAGCGTCGCAAGCACGTGGAGACCGCCCTGGGCGTTGTGGGCCTGAGCCACCGCGCGAAGCACTACCCCCGCACCATGTCGGGCGGTGAACAGCAGCGCGTGGGCATTGCCCGGGGCATCGTGACCGACCCCACTATCCTGCTCTGCGACGAACCGACCGGTGACCTGGACCGCAAGTCGGGCGATGAAATCCTCAGCCTGCTCCAGGCGCTGAATCAGGAGCACGGCAAAACCATCATCATGGTGACCCACGATCCCCACGCCTCGGCGCGGGCCACGCGGACCGTGCACCTGGACAAGGGCCAGCTCTCCGCGGAGGCGCCGGAATGAAATTCCTCGGCCTGGTATGGAGCAACTTGAAGCGAAAGAAGTTGCGAACCGCTCTTACTTTGCTGTCCATCTTCATCGCTTTCCTGCTCTTCGGACTGCTCTGCACGATCAAAGAATCCTTCACCGGCGGCGTGACCATGGCCGGTGCGGATCGCCTCATCACGCGCCACAAGGTCTCGCTCATCATGAGTCTGCCCGAGGCGCACCGCGTGAAAATCGAGCGGATCAACGGTGTTGCCTATTCCGTGCCCTTCGTCTGGTTCAACGGCATCTACCAGGACAAACCGGAGAACTTTTTTGCGACGATTCCGACGGATCCCGAGGCCTTTCTAAAGATGTACCCCGAGTACACGCTTCCCGAAGAAGAGAAGAAAGCGTGGTTGACGACCCGCAGCGGCGCCATCGTGGGGCGCACGCTGGCGGATCGCTTCGAGTGGAAGGTGGGGGATCGCATTCCTCTCATGTCGCCCATCTGGCCGCATACGAGCGACGGCGCGTGGGAATTCGATATCGTCGGTATTTTCGACGGCACAAAGAAGAGTGCGGACACCTCGGGCATGTATATGCGCTATGACTATCTCGACGAAGGCCGTGCGCGCGGCGACGGCGAAGTAGGCTGGTACGGCGTGCAGATCGCGGATCCCGACCGCGCCACGGAAGTGGCGGCGGCGATCGACAAGGAGTTTGAAAACTCGCCCTACGAAACTAAGACCGAGCCCGAAGGTGCCTTCATGCAGGGCTTCGCGCAACAGATTGGCGATATGGGCACGATCCTCACCGCGATTCTCAGTTCCGTCTTCTTCACCATCCTCCTCGTCGCGGGCAACACCATGGCCCAGACCGTGCGTGAGCGCACCGAGGAGATCGGCGTGCTCAAGGCCATGGGCTTCACCAACGAGCTCATTCTGGCCCTCGTGCTGGCCGAGTCCACGGTGATCGCGGCGCTCGGCGGACTGGCGGGCCTTGGCGCGGCCCTGCTGATTGCGGCGGGCGGCAGTCCCGTCCCCGGCATGCTGCCCATCTTCTACTTCCCGCCGCCCTACGTGGCCCTCGGCGTGGCCCTCGTTTTTGCCCTCGGCTTTGTGGCGGGCATTATCCCCGCCCTACAGGCAATGCGGCTTCAGATCGCCGTCGCCCTGCGGAGAAACGCATGATCAACTGGCTCTCCCAAGTCGTCTCCGTATCCCTCTTCAGCCTGCGGACCATTCCCGCGCGCAAGGGAGCGGCGCTCACCACCGCGGTCGGCATCGCCGGCGTGGTGGCGGTCTTTGTCGGCGTGCTGTCCATAGCCGAAGGTTTCCGTGCCGCCATGACTGTCTCCGGATCGCAGGATGTCGCCATCGTTCTCCGCGACGGGGCCGACAGTGAAATGACCAGCGGCCTTTCCCGCGAGGAGACACGCCTCATCGCCGATGCCCCCGGTATCGCACGCAATGAAGGCGCGCCCTTCACCTCCGCCGAGCTCTTCGTCATGGTCAACCTGCCCAAGCGCAGCACCGGCACCGACGCCAACGTCCCCATGCGCGGCGTGGGCAAGGAGGCCATGGCCGTGCGCAGTGACTTCCAGATTCTGGAAGGTCGCAACATCGAGCTGGGCAAGAACGAGGTGATCGTCGGCATCGGCGCGGCCCGCTCCTTCGCCGGGCTCGACGTGGGCAAGAAAGTAAAGATCGGCATGATCGAGTGGGACGTCGTCGGCATCTTCTCCGGCGGCGGCGGCTCCGCCGAGTCCGAGATCTGGACCGATTCCGCCGTGCTCCAGCCGGCCTACAACCGCACCGACGGCTTCCAGTCCGTTTACGCCAAGTTGATATCGCCGGAGGACATCGATCAGTTCAAGAGTGCACTGGAGACCAACCCCCAGTTAAAAGTGAAGGCCATGCTCCAGTCCGAGTGGCTCTCGGAGCAGTCCACCATGCTCACCGGCTTCGTCCAGAGCATCGGCTACTTCATCACCGGCCTCATGGCCCTGGGGGCGCTCTTCGGCGCGCTCAATACCATGTACAGCGCCGTGGCCGCGCGTACCCGCGAGATCGCCACGCTCCGCGCGCTGGGCTTCGGTGCCAGCCCCATCGTCCTCTCCGTCATGTTCGAGTCCCTCGTGCTCTCCCTGGCGGGCGGCATCGCGGGTGCGGCGGCGGCCTACTTCGCCCTCGACGGCTACCAGGCCTCCACCATCAACTGGCAGTCCTTCAGTCAGATCGCCTTCGCGTTCACGGTGACGCCAGCCCTGCTCGCCAGCGCCATTGTCTGGGCGGCGGCCATCGGCGTCCTCGGCGGACTCTTCCCCGCCATCCGCGCCGCACGCCTGCCTATTGCGACGGCGCTGCGGGAGATATAGGGTAAATACAAAGAGATTTGTGCCATCCGCCTGCGGATCCCGCCGGTGATTCAACGCGCCACGGTCCCCACGGTCCGGGGCGCTTTCCGTTTCCATGGCGCCCCCGCGTTTGGCGTTGGGGACCGTAGGAGGATAAAATCTTTCCTGTAGAAGGTCTAAAGCTGCTACCATATCCCGCGCTGTGAACTATATCACGGTACTTCCGGCAACTTGCCCGGGAGTGCAGTCCCAGGCAGTACTGCGGCTGGAAACACGCCAGCCGAATGGAGTTCGCGAGGAACTTGACTTCTGATCGGAAAGAGCCAGAGCATGGGCGGATGCTCGGCAAGTACCGTATCATGCACACCGTCGGTTCCGGCGGTATGGGTACGGTTTATGCCGCGTGGGATACGCAGCTAGAACGGCGTGTGGCGCTCAAGATGGTCCATCCCCACCTGCTCGCCAACCCTGCCGTTTCAAAACGCTTTCTGCAGGAGGCGCGTGCGGCCGCGCGCATTGAGCATCCCAATGTCGTGCGCGTTTACGGAATGGCGACGATCGGCGATGATCTTGCCATTGAGATGCAGTACATCGAAGGCACGCCTCTTTCCACTCTGCTTCGGCCAATCCCCCTGCCCGCGGGTCAGGCGGCCGACCTGCTCTATCAGGTCCTGACCGCGCTTGCGGCCTGTCATGCCCAGGGGGTTATCCACTGCGATCTCAAGCCGAGCAACCTGTTGCTCGATGCCAATAGCCACCTGTACCTTACCGACTTCGGCATTGCCCGGGCACTGCAACGCAGCGGCGGTGATCAGGAGGGGTCAACAGCCACAACGGGCACGGCCTGGGGAACGCCGCGCTATACCCCGCCGGAAGCCTGGAATGGCGAACAACCCACCGTGGCCTGGGATCTGTATTCCCTCGGCCTGATGGTCTACGAGGCCCTCGTCGCACGACCTGCCTTCCAGGCCAGTACCCCCGCTGCGCTGATGGCCCAGATTCTCACCGCCACGCCGGAGCCGCTTCAGCGATTGCGACCGGAACTCTCCGACGACTTCGTTAACCTGATCCACGATCTGATGGCTCAGGATTCTGCGAAAAGGCCCCCATCCGCGCCGGCCGCCTTGGTCCGGCTCCAGCGAAGTGCGGAGTTCCAGCTTGCCCAGGCGGAAACCCAGCCCCTTCCTCGTGCCGGCGATGGTGTAAAGCCCGCGCTGTACCGGTCCCCACACGCATCGCGCATCATGACCTTTCCAAATAACGCTTTCCTGGTTCTTGCGTTGGTAGTCGGCCTCTTCGCTGGGGTCATCTGGTGGCAGGGCGCACACCGCACTGGACCCGTCGCACCGAAAGTGACGAGGTCTCTCCAGGCACCCTCGCCCGAAGGAGGTGCCGTCTCCGCGTCGCCAGCTTCCGCCCCGGTTGCCCCGTTGGGCTCGCCGATTATCGAGGCAGCCCCCCAGATTGGCCCGCCGCCCCTTCCGGAACCCATGGAACTCGTTCCGGGTCCTGGCGGGGTGTACTTCGTATATGACGATGGAACACACGGGGCCGAACTCTGGTTTGCGAGTCTGGCAGGGGAGGTGCTGCTGCTGAAGGATATCGTTCCCGGGTCCGGCTCCAGCAGTCCCCAATATCTCCAAGTGCGACCCGGAGACCAGGGCGTCATCTTCAGCGCGGATACCCCCGGGCTCGGGCGGGAACTCTGGCATTGCCGGATGAACGAATATCCCAGTTTCGATGCCCGTCTGATCAAGGACATTATTCCGGGCAGGATGGGCAGCGAGCCCCAGAGCTTTCACGCCGTCGAAAACGTTTACTTTTTCTACGCCACCACGCTGCACGACGGGCGGGAACTCTGGATGACCAATGCGCGCGAGCAGCAGACCGCCATGGTGACCGACCTCTATCCCGGCGTCGCTGGCTCGACTATGATGACGTCGAAATTTGTGGCGGCTTCGCGCGGGTTTTATTTCCTGGCCTTGAGCGATGGTGATTTCGGACAGCAACTCTTCCACTACAACCACGACACCCTGAAAGTACGGCACATCGCCGATGTCTCCGAAGACACCGACGCCATGGCGGTCCTGGGCGACTTTCTGCTCCTGAGCAATAAGGATCCCGACCACGGCATGGAGCTCTGGCTATTCCGGCCCGATCGTCCCGGCATCGAGCGGCTTGTGGACATCTTCCCCGGACCGATATCGTCGGATCCCAATCATGTCTTCACCTCCGGTGATAGAGTCTACTTTACCGCCCGCACCGAAGCTACAGGGGGTGAACTCTGGAGCAGCGATGGCACCCCCGGCGGTACGGTCCTTCTCGCGGACATCAATCCCGGTCCCGAAGGCAGCGACGTCCATGCCTTTGTGGACGGTGGTGACCGCATATATTTTCGCGCCACCACCCGCGACCACGGCAATGAACTATGGTGCTCCGATGGCACGCCCGCGGGTACGCGGATCGTTGCCGACGTGTGGCCTGGTCCCGATTCAGGCCAGCCTTACAACATCACCGCCGCGGGAAACCGTGTCTTCTTCACTGCGAAAGAGCCGGGCACCGGCGAAGAGCTCTGGATGGCCAACTTCGACCGGGGTGGCGAGGTTTCCCGTGTGGCCGATCTGGTGCCCGGACCGGAAAGCGGCGAGCCCCACAACCTCCGGACCATCGGCGTGGGACAGGGCATGTTTTCCTTCAAGAGTCCGGCGGGGCCGGCGCTGGCCAGAATCGACTGGGCTGTAGACCCGCCCAACATCAAAGTCATCGAACTGCCCCACGCAAGCAAGAAGGGGGACGCGCCGGACTCATGACCAGCGAATGTCGCGGGAGACTACCCGCCCAAAGGCAGGGCGTTCGAAGCGAATGGGCGATGCCGATGGGATGGCAATTCCGCTATTCGTAATTCTTGGTGGATGCGTTATAATTCAGCATACACCACGCAGGTTATTGAATGACGAGAGTCCCGAATACTCAGGAACAAGACTATGACACGCCAGCACGCATTGGAGATTCTCACCGCAAGCAAACCCCAGCTTGCGGAGCGTTTCGGTGTACTCCGGCTTGCGCTTTTTGGATCAACGGCAAGAGATTCCGCATCGAGCGGGAGCGATGTGGATGTATTGGTCGCATTCGACGGTCCGGCCACGTCCGCACAGTACTTTGGCGTTCAGTTTTTCCTCGAAGACCTTATGGGGTGCCCCGTCGATCTGGTCACCGAGAAGGCATTGCGTCCCGAGCTTCGACCTTTTATAGAGCAGGAACGAGTGAATGTCTGATGCTTCGTCCCGAGCGTGGAGATTCTACCTTGATGACATGATCGGCTTTCTGGAGCGTGTGCAGATCTACACGGAGGGATTTGACCAGAGTGGTTTTGTCACGAGTGGACTGAATTACGATGCAACGTTGCGAAACCTCGAGCTGGCGGGCGAAGCTGCGACTCACATTCCGGAGGAGGTGCGGATAGCGCATCCGGGCGTTCCATGGCGTCAGATTATTGCGACGCGAAACCGCCTCATCCATGGCTATCTCGGTGTTGACAATGAAATTCTCTGGAGCATAATCAAGGACGATGTTCCTGAACTGATACCACTTCTCGAATCAATTCAGGAACGATATCGAAGCACTGAGTAGAGGCTTCATACCGCGTCCACCCTCACGCTCCCACCCCGCACTCCGCCAGCCGCCGTTCGAGAAATGCCTGCTCCGACGCGATGGCCGTCAGCTCCAGGGCGCGCTGGAAATGCCCTGCGGCCGCTTCGTGCCGCCCGAGACGCGCTTCGAAATCGCCGAGCACGGAGTGCAGCAGGTAGTAGGAGTCCAGCATTGCGCGATTGGGGATGGCCGCGATGGCTTTCAGGCCGTCGGCGGGGCCGAAGAGATTGGCCACGACGACGGCGCGGTTGAGCGCGATGACGGGGGAGTCGTCGATGGCGATCCAGCGATCGTAGAGCGCCAGGATCTGGGTCCAGTTCGTGCTCTCGAAATTGGGCGCGGCGCAGTGGCACGCGGCGATGCCCGCCTGCACGTGGTAGGGCGTGATCTCGTGCCCCGTGCTCGCCATCCCAATGCGGTAGAAGCCTTTCGCGATCATGGCCCGGTCCCATTTAGACCGGTCCTGATTCGCCAGTAGCAGGATCTGTCCGTCCTCGTCCACGCGTTCGCCCAGCCGGGCCGCGTTGAGCCACATGAGCGCCGCCAGGGCCTGCGTACGGGGGCCATTGCCCGCCGGATGCTCCACCAGTAGTTCAACAAGTCGAATCGCCTCGTGGCACAGTTCCGCGCGGATGAGGCTGTCGCCGCTGCTGGCCTTGTAGCCCTCGTTGAAGAGCAGGTAAAGCGTCTGCTCCACGCTGTCGAGCCGCACGCCGAGTTCATCGCCGTGGGGGATTTCATAGGGCACGCCCGATTCGCGGATCTTCTGCTTTGCCCGCGTCAGGCGCTTGGCGATGGCGGCCTCGCTGGAGAGAAAGGCGCTGGCGATCTCCTGCGTGCCGAAGCCGCACAAGGTTTTCAGCGCCAGGGCCACGCGCGCCTCCTCGGGGATTATAGGATGGCAGCACGTGAACATCATGCGCAGCCGGTCATCCGCCACTTCCGTGTCGAAGACCACGCCGTTGTCCGGGTGGGTGCCGGAGGCCAGTGGATCCATCACAGCGACGATACCCGGCTCCTTGGACTTGAAGTTCTGATCGCGACGGAGCACGTCCAGTGCCAGATTCTTCGCGGTCTGTGTGAGCCATGCCGCCGGATTCTCCGGCACCCCGTAGTAGGGCCACGACTGCATCGCGCGGACGAGCGCCTCCTGCACCACGTCCTCCGCAAGCTGCAGCCGCTCAAAGCCGAACATGCGGGTGAGCACAGCCACGAGTTTGGTCGATTCATGGCGAAACAAATGCTCCGCCAGCCGGGAAGGATCCCCGGCCGGCGGCGCGGAAGGTCTATCTTCGGGCGCGGCCAAGGTTCAGCCCGCGGCGGCGGCCATCAGCTCGTCGGCGCGCTGCTTCACCGCGCAACACTCCGAAACCGGCCGAACTTCCACCGTCATGCCGTGCTCCAGGGCCGGACACAATTTCGCGATAGCGAGCGCCTCGTCCATCGACTCCACCGTCAGCAGAAAATAGCCCGCGATCGCCTCTTTCGATTCCGCGAAGGGGCCGTCCGCCACCGTGTGGCCATTCTTGCCCGACACGATCTTGCCCTCGCGTTGCAGTGGCTGCCCGCTCGTCGCACGCCCATCCTCCATCAAGCCCTCAAACCAGGCCATCCAGCGTGTCATCACATCCTGAATCTGCTCCGGCGAAAGATCCTTGTCCCAGTGGTTGCCCCGGAACAGCAACATATGGCCATTCTTCATTTCCACGTCCATGCCTGCGTCTCCTTGTGAGAGGTTCGTTCACTGCGGTTTCTATTATACGACGAAGCGCGGGGCAGGAAAAGGACAAGGGGAAAGTTCCCATTTTTAGCCATTGGCTGCGCGTTGACTATTCGTGCTACCGATGGGCTTCTGACCCGGCGTCATAGGGCAGATTGACGAGCCAAATCAATTGAGGTACAATTGTACATATGAAGATAGTGGCTGACACCAATACTTTCCTGGCAGTGGCGCTCCGTGAGCCTGAAAAGGATGCCCTTGCGACAATAGTCGCGGGGCACGAGCTCATTGCCCCCGAAGTTTTGCCCTTCGAAGTCGGCAATGCGCTCTCGTCGATGTTGAAAAAGGGATCATTAGAGCCGGAGAGCGTTCAAGCCGCTTGGGAAATGCTTGCTATGGTTCCGGTGGAGCTGCACAAAGTAAACATGGCCCAAGCATTGATGATCGCAGTGGAGTATAAGATCTATGCATACGACGCGTATTTCTTGGAGTGTGCGCTCAGGCTTCGCGCACCACTCTTAACGTTGGACAAAGGAATGCAACGCATCGCAACGAATCTGTCGATAAGAGTGTTGGAGCTGCCTAAATGAAACAATACACCTACTCGCAAGCCCGACAAAGACTGTCCGAGTTGCTGGACACCGCCCGAACGGAAGAAGTCCTGATCACGCGCCGAGGCGGGGATACGTTCAGCCTGGTCTACAGACCAGCGAAAACTTCTCCCTTCGACATTCCGGGCATAAAAACCAAAGCCACTACCAAAGATATCCTTGATGCCATTCGCGATTCGCGGAGACGCGGTGGCTGACGGGTCTCGCGTAGCAACAACGCAATTTTTTGCCGCGAAAGAACCTGGGGCGGCGTTTGGAGGTTACCAGAAGAGTTTTCCCACAGATGAACACAAATGAACACAGATAAAGCGAATAAGTACAGTTTCTGATAGTCTGGCGCATTTCAAGCGATCGGAATCCAATTCTCTAACCACGTTCCACATTCAAGAGTCGAGCATTCCTGCCTGCTTATCTGAGTTCATCTGTGGGAAAACCTCTTTCTTTGCGGCCAATAGAATAACGCGCTACGCCAACACCGACTCCTGAAGCAGATTGCTCACCTCGCGCCGGATCCGTGTAGACTCCTCCGCGGTGGGCAGCTTGCGCGTCATGGTGAACACGAAGGCCAGGTCCCGCGCGGGATCGCCCACGCCGTAGATCGTATCCACCCCCGCATGGCCGAAGAGCGTGGGGGACTTGGAATCGCCGAAGCCGAACCAGGCCCCGCCATCGCATCTCGGTGCGGTTCCGCGGACGAGCCAGCCCAGGCCCCAGGGTTCATGGGCCGGTGCGCGACCCTCGGCCACGTCTTTCGCGATTGTGTCCTTATACTGCACGGACAGCATCTCCTGAAGCGCCTCGGGCTTCAACAGTCGCGTGCTGTTCCAGGTGCCGCCCTGAACGATCATGTTGAGCACCCGCAGCATGTCGTCGGGCGTGCCGAAGCAGCCGCCCGCCGGGTGGGCGCCGATGCCGTTTGCGCCCGGCGCAATCGAGTCAAAATAGCCCGGCAGGACTGACACCGGCCCATCGCCCCGAGGCGGTGCAAAGGTAAAGCTCTCCGCGCCGATGGGGTCAAAGAGCCGCTCGCGGCAGATGGACTCCCACGACTTCATCCCCAACACGCGACGCACCGCTTCCGCGACCACGAAAAGGCCCGAGAGCCCGTGATAGCCGGTGCGGCTGCCCACGGGCCATTCCACTTCCGCCGCGCAGAGCTTCGCGAGGTAGGCATTCCAGCCCTCCTCCGTGTCCACGGCCTTGTGACTCACGCCGGGTATGCCTGCCGCGTGGGTGAGCAGATGGCGCAGCGTCGTTTCATCCTTGCCACCGCCCTTGTACTCCGGGATGTAGGTCGACACCGGCACATCAAAATCGATCAGGCCGTCCTGCTTCACCAGCACCGCCACCGTCGCGCCGAGGCCCTTGGAAAAGGAGAACAGGGGATTGGACACACCGGGGTGAAAGGGCTTGTCCTCGCCGGAGGCATCCCGATAGGTACCCTCGAAATGCTCCACAAACTTGCGGCCCTTCCGTGTGGCTACGAGGCCAGCGCCGGGAATGGTGCCCGCGGCAATCTCGGCCTTGATAAAGGCCACGACCCGGCCCAGCTTCTTCTCGTCCACCCCCACCTCTTTCGGCGTGATGGGGTTGAAGGGCAGGTGGGTCGGCACGTCGGCGGACCACGCGGGCATGGCCACGCCGATGGATGTGGCGGCGGCAAACTTGAGCATTGCTCTACGGGTAACCGGTTTCATGGCGCAATCCTTCATGGGGCTTCGGGGGCGGTGGCGAGGTAGCGGAGGGTGTAGTCCAATCCCAGAGTCTCGCCGGTCTTCAGCTCCACATCCTGGGAAAACAACTCCAGATTCACCTGTTCATACTGGGGATACCAGCGTAAGCGGGGATACTTGACCTGGGCCGGATCGTAGGTGACTTCCAGGCCGCTCTTGACTTCTTGATTGAAATAGGCGAAGCCGCCACCGCGCGATCCGACAAGGATATCGTTGTCCGGACCTGTTCCCTCTTTCCACGCCCGGTTGAAGGGTACCCACGTGTCGCCTTTGGCATACGCGGTCAGAATATTGTCGTCCGCGCTTTTAGTGTAGGCGTTGAACTCCGGGCGTGTGCGGTACTGATAAAGACGAGGCTCCGCGCCGCGATGGGTCAAGATCGAGGTGCAGACAATCGCCTCGGGCTCGCCGGGCTTGAAGCCCACGCTCCGCTCCACCGTGCTCCCGTCCTCCATCGTTCGCGTCAGCCGGACGCGATCCCCCTCCACCTGTGCCGCAAATCGCGAAAAGGCCTCCGACACAAATCCGGCCTGGCCCACCTCGTCGAGGCAGCCCTGAAGGATATTGTCATGCTGCATGCCCTGCAGCACGTAGCGGCCCGAAGGCTTGTGAAAGAGTTCCGCCATCTTGCCGTTCTGCTCGGGCAGGATCGTCATGCGCCATACGTCGTTCTCGAGACTCACGGCGGGCATCGCCGCCATCTTCTCCAGTTGCTCGAAGTACTTGCTCGACTCCTTGCCCTCCGCCACATAGGTCATGCCATACTGCTTGCACAAGGCGATGTAGTCCGGGATCACCGAGGCAAAGCGCTCGGGAAGATCGCGCCGGACCACGCCGCCCTCATTCTTCCAGGGACGGCCATTGGCTACGATCACCGCGCGATAGGCCGGAATCGACGCCATCTCCACCCGCGCGCGGATGGTTTCGTTCGGCGCGAGCACAAGCGCCTGCTGGAAAAGATCGAAGCCCTTCGCCACCCCTTCCGCCGTCAGGCCCAGCTCAACGGGAAAGGCTCCGCAGTTCGGGTGATTGCCGTGCTTCTCCGCCTGATCTTCGACGAACTTCAGGTACTCAAGAATCGGCGGCGCGGCTTCGCCGTAGTGGAGCGTGCAGAATTCCTCCACCAGGGGCCAGCTTTCCAGTTCCGGATTCCAGAGGGTGCGCGCCATGAGGTAGTTCCGAAGATCGCACATCTCGCCCGCATCGCCCATGGCGTTCGCCTGCATGAACACGCCCTTGGCGTTGCTGTCCCGAAACAGCCGCACGTTCGGCCCGATGACGTTCAAGTTGGGGAAAGGCAGGTCGTAGTAGGAGAAATTGGTGTTGTAATTCCAGATCCAGACGTTGTCGCAAATCGCCTTCCAGTCCTGAATATCCTGATAAAATGGCACGTTTTTGGGGCAATTCGGATCGTTGATCGGGTGCAGCTCGCAGCACTCGATGCTGCACAACTGGATCTGAACGTTGTGGCGCGGCTTGATGGTCTTCGGCGCCTTGCGCGTATACCAGTAGGCCAGGGTGCCGATCTTCACGTGGGGATAGACCTTCTCCACCCGCTCCGCAACCGTATTAACCAGCGACAGGTTGGCGCCCATGGGCGTGCCTTCCCGGTCGTTGATCGCGGCGCACTGGGGACAGCGGCAATAGCCATCGTTGTCATTCTGGCTTACCGTGACGTTTTCCATAGCGGGATTGGCCGCGATTTCCTCCAGCACATTCTTGGTGATGATGTCGATCACTTCCGGATTCGTCACGCACGGTTCCGTGCTCGCCGCAGCAATATTGCTCTTGCGCTCGCCATCGATCAGGGCGAAATACTCAGGGTGGGTCTTGCCGTACTTCTCCGGAGATATCCACCGGGCGTAGCTGTGGCCGATGAGCGACTGGCCAGTCTTGCCACCCAGCTTCTCGTCGCTCGTCACGGTATTCACGTGAAGGCGCGCGGCAAAATCGGGGTGATCCGCGTTGGCTTTGTAATAGCTCCAGCGGAAGGAGAAAATCGGCTCATAGGTAAAATCCAAATCGCCGATCGCGGCCTGGGCCGAGGCTTCCGGAAACCACGTGTGGTCCTTCGTCAGAAAGCGCACGCCGCGATAGCGTTCGAAGAATTCATAAACGCCATAGAGCGTGCCTCGGGGCCGCCCGCCCGCGATGACCAGATTCGTTCCATCCAGCCGGATGCGCAGGGCCTCTTCGCCCATGCCGCTCGCGTCGAAGCCAATCCCCGGCGCCTGAGCCGCAGCGCCTGGGCCGATGTAAATCCCGTGACCGCTTTCAGGGGCCGCCGGGCCAACCGGCAGCGCAAGACCGGTGAGTTGCTCGAAGAGCGACTGAAATTCCTCCGCAGCGAAGCGCTCGCTGGGAATCGCATCCTGTGCGACGACAATGCCCCAACCCTTCATCTCGGTGGGGGACATTCCCGCGGCATGGATTGGCAGCGTGACAAGGACGAACAGACTTAAGGCGGTGATGATCTTCATGCGAATTCCCCGATCGGTGCAAGAAAACAAAGGTGGGCAGTTGACGTCAGCGTGACCCTCGGCAACCGGCGACGGGTATGGTCGAAATCAACACTTCATTTAAGCACTTGTCGGCGTGCGCGTCAAGTTCGCAGCAATCCTGCTGCGGGGAAGGCGCGACCGTTTACAATCCGAGGGCCTCGACGGTCTGTTCGTCCTCCGCAATCGGCCGAACTTCCACACAGCCGTGCCAGGCCCCCGGTATCTTTGCGGCCACCAGGATCGCCTCGTTCAGGTCGCGTGCCTCAATCACGAAGTAGCCGCCGATTTGCTCTTTGGTCTCGGCAAAGGGACCATCCGTGGCGCTCACCCGCCCACCGCGCACCCGCACCGTGGTTGCCGTATTCGGCGGCATCAGCCGGTTGCACGAGATGAAGTGACCATTGCGCCGAATCGCCTCCGTGAATTCTGCGTAATCCTGGTGGTGCTGATCCGCGTCCGCTTGCGGCATGTCTTCCATCATCTTGTCCGCGCAGATGAGGCAGAGGTATTTCATGGGGGGATTCCCTTTTTGGTTATTCGAAATCAGACGGATCAGACCGATCTGTTGTGATCAGGAATGGGACGTTGCTTTCCACCAATCCGATCAGTCTGATTCATTCGCCCAACTCAGCCTTCGTCATAGGCCTTCTGCAGCGCCGCAATATCCAGCTTCACCATCTGCATCATCGCGCCCATCATCGCGCCGGTTTTCCCGCCGTCGCCGAGCGCCATCAGCCTGCCGAGCATCGCGGGAACGACATGCCACGTCACGCCAAACTTGTCCGTAAGCCAGCAGCACTGATCGTAGCGTCCGCCATCACCGAGTTTTTCCCAGTAATAGTCCACTTCTTCTTGATCTTCGCAACCAATCACAAAGGATACACCGGGGGTGATGCTGTAGTGCGGCCCGCCGTTCAGCGCCATGAACTCGGCATCCTCGATCCGAAACGTCACCGTAAGCACTGTACCCGCGGGCAAAGGCGCCCCCTCGCCATAATGGGTAATGCCTCCGAGCTTCCCATTGGGAAAGGTGGACGTGTAAAACCTCGCCGCGTCTTCCGCCTGGTGGTCGAACCAAAGGCAGGGATAGATTTTCTTTGAAGGGTTGATGGTCATGGTGTAGCTCCTCTTCAGGTCGCGGGCCAGCAGCCCGGATGGCCTCTAGTCCTCAACCCTGCTTCGCCGCGCGCCGGGCTTCGCTTTCCCGCATGAAAGCACTCAGATCCGCCGCCGGGCGTATTTCGAAGGGCCCGATCTTGATGCCGGGATGCTTGGACATCAGCTCGATGGCATGGTCCAGGTCCCGGGCCTCCAGCAGCAGGATACCGCCAATCTGCTCCTTCGTCTCGGCATAGGGCCCGTCGGTGATCAACGGCTTGCCGTCTTTCCAGCGCAGCGTCGTGGCGTTGCCCGAGGGATGAAGAGCATGGCCTCCGGCAAAATGTCCGTTTTTCCGCAACTCATCGTCATACTCAAAACACTCGTCCATCAGCGCCTGGCCAACGTCGACAGGTTGCGTCGCCGACTGCAACTCATTGTGATACCCCAAGCATACGAACAACATAGCGTGGTCCTTTCCATTCGTTTCGGTTGAGAATCTATCCCTTAGTCGATTAGGAATGACAGAAATCGACAGGCGGAGAGAATTTCTTTGAGAAAACATTAGCCATCTGAAACTAGAGAGAATTTAACCACGAACGGACACGAATCCACACGAATTCATTCACCACGAAGATACGAAGCGCACGAAGAGAAAAGTGAGCACTATTCATTTGCTTGGGTCAGGCAGGTGCTCGAACAATGATGTCACGAAGTTGATTCCAGATCCTCGCCAATCCGCGTAGCGGATGGCAGTCTGTAGCCTGGGGCTTCAGCCCCAGGATCAAGCGCAATCTATGGTTGAATCCGCGTAGCGGATGGCAGAGTAGAGTGACTCCGCTCTGTCCCGGTGTTGATCTCCAGACTCAACCTATTTTCCTAGAAGCCGGCGGCACTAGATTCTCTTCGCTCAGGGAATCCTAGACCGAAGCCATTTCCAAAACCCACCCTTGTAGTCCCACGGGAACGAGTAGGATTCAAGCTCTCGAACATCTTCAATGATTCGATCTCTGATTTGACCCTCTGACATGAGGCCTTCCATGTAGCCCAACTTGTAGAACTCCGGTTCTACACAGAACTCCATATTGCTGGCGCGCTTCAACAAATCCCCGATTAAGATAAACTCCTCTTCCAACATATCTCTTTGATTGCAGACACCAGTGCGTCCGGGATTCTTCATCAATTTTAGAGTCGCTTCTGCAACCATGACCAAGGTCATGGTATCCAGACTCGCCATTTCTTGTCGGACCAGCTTCAACATGGTATGCAAGCATTTAATGTCATCAGCCTTCCGAATGAAGTCGACCAATTTTCGATAGGTAGCGACTGTTCCCGGGCCGCTTCCGACGAACTCTTTCAGTAGGCGTGCGCTCTCCTCTTTCGCCCATCCCATCTCTTTTTCGCGACTAACTCCAAATTGGAGATAAGTATCGTAGACACCTGCCCGCTCCATGAAAAAATCGCTTCCTCTATGAGCGAGATAGATCTGCTTGGCAAACGCTTCATCCTCGCGCTCGCTATTCAATCTACTCATTTGATCACCATCCAGAGGTCTTCGCCAACTTGTACAAAACCCTGCGCACCTAGTGTCCAGAGGTACCCTATTTCACGTCCGAAAGACCGTGCGAGGCTTGATTTCCGCGCTAAAGCAGCAAGGTTTTTTTACAAACGCGAACCCTAGGCGAGCGGAAAAATTTTCGGGTTAGTCCCGGCGTTGAACTCCTGAAGTTACCCCCATTTTTTGGACAGTTGGTTAAGCTACACTTGGCGGTCAAGAATGACCGCAAAGGAGTCCAACATT
>JBIJDL010000377.1:0-6398 GCA_044344195.1 Candidatus Hydrogenedentales bacterium
TACCGGAACCCGGCGCGGTCCAGCTCAATGGTCCCGAGATCGCCTGGATCGCCGACAATACAAAGAAGCTTCAATTGGCCGGAAACGCGGCTCTGACCCTTCATACGACCCGCGAATTCGCAGAGGAACATATGGACGCGCCCGTGGACGAAATCGCCGAGCTACTGATTGCGGCGGCGACAGGTTATTTGGGCAGTAATGTGATAAGCTGGCAAGTTCACCGGTGGCGCTACAGCAAGCCGTTGAGTTTTGCCGGTGCACCGTTCGTGGGCTTGGGCAGTCCGGTGAACCTGTTGCTCTGTGGAGACTACATGCAGCCACCGTCACGCGTGGAAGGGGCCATACTCTCCGGTTTGGCCGCTGCCAGGGAGATCCTGACCCGGTGCTAATCCCGCATCGGTGCTTCGTGGCATGGCCAGGCGTCCAGGCGGTGCGCAACGATACAAATGGGGAAGTTCAGCATTGAAGCTCGATAGGCAGAGGAACAACGGCGTCAAATGCAGCGCGTTCGAGGCGGTGGTCTTTTTGCTGCTCACCACGATCAAGCAGCACGGGACAGGGCGGACAATGGCTAACGCCCGATCATGACCGCGCCCTCTGTTCCACTCACACGCGCCGTCAAAGCAGGCTATGGCGCCGCCGATTTAGGAATGGCCGGGGTGGAAGTACTTCTTCAGCTTTTTCTGCTGGAATTCTACACGCGCTCGGTGGGGCTGTCGGCCAGCCTCGTGGGATATGCGCTGGGGATCGCCGTGGCCTGGGACGCCATTACCGACCCGTTGATGGGGACCCTGTCCGACCGGACGCGGACGCGATGGGGCATGCGGCGGCCCTACATGCTCGCGGGAGGTCTGGTCTTTGCTATCGCGATCCCGCTCTTGTTCTGGCCGCCCGCCCTGGCGACCCAGGGTGGCAAGTTCGCCTACCTGCTCATCACCTACCTGCTGCTGAACACGGGTTACACCATCCTCTCCGTGCCCTACACCGCACTGGCCGGGGAGATGACGACGGATCGCGTCGAGCGCACGGAACTCTTTGGCTGGCGTCTCCTGGCAAAGAATGGCGGCTTTCTCATCGGTGCCCTGGCGCCGGGCCTGCTCTACAACGCTGCCGAGCCCAACGGGGCCGCCGCCGCGCTTCAGGAATCCCGAGGCACCGTGGCGTGGGTCCTGGCGGGAATCGTGCTCGTGACAGTCTGGATTTCCACGGTGGCCGTCCGGCGGCATGACACCTATGAGCGGGCTCTTGCCCGAACGGGCGGCACCGTCTCCCCACGCGAGATGCTGTATGAGTGGCGGGGGGTGCTGTGCAACCCCCTGTTCCTGCCCATGGTCATTGCCTTCGTCATCGCCCAATCCGGCCGCACCATCAACGCCTCCCTCGGCATCTACTACTACAAGATCTTCCTGGGCCTCACCGAGCGTGATATCGCCGCCGTTCTGGGTGCCTTTATCGTCTCCGTCAGCCTGTCCGTCGTTCTGTGGCTGTGGGTTTCGAAGCGTATCGGAAAGAAACGGGCCGCCTTTACCGGCGCCCTGTCCCTCGGGCTCCTGACGATGGTCACCTACCCCTTCCTGCCGCCGGGCCAGCTCTTGCCCGTGCTCATATTCGCTTCCGGTTTAGGTGGCCTGACGGTCGGCTCTGTTATCCTCTTCGAGGCCCTCGTCGCCGACGCCGTCGACTACGATGAGCTGAAGACCGGCAGGCACCGCGAGGGCCTCTATTACGGCATCTGGACGATGGCCACCAAGTTCGCCCGGGCCGCTGGTCTTGCCATGACCGGTATCCTCCTCGACGCCATCGGGCTCGACCCCGCGGTTTCCGAGCATTCTCCCGAACTCGGGTGGCGCATCGCGCTGCTCTTCGGGCCGGGCGTCGGCCTTTGGTTTGTGCTGGCCGCCCTCGTATTCCTGCTGCTGCCTCACAGCGAAGCGAAGCAGGACCGCATTCAGGCGCTATTGCGCCGACGGGCAGCGCGCCGCCGCACGCCTTGAGATTTCTATTCTCAAGAAACCCAGATTGGACGCCCCTGTCAGCGAATTCGCAACTGCGCGAGCGAATCCGCACGCTGCTGAAGGCGCACCTGACGCCGTAGGCCGAGGTAATTGTTGTTTCCAGGGGCAAAGGCGCTTGCGGCAAACGGTCGCGTGCGGCTCACCCGGGGTGTCAGAAATTTGTCACCCATGAACACTCTTAGACGAATCATGGGGCGAAATCGGCACATCGGAGGCACCGGCGCGAGTTCCTGGGGAAAAAGTGTGCAATATTTGGTCATATTTTGCGAAATACCGTGATTTTCTGAAGCCAAAGCTCCCCTGTTGTCGTTGGCACGAATGATGCTTAATCTGGGACAAGTGGAGAGTGATGTAGCGAGGCAGTGAACAATGGAGAGGACATCCCCCTGTTTCTGCGGCGCTATGTCAAAGCCCAACACCTCGGGACTATGGACGTAGAACATGCGAAAACCCGGTAACTGCTTGTCGTACTCGTGTGGCGGACACCCGAGTATCGTCCGACAGGCGACGGGGGATCTGCCTCCATAGGCGGGGAGCCTACCAACGGGGAGGCGTTGCTGCGAAGCACCGCATGGGACAAAACTCTAACCAGAAGAGGGATAAATTTTGAATACTACAGCCAACCGCAAAGCGTCCTCTGCCCCCTATTGGAGCGAGCGCGGCGGTGCGCTCCGTACCACCTCGCGCCTGCGCATGTGGATCATGACGACACTGTTCCGCTATGAAATAACCAGTGTAGGACTTACGCCGCAACAGTTCCTGTTCGGCTGCACGTATTGCAGGCGCACCTGGGTTCTGGCTCCGTCAAAGAGAAACCGGAAAGCCCCCTGAAAGCGCGGCCAGCGGCTACAGGTTTCGAATGAAATAGTGCACGTGCTTGCCGTACCCGCCCTTTCCACCTGTTGCGGTCATCTTGCTGGCTGCCATCGCCCCTGCTACCCCAAACGCTCCAGCGCTTGCAGCAGCATAGCCTTCACCGGCGACTTCGACTCGGGGGCCTTTTTGAAGTTCACGGTCACGGTGGCACTGGGGAGGTCGATGCGGTAGGTCTGCTCTTTGGGGGGTCGGCGGTGACTTTCAAGCCGGTGCGGGCGTGGGGGAGTCTTTGGCCTCGTTGTGCCTGGCGCGGATCTCGGGTTGGGCAGTGGGGGGGTACCTGTGGACTATTTGGGATGTGGGGACAAGCTACGCTATCACGAAGCAGCGTTGACCGTCGTATTCGGGTACTGATGCGAAGGTTGACAACGATGCGGGCGTGCTGGGTAGCACACGTGCCCGCTCGTTGGAGATCGCCTCGAGCATGAAAATTATGCCCATCTCAGTCCAAGAAGGCGGGGCCGGTTCAGGCTATTTACAATGGCGCTTTACGCAGGATATTCTCTTGATTAGCAATTCGGTAACACTTTAGCGGAATGGCGTCGAGTCGCCGACTTCTCGCCGCGGCTTGATACTGCAACAAAAGTGCGCACGGCTGGGAGCGCAGGCGTCCCGCCTGCAACGCACCGAAGGTGCGTCTAAAGCATAGTGTGGTTATCTGCTTTAATCGCGATCACCGTGAAGTAATGTGTCTTTGGAGACAACCCATGCACCTGCGGTGCATGATGCAGGCGAGACGCCTGCGCTCCCAGCCGTGCACGATCACTTTGCTGGGTCAGGATCCACGTTGCAACACTGAAATCACTTCAGACGGCTAAAATGTAACGCAAATTCGGAGGTCGATAGTTCTTGAATTCAAGAGCGCCGCAGCCTTAATCTCTGATGAAACGGGGAGTGGAATACAGGTTGCGCATACGGAAGCCCATTTCAGTCCGATAGCTATAGGGAACTCTATCCGGAATGGGCCGAGGATATTCTGGGGGATGATGGGGAATGTAAGGTGGGAGTGGATTTATGAAATACAGACTTCAGGACCTTATCGATCTGGAGCAATTCCAGTCACTTATGGACCGATTGAACGTGATCTATCCCTTTCCCTCGGCAGTTATCGATAATGAGGGCGTTATACTCGTCGCCACGGCATGGCAGGACATCTGTACGAAGTTTCACCGTCCAAACAAAGAGTGTGAGCGGGACTGCATCAAGAGCGACCAGTACATTCTGGAACATCTTGCCGAAGCTAACCCCGCTGTGAGCTATCGTTGTCCGCGCGGGTTGATCGACAACGCCATGCCCATAATCGTCGATGGCCAGCACTTGGGAAGTTTTTTCACCGGTCAGTTCTTTCTGGAAGAGCCTGACCTCGCGTTCTTCAGAGAACAGGCCGGAAAGTTCGGTTTTGACGAAGTTGCCTACCTTGAGGCGGTGAAAAAGGTACCGATCTGGAGCCTGGAACAACTGGAAAGCTACCTGGCTTTCATCAAGGAAATGATCGACGTCTTATCCAGTGTCGGTTTGAAGAACTTGAAATCCATTGAAGCCGCCGAGGCGGCGCGGGAAAGCCAATACTTTTTCAAAGAATCGCAACGGGCGGCGTTCATTGGTTCGTACAAGGCTGATTTTACAGCCGCAACCTGGGAGTCATCCGAAGTTCTTGACCGGATCTTCGGCATTGACCAGGAATTTTTCAGGTCCATTCAAAACTGGGTGGAACTGGTGCATCCGGATGACCGGGAGATGATGGGCCGGTACTTACGGGAGGAGGTTATTGCACAATCAAAGCCATTCAACAAAGAGTACAGAATCATACGCAAGTCCGATGGCGAGATCCGGTGGGTGAATGGTTTAGGCGAGATTCAATTGGACCGCGAGGGCCAAGGCGTCGCTTTAATTGGCACCGTCCAGGACATCACCGAGCGCAAGCGTGCCGAGGAGAAGCTGAGGAAAAGTGAGGCACGCTGGCGTCTGTCGGTAGAAAACATGACCGAGGGATACGCGTTGCACGAGGCCATCTTCGATGAGAGCGGGCGCATGGTCGATTTTCGATATATTGAATTCAACCCTGCCGCGCAGAAGATTGTCGGCATCGCCCGGGAGGATATCATTGGCAAAACGGCGATGGCACTTTTCCCGAACATCACCGAGCGTGGCTTGATGGCTCGCTACGCAGAGGTGATGGCCACCGGCGAAGCCACATACATCGATGATTTCTACTATTCCGGAGATATCCTCGACAAGGCTTTCGACATCTCCTGCTTCCCCATCGACGATCGCCATTTCGTATGTGTATTCCGCGACATCACCGATCGCAAGCGGAACGAGGAGGCGTTGCGGGAGAGCAACAGCCGTTATCAAGCCTTTTTCGAGGGTGGTCCGGATGGCGTGGTGATTCTGAATCCGGAAACGGCCCAGATCATCGAGTTCAATGACCAGGTGTGCCATCAGTTGGGCTATTCCCGTGAGGAGTTTGGCCGATTGTGCATAGCCGATATCGAAGCGGTGGAAACAGCTGAAGAAACAAGGACCCGCATTCAGGGAATACAGCGAGAAGGGCGCGGCGATTTTGAAACCCGGCAACGGACCAAGCAAGGCGAAATCAGAGCCATCCAAGTAACCGCGCAGACAATTAAGTTCGGAGGGCAAGAAGCGTTCCATTGCGTCTGGCGCGACATATCGGAGCGCAAGCGTGCCGAGGAGGCGCTGCGGGATAGCGAGTATCGGTGGAAGTTTGCGGTTGAGGGCTCCGGTGACGGCCTCTGGGACTGGAACCTGTTGGAAAATACGGTCTTCTTCTCCACGCGCTGGAAAGAAACGTTGGGCTTTGCGGTAGAAGAAATCGGCAGCGGCCTCGACGAATGGACCAATCGCGTTCATGCCGACGACTTGGCCAGGGTGATGGCCGATGTGCAGGCGCATCTCGCCGGAACGACGACCCTCTACAGCAATGAATACCGTCTCCGTTGCAAGGATGGCAGTTGGAAGTGGATACTCGATCGGGGCGTTGTGGTCAGCCGTGATGACGGCGGCAAGCCACTACGCATGATCGGTACCCACACGGACGTGACCGAGCGCAAGAGAGCGGAGAAGGCGCTAAACGATAGCGAACAACGGTTACGCAGCTATTTCAACTCGCCAATCATCGGTATAGCCATCACGTCTCCGGAGAAAGGTTGGCTTGAAACCAATCCCCGATTGTGCGCCATGCTTGGGTACTCCTTGGAGGAACTCCAGGGTGGAATGACTTGGGCTGAATTGACACACCCGGATGATATCGCGGCGGATGTCGCACAGTTCGAGCGCCTTCTGGCCGGTGAAATTGACGACTACTCGATGGAGAAGCGCTTTGTCCGCAAGAGCGGTGAAATCATCTGGACTCGACTTGGGGTGGGGGGCGTTCGCAAGTCGGACGGCATCGTCGGTTATGCGGTGGCTACGCTTGAGGATATCACCGAGCGCAAGCAAGCCGAGGAAGAGCGCGTGCGGTTGATGGCCGCCATCGAGCAGGTG
>JBIJDL010000580.1:0-4001 GCA_044344195.1 Candidatus Hydrogenedentales bacterium
CGCCGAGAGCTGACCATCTTCAAACTCCACGACTGTCGGCTGCGTCAGGCCCGCCTCTGGAACAGGATTGGAATAGGTCCAAGAAGCACCGCCATCCTTTGTCATGGCCATCATGGCAATGTTCACATTTTCGTTGCTCAGGGGGAGCAGCAGCGTGCCATTCTTCAGAATGAGGGGGTGGGCCCGGGGCATCCAGCCGAGTCGGGGCACCAGCGGATTCTTGAGCTGTTCCTTCAGCGCGGCGATATAACCCAGCACGCGCTCCTTCTCCTCCACATCGCTGTGGTTTGCAAACTTTGTCTCCCAGAGCAAACGCGTGGAATCGATTACCTCTTCAAGCCCCGTGGGGTGCGGGATCAGCAGGTCGCTTTTCATCCACGCCGGCGCCCCCTCGCCCCCGAGTTCGCTGGCAACGTTGTAACGCACCACTGCGCTGCCCCAGGTCCATTCAGGCACGCCGAGCAGCGTGGGATATATAAGCCAGAGCCGTTGCTGGGCGTCGACGATCATCGTCGGGTTGTTGTCCGACACCCCGAAGGTATCCGCCATCACAAAGGGCGCACTCCACGCGTTAGCGCCCCTCGGCTTCCGCGCGCCGCCCAGCCGCACGTCGGAACTCTTGTCGCGTCGCTCGTAATAGTAACGCGGATCGTCGATGTCGGTGCCGTTCTCATACCACACGGCGATCAACTCGCCCGAGGGGGTTTCCACCAGACTCGACGCGTGAACGTGGTTGGGTGTTTCGTATTTGAAGATAGGGATCGCTTCGTACAGTGGTTCGGCCGTTGCAGTCAGGGTGAGCAGCGTGGCGAGCACGGCGGGAAAAAGTGACTTCATGGTTAGGTTCTCCTCTGCGGGTTGGACTTGGCAATTCCAGTGACATTGTACCTCGCTGGCGCGGGCGCGGCAAAGCGACTGGAAAGCCAGTCGTGCCAATGCGAGGAAAAACTAACAGCCGCAGATCGTCAGGCGCTGTACAGGTAAACCTTTTGATGTGCGTTTGCGTTCTGATACGAGAATACCTTCGGCCCCGGCATGAAACTTTGTGCGCCCGGGGCGGATTACACCTGAAAAGAGTGCTTGACAGAAGTAATCAGCCCGATTAGACTGATAGACACTACGACAGTGAGCAAAAACCATAGGGGCCATCTACCATGAATCGCACGTGGCAATCTGTTCTGAGTCGCTTTCTTCAGCAATTGCAGTTCTGGTTGCTATTTGAGACGTGGGGCTACGTGCTCTGTCGGCTTGCGCTGGTTCTCCTTCCCATCGGAGCCCTCTCCGTGATGGTGGATCAGGGATGGTTTGAGGGGGCTTACAGCCTTTCCATCACCCTGTCTGTGCTCATTCCCCTCGCGGTGATACCCGCAGGCTACGCCCTGCTCCACCGGGGCACCCGCCTCCATCAGGCCTTTGAGATGGATGAGCGGGCCGGCCTCAAGGATCGCATCAGCAGCGCCTGGGAATTTCTGAGCCAGGAGTCACTTACCCACGAGCAGACCCTTCAGGTCCGGGATGCCCTGCGCACCGCCCACGACGTGGATCTGGCCTCCCTCATCACCCTCCAGAACTCTCGCCTTCCCCGCTGGGCCTTCGTGGCGCTGGGCGTGTTCGTGGCCAGTTTCTTCATGCCCTCGGTCTATCAGGCACCCCTGGTGGATGCCGCGGTGGATACCATCAGATTACTCCAACTGGCCGAGGTCGAATCCCTGAAGGAGGAGGTGGAGAAGCTGGCGAAGGACGAGAATCTCCAGGAGTTGGTGGAGAAGCTGAAGGAGGTGCAGGAGCGCTTCGAGCGGGGTGAAATGAATGAGCGCGATGTCATGATCGCCCTGGCGCGCATGGACAAGGACTTGCAGGAGAAGATGGAGGCGATGGGCGTGGAAGAGCTGAACGCCCAGTTGAATCAGGTGGTGCCTCACCTCATGGCGAGCACCGCCGCCCAGCAGGTGGCCCAGCAGATTAAGGAAGACAAGCTGGATGAGGCGGCGAAGGAGATGGACAAGCTCGAGGCGAAGCTCCAGAAGGACGAACTGGCGCCCGAGGAAAAGGAGCAGCTTGCGCTCAACATGGGCGCGGCCGCCGCGAAGCTGGGCAAGGGGGAGAAGGGCAGCCTCGGCTCGGACTTCAACAATGCATCCCAGTCCGTTAAATCCGGCGATAAGGAAGGCATCAAGAGTTCCTTCAAGTCGATGA
Source organism: Candidatus Hydrogenedentales bacterium (assembly GCA_044344195.1). Lineage (GTDB taxonomy): Bacteria > Hydrogenedentota > Hydrogenedentia > Hydrogenedentales > JAEUWI01 > JAEUWI01. Next base: position 2,197 of record JBIJDL010000580.1, read on the forward strand.
AGGACAAGATGGGCCAGTGCAACAGCCTGCGCCAGATGAAAAAGCTTTCCAATTGCCTCGGCACCTGCAAGGGCAACCTCGGCAACAAATCCTCCCTCCTGGCCAAGATCGGTAAGGGCGAGAACAACAACAAGAGTGACAGCCCCTCCACCAACGCCGGGCTCGGTTCGGTGAAGGCGGAAGGAAATGGCAAGGGTCTGGAAGACAGCTACCGCGAAATGCTCAACGTACAGGGCATGGCTGGCGACGGCCCCGTGGAGAGTGAGGTGGAGATGACCGAGGGCCAGACCTCCGCCAGCACCCTCGAGGCGAAGGAAATGTACAACGAGTACGCCGCCGTGGCGGAGCAGGCGCTGGAGCAGGAAGAGATTCCCCTGAGCCATCGCTTCCACGTCAAGCGCTATTTCCAGGCCATCCGGCCCGAGGAATAGACCGTTGGGCGGGTGATCGTGATCCGCTGCTCGTGCCATAAGTAAGCTGGGGGTTACCGAATACTATTGCGGGTGAAGTGTATTCCTTTGGGTGCCTGCGGTCCCAATTGGATTGAGAGTTTCAGCAAGTTCAACGCGCCCGAGGGCGCCGGGAGTGGGAACACTATGGCAGTGAACAGTCAATTTGAGCAGGACGTCGCCCAGTTTCTCGTCGCCTTCAATCAGGTGCGCGAGGAGATTGCGAAGGTCGTCGTGGGGCAGAAAGAAATCGTTGAAGAAATCCTCATCGGGCTCTTCGCGGGCGGCCACATCCTGCTGGAGGGCGTGCCGGGCATCGGCAAGACCCTCCTGGTCCACACCCTGGCGGACACTCTCTCCTGCAAGTTCTCCCGCATCCAGTTCACGCCAGACCTCATGCCCACCGACATAATCGGAACCCGCATCGTGATGGAAGACGACGCGGGGCGCAAGCACTTCACCTTCCAGCACGGCCCGATCTTTACGCAGATCCTGCTGGCCGACGAAATCAACCGCGCCACGCCCAAGACCCAGTCCGCGCTTCTCGAAGCCATGCAAGAGCGCTCCGTCACCACGGCGGGCGAGACGCGGAAACTGGAACGCCCCTTCTTTGTGATCGCCACCCAGAACCCCCTGGAGATGGAGGGTACCTATCCGCTGCCCGAAGCCCAGCTCGACCGATTCTTCTTCAAGCTACTCGTTAAATTCCCGTCGGTGGATGACCTCATCGAAGTATCGCGCCGCACCACCGTCCGCGCCATGCCCTCCGCCGACGTGACCTTGAAAGACGAGACCGTCGTGCAGCTTATGGGCACCGTCCGGGACATGCCAATCGCCGAGCACGTGGAGCGCTACGCCGCCAATCTCCTGATCGCCACCCATCCCGAGTCGGACCGCGCCACGCCGATGGTGAAGCGCTACGGCAAGTACGGCGCGAGCCCCCGCGGCCTCCAGGCGATGGTCCTCGGCGGCAAGGTGCGCGCCCTCCTCGACCGCCGCTTCAACGTGGCGGAAGACGATATTCGCGCCGTGGCCAAGCCCGCCCTGCGCCACCGCATCCTCCTCAATTTCGAAGGCGAAGCGGAAGAAATCAGCACCGACGCGATCATGGACGAGATCATCGAAAAGGTGACCGTGAACGTATCGTGATTGTGGCCCTTGGAGTCGCGTTGGCTCCAAGCAAAAGAACCAAGAATCTGACCGCGGAAATACACGGAAGTTCACGGAAAGAAGGGGAAATGGGCTGCTGTCATGATGTCCGATTCATGCGCACATCGCCGGGTTATTTTGATGTCCTGTTTATTTTCTTATTCGTGTAGATTCGTGTTCATTCGTGGTTCAAATCTTCATTAAGGT
>JBIJDL010000563.1:0-4199 GCA_044344195.1 Candidatus Hydrogenedentales bacterium
CCTATTGCCAACACCGTCTCAAGTCAATGAAGGATCGCAATGACCGCTACCGCAACCCAGACGGCCAAGACCGCCGAGCCCCTCTTCGATGACAACTTCATCGAGACCCTGGCCTATCTCAACATCATCGCGCGCAAGATCCTCAGCGGGCAGATGAAGGCCGAGCGGCGCAGCCGCCAGAAGGGCGTGAGCGTGGAATTTGCCGATCACCGGCCTTACTCCCCCGGCGACGACTTCCGCTTCATCGACTGGGGCGTTTACTTTCGCACCAACCACCTTTTTCTCAAGCTCTTCGAGGAAGAGGAAGATCTCCAAATCTACATTTTAATCGATTGCTCCGCCAGCATGGCCTTCGGCAATCCCGACAAGTTTATCTACGCCCGGCGTCTCGCCGCGGCCATCGGCTACCTGGGTCTGGCCAGCATGGACCGCGTCCACATCGTACCCTTCGTGGACAGTGTGCCCACGACAGCCGCCGAGTCCCTGCGCCTGCGCGGCAAAGGAAAAGTCTTCCGCCTCCTCTCCTTCCTCGAAAGCCGCGAAAGCCGCGGCATCACCGATTTACGTGCGGCCCTCCAGCGTTTCAGCAGCGGTAGCCAGAAGCGCGGCATGGCCATTCTGATCTCCGATCTCTACGATCGCGAAGGCGTGATCCCCGGACTCAACGCCCTGCGCTACCAGAAATTCGACCCTTACGTGATCCACCTTGTCTCGCAGCAGGAAGCCTCCCCCGAGTTGTTGGGTGACCTGCGACTCATCGACGGCGAATCAGGACGTACCCGCGACGTTACCCTTACAGAAGGGCTGCTCAAGAAATACCGACAGGTCTTCGAAGGCCACGGTGCGAAGATGGAGCAGTTCTGCCGCTCCCGCGCCATAGGCTACGCGCGCTGCGTGACCAGCACGCCCTTTCAGGACACCATCGTGCACATGCTGCGCCGGGGGAAATTGCTGCAATGAGCTTCCTCACCCCCCTGGCTTTCCTCGGCCTCCTGCTCTTCATTCCCGTCATTCTGCTTTATCTCCTCAAGCAGAAGCGTCGCCGCGTCATCGTCTCCACCCTCATGTTCTGGGACGAGATCCTTCGCGACGAGCACAGTGTCGCCTCCATCACGAAGCTGCGCAAGATCCTCTCGCTGCTCCTGCAGTTGCTCGTGCTGCTGCTGCTCATTCTGGCGCTGGCGCAGCCCATCCTCGCGAAGGACACCCTTGGCGCGCGGCGCATCGTGGTTCTCCTCGACACCTCCGCCAGCATGCTCACCGACGAGTCCGGCCAGACCCGCTTCGCCCTGGCCCAGACCAAAGCGCGCGACGTGATCACCGGCATGGCCTCGGGCGACACCGCCATGCTCGTCTCCGTGGGGGCCCACCCGGAAGCGGTCATGCCCTTCACCTCCAGCCGCCGCACCCTTCACGAAGTACTCGATGGCATATCGGCGGGCCATGGCGGCACCAATTTCGCCGATGCCTTCGCACTGCTCAAACAGCTCCCGCCCGACGAACGCGAGACCTGGGTCTACGTCATCGGCGATGGCGCTTTTGATTCCGTCGCCTTCGAGGGCGACGAGAAAATGCGATTCGCCTATCTTCCCGTGGGCGAGGCGAAGGACAACGTCGGCATTACGGCCTTCCAGGTACGCCCCCTGCCCGCATTGCCCCGCGACTTCGAGATCATGTTCACTGTCGCCAACGAAAGCGATGCCGAGGTCACCTTACCCTTCGAGGTCCACGTGGCCGACAGCCTCGTCGATGCCGACGAACTCACCGTCCCCGCAAGGGGCATCGTGAACCATTCCCTGCGCCAGTTCAGCGCCACCGGCGGCGCGGTCAAGCTCGTGGCCGACTGGGACGACGCCTTCCCGCTCGACAATACGGCCTACGCGGTGCTGCCCCCGGCGGCGGTCGTGCCCGTCGCGCTGGTGACCGAAGGCAACTACTTTTTCGACAGCGCCCTTATGACCGACGACGCCATCACGCTTGAAAGCATGACGCCCGCGCAGTACACGGAGAAGGCCGCGACCCTCGAAGCCAAGGTCATCATCTTCGACGGCTTTGTGCCCGAAACCCTCCCCGAGCGACACACCATCTACGTGGGCAAGTGGCCCGAGAGTCTCGGCATCACGGCCAGCGGCGACCTCAGTGAGCCTATCATCACCGAATGGGATCAGGAGCATCCGGTCAACCGCCACCTCCAACTCACCAACATCTCCATCGAAGCGGGCCAGCGTCTCACCGCGCCCGAGACCTTCACGCCGCTGATTCAATCCTTCGAAAATCCCCTCGTGTTGCTCGACGAATCGAATCCGTTCATGACCATGGTCGTCGGCTTCAACACCACCTCCTCCGATCTGCCCCTCCGCGTGGCCTTTCCCATTCTCGTGTCCAACACCATCCGCTACATGACCGGCGGCAACGATCAAGACGCGTGGCAGGCTCCCGAGATGGGCGCGGTCCTCGGCCCCGAAGCCATCGCGAAGTACGTTGGTGATTCGAAAATCAACCGGGTGCTCGCGCCGGGCGAGTCGTTGGAACCGGAAGGTGAAGTCGCCGAGGAGACGCCCGAAACAACGGCGGAAGCAGCACCCGCAGCCCTCGATTCCGTCCCCGTGGATCGCGCGGGGATCTACAGCGGCGTCACCGAAGCGGGCGACACGATCCCCCTCTTCGCGGCCAATCTGAACAACCGCCGCGAAGCCAACATCGCCGTAGCCGAGGGCCTGCCCGTCAAGAGCGAGAAGCCCCTCCAGGAAATCACCGATGGATTCCGCATCGGCGCCGCGCCGTGGCGGATGCTGGCGGTCGCGGCACTTGCCCTCCTCTTCCTGGAGTGGGGTCTTTTTCATCGGCGCTGGGTGGAGTAGCACATGACATTCGAGTTTGAAAGCCCCCTGTTTCTCGCCCTGGTCGTGGTGCTGCCCCTGCTCTTTGCCGTCCTGCGCTTCTCGCTCACGGACAGCCCCCTCGGCCAGCGCCTCCTCTCCGCCTTCGTGCGCGGCCTCGTGGTGCTCCTCGTGGTCCTTGCCTTGTCCGACGCCCTCTGGCTCCGCACCAGCGACGATCCAGCCGTCCTCGTCGTCGCCGACCTCTCCGACTCCGTGCCGAAGGACGCGCCCGCTCAACTCAAATCCTTTCTCGATCAACTCGAAACCCGCGTCAGCAATCCCTCCATGGCGGGACTGGTCACCGTCGCATCCACGCCCGAACTGGTTCAGCCGGTGGTGATGCACCCGGATTTCCCCGACACGATCACCGTGCCCGAAGCGGGGGAAGAGACCCGTCTCGCCGACGCGCTTAACCTTGCCAGGGAGATCATGCCCCACGAGAAAGTGAACAAAGTCGTGGTCTTCAGCGATGGCAACGAAACCGACGGCGACGCCCTCAGCGCGGCGCGACGACTCGCGGCCCACGGCGTGAAGGTCCATACCATGGCCTACACCCGCGAAGAAAAGCCCGAGGTGCTGCTGGAAGATCTGCAGGTGCCTGCGGAAGTGAAGCGCGGCCAGTCTTTCGGCATCACCGCTACCGCTCACGCAACGCAAGACACGAAAGGCCAGTTCACCCTATACCGTGACGGATTCAAAGTGGGGGAGAAGGAAATCGAGCTCAAGAAGGGCCCCAACGCCCTCTCTTTCGACGAATCCAATCCTCCCGACGGCCTCGTAAAGTATGAACTCCGCGTCACCACGCCCGACGACTTTTTTGTGGACAATAACGTCTCCTCCGGCATGGTCTTCGTCTCCGGCGAGCCCCGCGTGCTTCTCCTCGAAGGCGAAGAGCGCGAAGGGCGCCACCTCGCCCGTGCGCTGGAAGCGGAAAACATCCGCGTCGACTTCCGCGAGAGCAAGGGCATGCCCGGCACCCTCGAAGAGATCGCCGCCTTCGACGCCGTCATCTTCTCCGACGTGCCCGCCACCGACGTGACCGTCCAGCAGATGTCACTCCTCCGCAGCTACATCGAAGATCTCGGCGGCGGCTTCATCATGCTCGGCGGCGAGGAATCTTTCGGCCTCGGCGGCTACTACCGCACCTCCATCGAGAGCGCCCTGCCCGTGCGGATGCGCTCCGAGAAGAAGAAAGACACGCCCAGCCTTGCCATGATGCTCATCATCGACAAATCCGGCAGCATGGGCGGCGAGAAAATACAGCTCGCGAAAGAGGCCGCCGTTGCCGCCGTGGAGCTCCTCGGCAGCCGCGACTAC
>JBIJDL010000094.1:0-15691 GCA_044344195.1 Candidatus Hydrogenedentales bacterium
GCTCTTGTCGCGTCGGACAATTCGGGAACATCCTTGGCGGTCGCCATCAAGGCAAGAAGTCGGGTTTTCGTCCGAACATCTGCGTCGTTGAAAATACGGTTTAACATCCAAAGCGTATGAGGGGTCGCCCTTCGCTTGACCGATTCCAACAACAACGCCTCGTAGCCACGCTTGTAGAATCTTTCCATGAAGTGAACGAGCGGCCCCGGCATCCCGAAGTCCGTATCCTCGTTTGCTTCCATAATTCGGAGAATAGGCTCTATTGCATCCAGTGCATCATCCCCTTCCAACAACTCTTCGGCCAGTTGTTCTATCTTTTCCGAATTCGCATCCGACTTTAGGATGAGTTGCTCAATTTGGGTTGCCAAGGCATCTGTTCTATTGGTCACAACGTGCCTCCATAATTTAGGGTCTTCGATAGCACTCCAATTGCGATACGCTATCGTCTATTCCAATTCATGTGCTTGCCAATCCCTCCAGCGCTAAAAGTCGTGCATGCCCTTACTCAATTTGCTTCAACATCTCCTGCATATCCTCGGCCAAACGAATAGGGTCGATTACCGCGCCTGTATTGTCTGGCGTGGGAAACATGGCGACCAGACGCTGGTCCGAGATCATCCCCGGGGTCCACTTTTCCAACCAATCGGCCAGAGGGATAGCGCGCGGCACAAAACCAGCCCACGCTCCTCCCGCACATGCCTCCGCATATGCTCTTGCTGGCCACACCGGAATAAGTTCGCTGCCATCCGCGCCGCTACACAGCGCCCAGCCGTATTCATCGCCGAGCGACCACAGTTCTTCCCAATCTACCGCCCTGTTGAGAAAGTATCCATATCGTCTGTCTGCTGATAGCGCAAGCACACTGGCGAGTTCCTTCTCGTTCACCTCGTAGCTCATTGACAACTCTCGAGATAAGGTTGATTACTGTGCAGCTAAGTGCCTGATGCCTTTTTTGTCATGGGAACGTGCTATTCCGTGACTATTGCTGAAGGCGCGGCCCCAAGAAGCTCTCGACATTTGTCTGACGCTACAGCACCATCCGCCAACCGCCCTCCTCCCGCAATCGCGATCAACTGGTGGACGTGTTTCTTGGCAAGTACCTCTTTGTTGCCATTCCAAAGATCTACCAAAGCCATGTTTTATCTCCGCCGCATGAAAAGCTAGAGTGATGCAATAGTTTACTTACTCAGTGTGGCTTTGGCAATATTTTGGAACACCTCAGTCGCGGAGTGAGCCCAGCTCAGAAACAAATCACAGCCGGGACGGCTGTGCCACATTCTTTGGTCGTAACCCTTTAGTCGAGTGAAGCGATGGTGCCGGAAAAATCGATGTGACTTGCCGAACGAAGAAGTAAGCGCAAGTATGGAGCGCTGGCGGCCCGCCGGCATCATGCACCTTAGGTGCATGGTTTGAAACGTTGTGCGTGTCGTAGTTGATAGTACTACGCGATAGTTTTATGCACCTTCGGTGCAATGCCGACGGGCCGTCGGCGCTCCATGCTTGCACGATTGTTGTAAGAACTGGGGTGGAGATTGTATGCGTGCCGTCTCTACTCCCCCATCGCCGCCAGAATCACATTCCTCGCGCGCTGATAGCGCTGCAATCGCTCCAGGTCCTTCTCGCCAATCTCCCCGAGGCGACGCAGGTCCATGTTGTCCTCGATGTCGGCGAGTTTGACCCGGCGCGCGAGGGGGTTTGACGCGCCGCGCGCGATGAAGTCCTCGTAGGTCTCCCCTTCTCGGCGCGTGAGGCCATCGACCGCCGCGACGACTTCCTCGGAGAATCCTTCGCGCGGAGGGCGGCGAGGGTCCAGGGGGAGTCCTCCACCACGTCGTGGAGGACGGCGACGATCCGTTCGTCCGTGGTGGTCATCTGATGCATGAGCCGGAGCGGGTGCAGGATGTAGGGTGCGCCGCCTTTGTCCAGAGCGCCCTGGTGGGCCTCCGCGGCGATGACGAGGGCGCGTTCGAGCGTGGCCATGGAGTGCCTTTCGCAGGGTATGAAATCGGTATCTCTTTGTTTTAACCCTAACGAGGGCCTCGCCCCACCCGTTAGAAATGAATTTACCCCAGTTTCTCTCGCGAGGTTTGTTCCGCAGAGCGGAACGGTATACATTCCCACGGCGGACCGTGGGAACCAGCGCCCAGGGGTGTCCCCGAAGCAGTCTTTAGACCAAACTTCCCTTCCGCTTTCACACGCTATTGGGGAGATATCTTCGAGCTCTTGCGAAGTACCGAAAATCCTTCTCGAATGAGAATTCCCTCGCCGCGCTTAGACTCCGTCATGGACGCCTTTATCGACGCTATGGCCTCAACGGTATCCAGCCGATCAAGCAAGGCCTGGTAGGCTGCGGCATCCTGAACGACCACCTCGGCCCTGCCGTTAACGGTCAACACTTCGGGCTGCCCGGTGGACTTGAGTCGGGCGAGATGGTCCATGGCGTGCTGGGTAAGTTCGAGTAGACTATAGCGTTCTTCGGCTTGAACCATCGCTCTGTTCCTCGGTATGGACACTCCGTTGTGACTATGGTGCCATGGGCGGCGCGGGGTGTCAATCCCCGGTTGGTAAGACTTTGCATTTCGGAGCACGACTATCTCTGGCGGTGAGTACTTGTTCCCGTGAACACTGAAACAGCCATCATAGGATCGCAAAATTCACTAAACCAATCCAAGAGGATATAGCCTCGGCCCAGGTCGGAGGTCGTTATGGTGCTCAAGTAGGAGGGGCCGACCCCAATCAAATCTGCCGCCTCACTTCCCTATCACTACGCCACGGGTTGGCCCGGGCATGTTGCGGGACGTTTCATCCCCCTGCTAGTATCGAATTGGCGAACACCACCTCTGGCGCGCGACTGACCTGCTGCGCGGCACCAGCGACGCGGCGCTCGCCCCTTCCACATCCCGGGCGGCGGATAAGCGCCGGGGTTAAAGAGACAAACCCCATGATAGACTTCCTTCAACCTTATAATCCCGTTACCCAGGCGCTGTTGGCCACGCTATTCACCTGGGGGGTGACGGCCGCCGGGGCGGCGCTCGTTTTCTTCACGGGAAAAGTCAACAGCAGACTCATGGACTCCATGCTCGGATTCGCGGCGGGGGTTATGATTGCCGCGAGCTTCTGGTCCCTACTCGCGCCGAGTATTGAAATGGCTCGGGAGCTGGAGCAAATCCCCTGGCTGACCGCCGCCATCGGCTTTATGGGCGGCGGGTTTTTCATGCGGGTGACGGACCGGCTGCTGCCCCACCTTCACCCCGGATTGGCTGTGGATAAAAGTGAAGGGATTAAGACCTCCTGGCAGCGAAGCACGCTGCTGGTTCTCGCGATCACGCTGCACAATATCCCCGAGGGCCTTGCGATCGGTGTTACGTTCGGAGCGGTTTCCACAGGACATTCCTCGGCGAGCCTCGGCGCGGCCATCGCCTTGGCCATCGGCATCGGCCTCCAGAATTTTCCCGAGGGCGCCGCCGTATCCTTACCCCTTAGGCGCGATGGCATGGGGCGGGCGAAGAGTTTCTTCTATGGGCAGGCCTCCGGCATGGTCGAGCCCATTGCGGGGGTCATCGGCGCGGCCTTCGTGATCTACATGGAAAGTTTCCTGCCCTACGCACTCAGTTTCGCCGCCGGAGCCATGATCTTCGTGGTCGTCGAAGAATTGATTCCAGAGTCCCAACAAAATCAGAAGAACATCGACCTGGTTACGCTGTCAACCATGCTGGGCTTTGCGACCATGATGACCCTTGACGTGGCACTGGGCTGACGGCATTGCGTCACGAGTCAATTTTCCCAGCCCACGCTGAAAATCGTAGTGATCGGGTATTAACTTCTTCCCATCGCCGCCAGAATCGCCTTCCGCGCGCGCTGGTAGCGTTGCAAGCGTTCCAGGTCTTTCTCGCCGATGTCGCCCAGGCGTCGCAGGTCCATGTTGTCTTCGATGTCGGCGAGCTTCACCCGGCGCGCGAGGGGATTCGTCACCCCGCGCGCGATGAAGTCTTCGTAGGTCTCGCCTTCGCGGCGCGTGAGGCCATCGACCGCCGACACGACTTCCTCAGAGAAACCTTCGGCGCGGAGGGCATCGAAAGTCCAGGGGGAATCCTCCACCACGTCGTGGAGGAGGGCGACGATCTGCTCGTCCGCTGTGGTCATCTGGTGCATGAGCCGGAGCGGATGAAGGATGTAAGGCGCTCCCCCTTTGTCGGTCGTGCCCTGATGGGCCTGCGCGGCGATGACGAGGGCGCGTTCGAGTGTGGCCATGGGTTGCCTTTCGCGGGGGTTGTGGTTTGAGCGACGCTTATATGATACCGCGATTGTGGGCTCATCCCGCAATACAAAAGGTCGGCGGAGCAAAGGATCTTGGACACTCCGAGGCAAAGTGAACGTTGCCATGGAAGTGTGCCTGCTGTTTCCAGAAGTGCCCTGGGTATCGGAAATAATGATGTCGGACGACGCAAGTTCACGTAACACGCTCGATATGCCACTCGGCGTTACGGCGTGCTTTACCTCGGACTTGAATGTCCAAGATCCGTGGGTGATGGCACCTCACTCCCCCAATTCCATCGTCAGCCGCGCAATCTGATCCCGGTGCATGCGAAATAGCAACTCGTCCGTGCGCGTGTGCCAGATCCGGCGATTGCCCTGGGCGCGGAAATCGCGGGATTCAATGAAGGCGGGTGCAGACATCTCCATCACATCGACGGTGGCGATGCGCAGGGCGTCTTCCGCCTCTTTCACTAAATCTGCTTTATCGGGCTTGTTGCGGTTGGCCTCGATGCGCTCTTTGAGCATGGCCATGGCGGCCACGTCCTCCAGGCCGTCGCGGAGGGCTTCCCAGCGGACGCTGGAGACGGGCATTTCGCCGGGGTAGACGAGGGCGTATTCATCGTTCTTGTCGGCGTTGGCGAGCCAATGATCCGCCTGGGTGGTGCTGAAGGTCCATAGGCCGATGCCGTCGAGGCCGAAGTGCCAGGCGCGCCAGGCGTTGGCCCGGTTGTAGGCCAGGGGCGAGAGGGACTTGACCTGCGACACGCATTCATAGGACCAGACGGGCTTGTCGGAATCCATGATGCGCTGGATGCGCGGATCGCCCACGATCAGGCCGGTGACGAGGCGCATGTTGGGACACCACACGTCCACCAGCGGATCGATGCGCTCAAAATCCCGCCAGGAAAGGCCAGGCACGGGGTCGGTGTAGATTCGGAATTTCGGATCGGCCTCGCGGAAGAGCTCCGCCGCGTACACATAGATGGGCACGCGCGGACCGTAGTCCAGGCCGGGGTCGTCCACGGGATAGAGGGCATAGTCGTCGTAGTCCCAGCCGCGCTCCTTCATGTGATCGCGGAGCTGGTGAAGATAGGCCACCTTGACCGCGCGCTTGCCGTCCTCGGGAAATCCCTCGGCCCAAGTGATGGGCGGTTCCGCCACCTGAAGCAGCAGTTCGCCACGCCCTTTCAGGCGCTCCAATTCGGCATCGAGCGCGGTCCAGTCGATGGTGAGTGCACCATTGGCATCGGCGGTTGCCGTGGGCACCGTGGTGCGCGGGAAGACGTTGACGCCGTGATCGCCCATGCCGTCCAACACTGCCTCGGGGTTATTGGGGAACCATTGGTTCGGGATGTAGTCCCAAGTGCAGAGGGTGAGGGGGAATTTGTCGGGGAGGCGGAGGGGACGGACCTGAATCCAGATTGCCAAGCCGGTCGCTGCGCCACCGTCGAGCGGTTGAACAGTGACCTCTCCCAAATAACCACCGGGTTCGGCGCCTCGGGTATCGGCACTCACCCAAACCTTTGCGAGTCGATCGGCAGGTACGAGAATCGTACCGTCCGAGCCGAGGTTGACCAGCGCATCGGGCACTTCTTCAACATTTACCGTATCAACCGGCACCAATTCCCGGAGCGAGATCTTACCGCCAAATCGGGCACCATTGGGACGCTTGGGCCAATCCAGTGTAACCCTGAATCGAAGCGGTTTTTCCGTGTCGCCCGTGAGTACGAAAGCATCGTGACCAACTTCGCCGTGATATAAGGAAGAAAGTTTGATAGTACCTGGGCCGTATCCATCTACGCAGGCCAGGAATGGAGGCTCTCCTCCGGATACCAATACTTCCAGCGAAACTTTGTCGAACCTGTCTTCTTGGATGTCCTCCCAAAGCAGCCGGTCCGGTTTGAAATCGCTATAGGCCAGCGAGGGCAATACCTGGCGCGGCCCGAATTCCAATTCCTCACGAAACAATGTGTCCGAACTGCTCTTGGCCTCGTGCAAGAGTCTTCCGTCCAACGTCTCGACACGCGCTGTAACCTCAAACGGAACGCTACGGTCCACAATCCCTGGCAAGGGCATTTCCAATTGAGAACGTGACGTTACCGTGCCCAGGATTTCGGTTGCCTGACCGGCGCGCTTCACGATGACGTTCAATCGGACGGGCTTTCCCAGACCACCAAGCACAACGCAGGGGGCGATGGTTTCGTCACGCGACTCCCGGAAACTTACATACGCGCTCTCCGCCTCCCCCCCCGCCCCATAGGGCGACACGGGCAGCCCGGGACGCAGCCGGTGTGCCAGCAGCACATTGCTGAAGACCACCACGTCGCTCTCCCCCGCTTTCGCGCCGGGCACGAGCACGGGCGAGGCGTTGACCGCGCCGCTGAGGCGCACTTCGTCGATCAGCAGGCCCTCGGTATTGAACACGAGGAGTCGCTGGTCGTAGGTTGCCACGAGCACATCGAGTGCGCCATCGCCATTGGCGTCGACCACGAGGGGGCGCGCACGGTTTTTTGTGTCAAAGATATGGGTCCATGCGCGCGTTCCATCGGGCTCGATGGCGTGGAGATTACCCCACACGCCGGCGCACAAAATCAGCGGGGCCTTGCCCTCGCGCGGCAGGAAGGTGATGGAGGTGTCGATTTCCCCGCCCACTTTCGCCTCCCACGCGATCTCGCCGCCGGGGTTCAAGGCGAAGAGTGAGCCCGCGCGGGTGCCGCAGAGGACCTGCGTGCTTTCGGGCGTTGCAAACACTTCGGCCTGGGAGATAATCTCGCCGCCCAGCGCGCGCTGCCACACCACCGCGCCGGTGGTGTCCAGCGCGAAGAGCGTGTCGCCCGCCGAGGCCAACAGTAGCGTCTTGCCTGCTGAATCGGTCCAGGCTTTCACCATGGCACGGCTTGGTCCGCCTTCCAGCGCCGTGGACCATGCCACGGCACCCGTGGCATCCAGCGCGGTGATCTTGCCCGAGGCATCGCCGATGACCACGAGCGTCTTGCCGCCCGCGTCCACCACGGCGGGCACCGCACGGGACCAGGTGGTCTCCGCGCCGAGGGCATGTTGCCAGGCCACCGCCCAGGCGCTGTCCAGCGCCACGAGATTCCCTTCCACACTGCCGAAGACGAAAAGCGGACCCTCCGGACGGAAAAGCTGCACGGGCTGCGAGGTCCAACGCCCCTCGGGCAACTGGGCGATCATGCCGTCCTGCCCGGTACCTATGGGCGTGCCATCGGCCTCCCAGAGGAGCACCTGACCGCCGAGATTCACCGACAGGACCTCCACCGCACCGTCATCATCGAGATCGGCCACCAGCGGCGTGGCTTCCGTGCGGAATTGGGCGGCGGGCCGGGTCCAGGCCAATTCCATGGCGGCGGCTGGCAACACGGCGGCGACAAGAAGGAGTATAGCAAAGGAAGATAGAAACGGTTTGCGCATGGGGTCCTCTCCGGTCGGAGCACTGGCTTTCCGAGGGAAATTCTAACCGCCCTCTCGACCTCCCACGAGCGTACACCGTGCGGGCTGCGGGTGTCCAACGCGGGCTGGGAACGCGGCGGCTAATGAGAGATGGGGTACGACCTGACGGAGACCGGGTAGTGCGATCCCTTGTTAGAACGGTCGCGGATTATCCGAAGCTTTACCCGAGCTTTGCCGTAGTGTTGCTTCGCTATGGTGAAATGCCTTTTCACCTGAATGTTCCGATGGATTCACGGCTTGCTTTGGCGAAAGTGAGGAACGATGTCCCCCAACCTGCACAATACTTTGAGCGCGCCGCTGTACCCGTCCGCTCACATGAATCACAAGTCGAGCCGCGCGCACTTGCGGTGGGGCGTTGTATTGGCCGGGGGCGAGGGCACGCGGATGCGCCCCCTGATTCACTCGTGGCTTGGCGCGCACTATCCAAAGCAATACTGCACCTTCGTCGGCTCGCGCTCCATGTACCAGCACACGGTTGATCGTGCGCGCTCCATCGTTCCGAAGGGGCATGTCCTGTCGATTATCGGCCCGGGACACCGCAAGTTTCTGGCGGGCTCCGGGGATGATGGGGCGCTCGGGCCGATACTAGAACAGCCGGGCAATCTGGGCACGGCACCGGGAGTATTTCTGCCCCTGGCCTATGTGCTCGCGGACAACCTGGATGCGACCACAATTCTCCTGCCTTCAGACCACTTTGTCCATCCCGAGGAACGCTTCTGCGGCCTCATGCTTGATGCCTTTGCGCTGGCAGAGAGCTTTCGCGACAAAATTGTGCTCGTGGGCGCGGTTCCCGATCGCGCCGAGACCGAGTACGGATGGATCGGTCCGGGGAAGGCGTGGACCGACGGGACCTCCGCCCTGACCTACCACCCCATGGAAGTAACGCGCTTTCAGGAGAAGCCCGATCTCGAAGAAGCACGCGCCCTGCTCCGTCAGGGCTGTTTGTGGAACACCATGATCGTGGCCGCAAGCGCGAAGACCCTGTGGGCCCTGGGCCGGCTGTGCCTGCCCGAGATGATGGGCAATTTCGACGCCTTCCTTACGGTGCTGCGGGCGGTGCGCGAACGGCGTCTCGACCCCTGTTGGGAATCAAGGGCACTGGAAGCCCTCTACAGCGGCATGGCGCCCGCCGACTTTTCGAAGGATATCCTCCAGCACGTGTCCGCACAAAGCATGGTCCTGCGAATGGAAGGCGTCGATTGGTCCGACTGGGGAAACCCGCAACGCGTGGCCGATTCTCTGTCGCGATTGGGCCGTCGCCCACTCTTCGATTTCAGGCACCTTGCGCCTGCGGCGGCAGCGATGACATGCGAAGGGTTCGCCTGAGATGAGCAAGACCGTACCGGCGAATTCCATGGAACTGTACGAGCAGACGATCCTGTCGTACGCGGCGCTGTGCTATGCGATGGCCTGCGAGCTCACCGGCAATCCAGAAGAAGCCGGCGACCTTGCGCGCAGGGAGCTTCTGCGCGTGCGGCAACTCCATGAAAACCTGGACGGGACGCTTGGAATCAAAATGGAGTTGCTGGCCGGGCTGTGGAGACGATTCCTGGATGGCGATTTTGGACAGCCACGCGTCCCAGCGATAGACGAGCGAATAGAAGCAACAAAGAGGCCGGGAAATGTCCGGCATGCGTCGCGACACGCCCCGCGGTGCTCGCAGGGCCTTCGGACTCCCGTGTTGCTGTCGCGCCCTGGGGATCGCTGGCCCTTGACCCGCTACAGACCGCGAGGAGCAGCCGCCAGGAATGGGCATAGCGGAATTGGGCAGCATTGATCACGCGGTCATCGCATAGGTCTTGCCCATAACCGTCGCAAACTCCGTATATTCCCCCTCCACCCCCACCGCCTCCCCGGTCTCCACGCAGGTCACCTTCACCACCTTCCCCGGCCACGGATTCGCCATACGGTACGTGTTTCCGGCCAGCGACTTCACCGTTATGCTCTCCACACCGTTTTTCGTCCTGGTCGCGCTGACCACGAAGGCCCCCTGTGCGCCAAGGTTTTCGAAGCCACCTTCGAAGTCCTCCGGCACGGTGGGAAATACGCGAATGACGCCCGTGTGGGACTGGATCACGTTGTCAATGCTGAGACCATCTTCGGCCTTGTAGATGCCGAGACGGCGGCGGACGGTCGTGAGGTAGCCCTGATGGGGCTGCCAGACGTTGATCTTCTCCAGCGTGCGCCGGGCGAGTTCTATCTGGTCGGGGGGAGAATCGAGGCCGATGTCGTCGCCCCAGAAAACCGCCGTGAGGGGCACCGCAATGTTGAACTCCATGGGCGGGGCACCGGCCACATCGGCGAAGATGGGGCCGTCGGGCGTGTCGATGGTTGGGTAGGGCGGCAGCTTTTCCGCGATGTCACGCCAGCGCGCGACCTCCTCACCGTTCTTGCCCAAAAGTCGTGCCGCTTCGGCGGCGGCACGCAGATGGTAACGAATGAGCGTGATGCCGGACTGGCTGTCTTTGTTGAATTGCAGGTTGGCGGTAATGCCCCGGTGCTCGGGGGATACGGTCGGGAAAACGTGGTAGAGGCCATCGTCCTCCAGCTTGAGATACCCCGCATAGAATCGGGCCCCCTCGCGGAGCACGGGCCAGGCGCGGTCGCGGAGGAAGTCCCGGTCCCCCGTGAAGCGGTAGCGCAGCCAGAAAGGCCGTGCGAGTAGCGCGGTGATCTCCACGCTCTGTTCCCAGGTCATGTGGGTGTGGATAACCGAATCTGCTTTGAGGGGATAGTGGACCAGGGGATACATGGCGCCTTCGCAGCCATAGACCTCGCGGGCGTTGGCCTGAGCCATCGGGAGCATGGTATGGATCATGTCGTAATAGGGCGCGAGGGCATCAAATTGGCGCAGGGTGCAGGGGCCCGTGGCGTCAATTTCATTGAAGTGGAAATCGGCATGCCAGCGGCCCGAATCCTGAAAGCAGAATTTGGTGCTGTCCACAGAGCAGAGGGCCACATCGCCGTAGTAGCCCGCGGGCCGAACGGTATAGGGCACGCCCCCCCACGCCTGATCGACGCTGAGCTTGCCATCGGCGGACCAGGCCCGGGCGCGGGGTCGCTGTTCGTATTCCGCAAGTTTTGCGGCGTGATCCGACCAGAGCGCATCAGCCCCCTCGGAAGCGCACTCTTTCAGCGTCTTTCGAGCGTAGCCCAGCGCGTTTGGCGAATCCTGCGTGGTGGTGACGGTCGCATAGGCCGTAAACGCACCGTCGAGTTGTGCGGGAGTCAGCGTCGCCGCTGCCCCGGGCGATTGGTTGATGGGCGTGAAGCGCTTGAAAGTGCCGTGGTCCAGCCGCCCCTCCTTCTCAGCGATCATGGGCGTGCCCAGGCCCGCCGCGTATTCCTGGATGGCAACAGTACTGTCCGCGCCTTCCACTCGCAGGGCAAGCACGCTCTGAAAGCCCTCGGGAAACGTCTGCTCGCCGGGAAAGTCCTGCACCACCCACGCCACGCCCTCCTCACTTCCCGCGCGGGGCGCGGGCAGGGTCTCAAAATCGGTGGGCGATGTACCATCCCCCAGGGTCGGGTGCAGTTCGCCGCCCGGCACGATGGTGTCCTGGTGCCGCCAGAGGCGAAAGGCCACATCGCCTGCAACAAGCCCCGAGGCCTCGCCCTCCATCACAATGACATTTCGCGTGGCGCTGACAAAGATGCGCAGACGAAGTTTCTTCGCGCCGTGCTCCGCAGTCAGGGTGGAGGCGCCATTGGCCTTTTCCACCTCCAGCGTGCCGCCACCATTGATGAAGGGCAGTTGCACAATCAACTGACCCGCCGGCTTGGGGCAAGGAAAGTCGTAGTGGTTGTAGGCCGTGTAATACGCCGCGCCGTTGAGGATGCTCTTGTCCCCCGCCATGGCCCGCCTCGTGATCTCTTCCATGGTGATCACGGGCTGTTCCTTCGGAAGTCGCCGATCCCAGATGTCACTCTTACCAATGCTCAGGGTGGGCGCGGCGTCGGGGCCCCAGAGGATGACACCGAGATCATCGTTCTGCAGGCGGTGATCGCCGGGTTCGAGGCCGAGGGTGGACTGGGCGGCGGTCGGAGACGAGACGATGGCCGCGAGGGCGACTAAGAGCGCTGTGAATCGCACGGGATACTCCTTACGTTGATGGACCATGCTAGCCTGCAACTCTGGCCGCATTCCAGCGCGCCTCTGGCCAGGCTCGCTGCCTTGCAACAGGCGCGTCAAATCGGTAGTCTACGGGGGAACTTCGGGTGCCCCCCCCCGCCGATAAAGCACCCACCTTGCAGTAGACGTATCACCGGAGAAACACACTATCATGGAATGGCTTATTGCCCAGTTTGGATGGATCGACAGCACCCAGGCCTGGATCGCGCTGGGCACCCTTGCGGCCCTGGAAATCGTTCTGGGCATCGACAACATCATCTTCATTTCTATTCTGGTGGGCAAGCTGCCCGAGAAGCAACGGCATTTTGCCCGAAACGTCGGCTTGGGCCTCGCCATGCTCATGCGGCTCATGCTGGTCTTCTGCATTGCGTGGGTCGTGGGGCTCATCGAACCCTGGTTCACCGTGCTCGGAAGGGAAATCTCCGGACGCGACTTCATCCTCATTGGTGGTGGCCTCTTCCTGCTGGCCAAGGCGACCCACGAGATCCACAACAGTCTGGAGGGCATCGAGGGACACGGGAACACCTCCGTACCGCGCAGCATGGGCTCCGTCCTCGCCCAGATTGCGGTGCTGGACCTGGTCTTCTCCCTCGACTCGGTGATTACCGCCGTGGGTCTCGTGGAGCATGTATCCATCATGGTCGTCGCGATTATCCTGTCCGTGGGCGTCATGCTCTTCGCGGCGAAAGGTATCAGTGAGTTTGTGGACGCCCACCCGACCATCAAGATTCTCGCCCTGTCCTTCCTGATCCTCGTGGGCGTGACTCTCATGGTGGAAGGCTTCGATGTACACGTGCCCAAGGGCTATATCTACTTCGCCATGGCCTTCTCCGTGGCGGTGGAGATGCTTAATCTCAAGATGCGCAAACCCCAGGCGGACAAAGTCCACCTCCACAAGAAACTCTAACCGGTAGGACGCCGCATCATGTCGAAGAAAAACAAAGCGCCTGAAACTCTGGCGGAAGAAACCGTGCCCGCGGGAAATTCCATCCTCCCATGGGTTGTCGGCATCGGAACACTCGTCGTCGTACTCGGCGGATTCGCCGCCGCCGTTGCGGTGATCCAGGGCGGTTCCAAAGAGCCCATCCGCCTCCCCGAGGAAGAGCTGAAACCGGCCGCAGCCGCCAAGGCGGAGCCCGCACCCTGGACCTATGATTCCGTCACGGATCAGCACTGGGACCCCGCCCACAAGCACTGGCACAAGGGCCACCCGCCCAATCAGAATGCCGCGGCACCAAAACCCATTCCCAATATACCCAATCCAGAACCGTGGCAGTATGACGCGGCAACGGACCAGCACTTCAATCCCGAACCGGGCCACAACCACTGGCACGAAGGCAAGCCACCGGCAAATCAGGCCACGCCTGCAGCCGCTGCGGATACCGACGCCCCCACCCCGGTCACGGGTGCGCCGACCCCAGCAGCCTCGCCGGAAGTTGCGCCCATGGCCGTCGAGGAGGCTGTGGAAGTGCCAACAGAAACCGTGCAGGTTCCAGAGACGACTCCCACGCCGTAGTCACTATTGGTTTAGCTGCCAAAGAACGCAAAGAGCACAAAGAAATCGATTCTTTGTGCTCTTTTTGTGTTTTATGCGGATGAACTATTTCGCGGTGATCATTGCCCGTTCCTCGTCTGTGTAGCGGCTGCCCGTGGAGGCCTCGGCCTTCCATGATTGAACCAGCTTGCTGGGCTTCGGAGTCTGTACGGGAATCAATAGAAACTCCTTCCCGCTGTCGTCCTTCTCGATAAGCCCGCCGGAGCGCAACACCGCCTGGCGCACGAGCTTCTCGCACGCCTCGAGCAGTGTCGTGAAGGTGTACGCCGTGTACTTGAAGAGCGTCTCTGTCTCCAGCGCGGAGGTGAACTTCTCCGGCAGCTTCGCCCGGCCCATGGTCGTCGCGAGCACCCCAGCCGCACTGGCCGGGTTGCAGTCCGAGTCCTGGCCACATCGCGTGGCGATAATGATGGTCTGATCCAGATCGCCCTTACCGTAAAGCAGGCCGACAACCGCGTAGGCCCCGTTCAACTTGGCGTCAATATTACCCTTCTCGCTCTCCTTACAAACGAAGCGCCGACCTTCGGGAGACTCATGATATTTGGCCTGGAGCAGGTGCCAAACTTTTTGCCAGTCGTCCGGATTTTCCTTGTGCCAGGCGACCGTGTCGCGGATGCACTCGGCGTATTGGCTTTCCGCCGGAATGCTGCGCAGGCCCGCCTCGATGATCTTGTTGATGTCATTCTCAAAAAAAGCTTCGGCGTACATGCCGCTCATGAACTGGCCGCCGTAGATGCCGTCGCCGTAGTTCATGATGCAGCCAAACTTCTCACCCAGCTCAATGCCCATATTTGGCATGCCGGGGCCAATCAGACCCGCGAAGTCGGCCTCGATCTGGTAGTCGATGTCGTCCGCGTGCTTCGTAAATTCCGGGTGCCCAGAATCCGGCGGTGCAATGCCATCGCGCAGGTTCTTCCGGGCGTGGCCATTGGCGTGCCAGAGTTGGTATTCGCTGTTGGCGAAGTCGATCCCCGCCTGGCGGCTCGTCACGTCGAAGCCATAGTCCTCCAGGGACTTCATAAAGGTCATTTCGACGTAAAGGTCGTCCTGGTCAAACTGGTTGATGGTTTCCGGCGTCCACACCGGCATTTTATCTTCCGGGATGATTTCGCTCAGGAACTCAAATTCCGTGGGGAAGCCCCAACCCACCCCGGCCATCTGGCCGAGCCAGGCCCCCGCCATTTTGTCGCGGTATTCTTCGATGGAAATACGGCGAAAATCTTCGGCGGGTGCGTTGAAGCTGGCTGTAACCGCCGCGCAGGCGATCAGAGACGGTAATAGGGGTTGATAGAGGGCACTGCTGGACATAATTGGGGGAATTCCTTGTGCTTTGAGGGCTAAAGTGAAGGATCTACCCCTGAGTGTAACGCAGGGAACGGGGCTTACGCCACCAATGGCGTAATTGAGACTCTCCCCGGTCTAAGGGCCGGTTTACGCCTCCAATATTGGTGTGCTAAGTTAGGCACGGGAGTCCTTACCATGAGCAAACCCTATCGCTGGCCAGTCACTGTATTGGCATTGCTGGTCATTGGCGCCGCTTCAGCCGCGCCTCCAGTGGATACCGCACCCCTCACCAACAGCATCGGCATGAAGCTCCAACGCATCCCACCGGGCTCCTTCATCATGGGCTCGCCCGAACGGGAAAGGGACCGTAAGCCAACGGAGACTCAGCGCGAAGTGACGATCAGCCGCGAATTCCACATCGGTGTTTATGAAGTCACCCAGCGTGAATACGAGGCCGTCATGGGAAACAATCCCTCCACGCACCAAGGAGCGAACCACCCCGTTGACCATGTGACCTGGCGCGATGCCGTGGTCTTCTGCGAAAAACTCACCGCAAAAGAGGCCGGAATGCGTTACCGACTACCCACGGAGGCCGAGTGGGAATACGCCTGCCGTGCGGGCACCTCAACGCGCTACTACTGGGGTGACGACCCGGAACTCGTGGCGATTGGCGACTACGCTTTCTACAAAGAGAACAGCGGCGGGAAGACCAACCCGGTCGGTCAGAAAAAACCGAACGCATGGGGTCTCCACGACATGAACGGCAATGTATGGGAATGGTGCCAGGATTGGATGGGGTCCTACGTCCCGGACGAGGCAAAAGACCCCACAGGGTCTGCGAGCGGGGAAGGCAAAGTGTGCCGTGGCGGTTGCTGGGCCTACGACGCTTCCCGGTGCCGCTCGGCCGAGCGCAATGAAGCACCCACCGATTCCGTACACCCGAACCTGGGCATTCGGGTGGTGGCCGAGCGGGCGCGATAGCGTCACCGGAT